>NZ_CP015600.1:5128289-5456579 GCF_001647715.1 Pseudomonas antarctica
GGAAGCCCTGCGCCTGCAGCAACAACAGCAGCGCGACTTGCAACAACTGCAACTCGAGCAACGCCAGCGGCAGATACAAAGAGGCAGTTTCGGCGCGCAACCGGCCACACCGGCCTTGCCTGAGGGGGTCGCCAAAGACCAACGCTGCTGGCCCTTGCGCGGTACACGCGTGGCCGGTGTGACCTTGTTCAGTAACGCTGAGCTGAACAAACACGTCGAACCCTATGTGGCCGCCTGCATGGGCGTCACCCAGATCAACCGCCTGTTGGCCGAGATTACCCGCCTGTACGTTGAGGCCGGCTACATCGCCAGCCGCCCGTACCTGATCAGCACGCCGGCCGCTGGGCACCCGCTGGATATTCACGTCGAAGAAGGCTACGTCGAAGCCGTCGAATTGACTGACCAGAGCTTGCCCGTGTCGTTACGCGGAGCGTTTCCCGGGATGCTCGGCAAGCCGCTGAACCTGCGCGACCTGGAACAAGGCCTGGACCAGCTCAATCGCCTGCGCTCGGTGGACCTCACCGCCGACATCGCCCCTGGCAGCGAACCTGGCGCATCGCGAATCATCCTGCACTCGCGCAGCACGGCCTCGCGTTGGGGGCTCGGACTGGGTGTGGATAACCTCGGCAGCGCCGGCACCGGCCGTGATCGCAATGCCATCAGCCTGAGCCTGGACAGCCCGTTGGAACTCAACGATTCGCTCAACCTGAGCTTCAGCGACACGCTCAATCACGGCCCGCGCTACAGCCGCAGCAACAGCCTGTTTTATTCCATCCCTTACGGCTACTGGACCTACAGCCTGTTCGCCAGCCATGCCGAATACCGCTCGCCCTTCAAGCTCAGCAGCGCCACGTTTTATAACAGCGGCCGCACCGATCAGGTCAGCTTGCGCACCGACCGGGTGTTGTGGCGCGACCAGGGCCATCAACTCAGCGCCAACCTGCAACTGGCCTACAAGGACGTCGACAGCTACCTGCAAAAGGTTCGCCTGGGCATCCAGAGCCCAACGCTGACCGTGGCCGAGGCCGGCGTGAACCTGTTCTGGCTCAACAGCGCGGTGTGGAACCTCGACGTCAATTACGCCCAAGGCCTGACCTGGTTCGGCGCCGATCGCGATGCCGACCACGTGCAGAAAAACCTGCCTCAGGCGCAATTCCACAAGTACCGCGCCAACCTGACTCAATGGCGCAACGGCCAATGGCTGGGCCAACCGTGGCAGTGGCAGAGCCAGCTGTCGGCGCAATACAGCCCGGACACGCTGCCCGCCATTGAACAACTGCTGGGCACCGACGACTCGGCCGTGCGTGGCTACCGCGAAAACAGCGCGTCGGGAGCCATCGGCGCGGTATGGCGCAACACCTTGCGCCTGCCGCTCAACAGCGACCTGGCGGTCAAGATCACGCCACGCCTGGGCCTGGACAACGGCTGGGTCAAACGCGAACACGGCGCCCAAGGCCAACGCCTGAGCGCTGCCAGTGCCGGGCTCAACCTGAGCTGGAAGAACGTGCAGCTCGACCTCGATTACCAACGCAACCTCAACACCCCCGCAGGTTTTGCCCAGGAGCCGGATGTGTGGCTGACGCGCCTGAGCCTGCAAATATGAGCCGATATCTGTTTAGCCTGAATTAACCGTAATCCCTGACCACCACAGCAGCGTTGCAACGAACAACGCACGTCGCGGATCAGCCAACACAGAGCGAAATTATTTATGCCGACTGACACACATACGTTTCACCTTTCACCTCAAGGCAGACTGCGCTGGGCCATCGCCAGCCTGTTTCTGCTGCCGCAACTGGTGGTGGCCGCAGGGTTGACCGTCGTCGAAGGGCCCGGCGGTACGCCGCAACTGCAAAACCAGGGGGGCGTGCCGATCATCAACATCGTCGCGCCGAATGCCGGTGGCCTGTCCCATAACCAGTTTCTGGACTACAACGTCGACCGCCAGGGCGTCGTGCTGAACAACGCCTTGCAGGCCGGCCAATCCCAACTCGCCGGGCAGTTGGCAGCCAACCCGCAGTTCCAGGGCCAGGCGGCAAGCGTGATCCTCAACGAAGTGATCAGCCGCAACGCCTCAACCCTCAACGGCGCCCAGGAGATTTTTGGCCGGGCGGCCGACTATGTGCTGGCCAACCCTAACGGCATCTCTGTCAACGGCGGCAGTTTCATCAACACCCCGAATGCCAGCCTGGTGGTGGGCCGCCCTGAACTCAACGACGGCAAGCTGCAAGCCTTGAACACCCGTGATGCCCGTGGCCATCTGACGGTACAAGGCCAAGGCCTGCAAAACCGCGAGGGTTCGATCAACCTGATCGCGCCGCGCATCGACAGCGACGGTCGCCTGAGTGCGCGTGATCAATTGAACCTCACCGTCGGCCGCAACCAGGTCGACTACGCCAGCGGCCAGGTGCACCAGGTAGACCCGGCCAGCAAAACCCAGGACCAGCGTATCGACGCCCGTCTGTTCGGGGCGATGCAGGCCGGGCGCATCAACATCGTCAGCACCGCCGACGGCGCCGGCGTGCGCGTGGGTGCCGTAAACGTGGAGGGGCGTGACGGGGTGAAGATCAGCTCGGCCGGCGACCTCGATATCAGCGGCCAAGTCCACGCCAACAGCCTCGACGCCACCCGCGCGAGCGTGCAAAGCCGCCAGGGCGATGTCGACGTGCACAGCGCCAAGGACCTGAGCCTGGCCGCCACCGATGTCAGCGCGCGCAACGTCAAACTCGACGCCGGCCGCAACCTGACGCTTGGCAGCCTGGAAAGCCGCAAGCTCCAGGAAAAGCGTGAACAGTGGGACAACAGCAACTTCCTGTTCACCTATGAAACCTATGACCGCACCACCACCGACAAGGACTCGCGCCAGCACGGCAACAAGGTCGTAGCGCAACAGGACGCAGCGCTCTCGTCCGGCGCCAAAACCGAGATCAAAGCGAGCAACGTGGAAGCGGGGGCTGCTTTACACGTCAACAGCGGCGCCGACCTTCAGGTGATCGCTGCCACCGAAACCCATGAAACACGCGATCAGGGCAATCATCGCAAGCACCTGTGGAAAGCCAACTGGGACACCTCCAGCAGCGAACAGCGCAGCGTCACCAGCAGCCTCAAGGCCGGCAAGGCCCTGGAGCTGACCAGCCAGCAGAAACTGCAATTGCAAGGCGCCGAGCTGAAAACACCGGGTGACCTCCAATTGGCCGCCCGCCAAGTGGACATCACCAGCGCCAGCCGCACTCAACGCAGCAGTAATACGGCGTACTCCGGCGACCTGACAGGTGGCAGCTTCTTCGGCAAAAACGGCGACGGGGATAAAGGCAAAACCTTGAACACCGGCAGCAAGGTCAACGCCGACGGCAAGCTGATCGTCAAGGCGGATGAAGTGCGCATCAGCGGCAGCCAGGCCCGTGGCGGCAAACAGGCCAGCGTGATCAGCGACAAAGGTTCGCTGGTGATCGACGGCGTACAAGACACGTCCCACGACAATAGCTACAGCAAGGACAGCAAATTCTTCGGCATCGCCAAGGATGAAAGCCGCCAGAACCTCAAGGACAGCACCGTGGTTGCCAGCAACCTGCGCTCGGACAGCAACCTCAAGCTGCAAAGCGCCAAGGACATCCACGTCAGCGGCTCACACGTGTCCGCCGCCGGTGAACTGCAGGCGGATGCCAAGGGTGATATCAAGGTCACTGCTGCTGAAAACACCTCCCACAACACCACCAGCACCCACACCCGAGGCTTTGAGGGCTACGCCAGGGAAACCGCCGATGGCACCCGCCAGTACCGCGCCGGCGTGAGCTACGAAGACCAGCAGCACACCAACAAGACCGACACCACGCAACAGCAGGCGTCCAGCCTCAGCGGCGGCAGCGTGGCCGTTACGGCCGGTGGCGACGTAAGCATCAAGGGCTCCGACCTCAAGGCCACCGAGGGCGATGCGACCTTGAGCGGCAAAAACGTCGAACTGCTGTCGGCCCATGACAGCACTCACAGCGACACCGACCAGACCACCATCGGCGGCGGCGTCTACTACACCGCAGGCCTTGACCGCGCCGGCAACGGCGCGCAGTTCAGCCACCAGAGCAGCAATGACACCCGCAGTACAACCACCGCGCAAACCAGCAACGTCGCGGCGGCCGGCAAACTGACCCTCAACGCCGGCAACACCCTCACCAGCCAGGGCGCGCAGGTCCAGGCCGGTGCCGAGTTAGTGGTCAATGCAGGTCAGGTCGATAACCAGGCGGCGCATAACAGCGAGACCAGCACCCACAAGGAGAACGGTTGGACCGCCGATGTCGGCGCCAATGTCGAATACAAAGGTGTCACCCGGCCTATCGAAAAAGCGATCGAAGGCATGGCCCAGGCTAAATTCCATCAGCCAGGTTTGCTCGATGCCTTCGAGCAACCCAATGTCGGACTGGATGTGGAAGTCGGTCATACCAGCAAAAGTCGCACACAGCAGGACAGCACGGCCGTGGTCAGCCAGTTCAGTGGTGCCACGGTGCAGGTCAATGTTGCCGGCAAGTTGCAGGATGAAGGCACTCAATACCGCGCCACCGATGGCGGCCTGAAGATCGATGCCGGCGAGCATGTCGCCACGGCGGCGGCCAATACCCACAGCAGCAGCGAGCAAGGCGTGGACGCCAAGGCGGGCGTGCGGGTCTACACCACCACCGGTGAAGACCTGAACCTACGCGGCAGCGGCACAGGCGGCAGCAGCGACGTGAGCCAAACCGCCAGCACGGCGGTGGTCGGCAGCTACGCCGCCACCCAAGGCGTGAACATCGAGGCCAAGGGCGATGTACGTTATGAGGGCAGCCAGTTCAACGGTGGCCAGGCGGGCATCAACCTCAAGGCGGGGGGTGAGTTGGCGCTCAATCAGGCCAACGATACCCAGAGCGAAACCAGCAGCAGTCTGCGCGGCAATGGTTCATTGACCGTGGGCACGGCGCCAGGCGCGAACGGCACAAACGTCAACCTCGGTGCCGGTGTGCAGTTGGACCATAAGCAACTGGACACCCGCGACAGCCAGGCACGTGTCGCGACGCTTCAGGGCAGCGGGCCCATCGCACTCAGCAGCGGCGGCGACATGACCCTGCAAGGCACACAGGTCGGCAGCAGCACCGCCAACACCGGCGATATCAGCCTGACTTCCGGCGGCAAGCTGGACCTGCAGGCGGCAACCGACACCCACGTGAGTAACGGCAGCAACCTGGGCGGCGGCCTGACCGTCGGTGCCGGCAAGACCAGCAGTGCCGAAAGCAGCGGCAAGACCGGCAACCTGAGCGCCAACTTCAACATCGGCAAGGTCGCCGAAAACGATCAGACTGCAGTCGTTGGGCAGTTGCACAGCAACGGCAAGGTCAGCCTCGCCAGCGGCGCGGATGCGAAGGATGCCATCCACTTGCAAGGCACGCAGATCACCGCTGCCAGCGTCAAACTCGACGCGCAAAAAGGCGGCGTCCTGCAAGAGTCGGCGCAGTCCACTCAGGCCCATGACAGCTGGGGCGTCACCCTCGGCGCGGGCGGCAGTGGCGGCAAGACCACCCTGGCCGATGCCGGTGAGCACGACACACCCAAGACCCAACTTGGCATCAATGCCCGGGCCAAGGTCGATGTGGATCACCTGCAAAGCACTGCACAGCACGACAGCCTGATCAAGGCAGATAGCGTGACGATCAACAGTGCCGGCGATACCCACCTGGCTGGCGCACGGATCGAAGCGGGTCAGGTGAGCGGCAAGGTTGACGGGGACTTGGTGGTCGAGAGTCGCCAGGACCACATCAGCAGTACTCAGGTCAATGTCGATGCCAAGCTCGACGTCGAGAAAAACCAGCCCGGCGTGGTCAACAAACTGGCCAAGACCACCGGGCCGCTCAAGGACAAGGTGCAAGCCAAGGCCGAGGGCGCCTTCGACAAGCACCGCGAAAAGCTGGAGAACGCCGTCGACAAGGGCACCGAACACCTCGCTTCAGCCAAGGAAAACGTGGCCAACGCCAAGGAGCGCCTGGGCGAGAAACTCACCCGTAGCGACAGCTACGACGTGAACCCGCAACCCCGTGGAGCGATCGGTACCCGCGTCGACAAGGCCAAGACGTACCTCGCGGACAAGAAGGATGCTTTGGGCTCTCACCTGTCCAACCTCAAGGATAAGGTTTGGCCAAAAACCAGTGACAGCGTTGCCGTCAGTGGCAAGAACACCCCAGGCAGCTCGGTGGCTGATACCGCAGAAAGCGTGCTGTTCGGTGACAAGAGCGGTAAAACCACCTACACCCCGACCTTGAACCTGGATGTCAGCCATGTCGCCAAAGACAGCGTCACTCAAGCGTCCGGTATCCGGGGTACTCAGGGCGTCAATCTGCAGGTGAGCGGTGAAACGCACCTGACCGGCGCACGGATCAGCGCGCCGGCAGGCAACGTCGATCTGGGCGGTTCCAAGGTGAAGGCAACGACGTTGGCAGGCAGCGATTATCGCGTCGATGTCGGGCTGAACGTTTCAAAATCACCGGTCAACCTGGTGCTGGGCGCCAAGGACGAATTAACCCAGAAACAGGACGACGCCACACGTAAGGATCAAGCCATCAACCTTGGGCCGCTGCGGGTAGGCGGGCACAGTGACAGCCAGCAATTGCAGGCGGGGATTGATCAGGACGTCAACTAAGCAGCAATGCCCCGGTGGAAAAGGTTAAGCCCGTTTTCACCGGGGTAAACATTTCTAAATGTTTCTTCATAAAGCCAAACCGTCATTAAACAGACACATCCCAGGAATTAAATCGTCACGTCTTAGACAGGTGGACCTATCCACTTACCCCTTCCTTGAGGTGTTGTCGTGATGTTGCCGAGCAAAAAAAGTCTGTCCGTTTTGTTGACCGCCCTGTGCCTGAGCGGCGTGGCCCACGCCACTGACGTTACCGGTGCCGGGTCGAGCTTCGTCTACCCGGTGCTGTCCAAGTGGTCACAGGACTACAGTAAGAACTCCAGCAACCGCATCAACTACCAGTCAATCGGCTCCGGCGGCGGTATCGCCCAAATCAAGGCGGCCACCGTTGACTTTGGCGCCTCTGACGCGCCGCTGTCCGCCGATGAACTCAAAGCCGGCGGCCTGGGCCAGTTCCCCAGCGTGATTGGCGGCATCGTGCCGGTGATGAACGTCGAAGGTGTGGCCGCAGGCCAGTTGAAACTCGATGGTGACGTCCTGGCGAAGATCTTTCTCGGTGACATCAAGGCCTGGAACGACCCGGCAATTGCTGCGCTCAACCCCGGCTTGAACCTGCCGGTGGCGAACATCACCGTGGTGCACCGCTCCGACGGCTCGGGCACTTCGTACAACTTCACCAACTACCTGTCCAAAGTCAGCGAGAGCTGGAAAACCAAGATCGGCTTCGGCACCACCGTGCCTTGGCCGGTAGGCGTGGGTGGCAAGGGTAACGAAGGCGTTTCTGCCTACGTGAAGCAGATCAAAAACTCCATCGGCTTTGTGGAATACGCCTACGCCTTACAGAACAAGATGACGTACGCCCAGTTGAAGAATGCTTCGGGGAAGTTCGTCAAACCTGACGCCAAGGCGTTCCAGGCCGCCGCTGACACCGCCGACTGGGCCAACGCCAAAGACTTCAACCTGATCATGACCAACGCGCCAGGCGAAGGCGCGTGGCCGATTACGGCCACCACCTGGATCATCATGTACAAGCAGCCCAAGAACGCCGAGCAGAGCCAGGCGGCGTTCAGCTTCTTCAAGTGGTCACTGGAAAAAGGTCAGCAACAGGCAGCGGCACTGGACTACGTAGCATTGCCGGACTCTCTGGTGACGCGAATCGAAGGTTACTGGAAGTCTGACTTCACCAACTGATTCGCCCTATGACCGCCTTCCTCATTGCTTGAGGAAGGCGGTGAGCACATCTGATATGAACGAAAGCGTCCAAACCCTGGTTATGACAACTCACGCGGGCGACTCACGGAGCGACAGCCGCGCGGCCCGCGATCAACGCCACGATCTGTGGTTCAAACGCACACTGTTCGGCGCAGCCATGTTGGTCTTACTGCTGCTGGCAGCCATTGCAGCCTCGACGCTTTGGGGAGGCGCACTGGCGTTCAAGACCTTTGGTTTCGATTTCATCACCAGCACCGAGTGGGATGCGGTCAATAACCACTTTGGCGCCGTGGTGCCGATCTACGGCACCCTGGTGACCTCGTTTCTGGCCTTGCTGATTGCCGTCCCGGTCAGTTTCGGCATCGCGATTTTTCTCACGGAAGTCGCGCCGCCCTGGCTGAAGATGCCGGTCGCCTCAGCCATTGAATTGCTCGCTGGTATTCCATCGATCATCTATGGCATGTGGGGCCTGTTCGTTTTCGGGCCGTTTATGGCCGAACACCTGTCGCCCTTGATCAATGACTACCTGGGCGCCCTGCCCTTTGTCGGCTCGCTGTTCCAGGGCCCACCGCTGGGGATTGGCATGCTGACCGCCGGCATCGTGCTGGCGGTGATGATCATGCCGTTTATCACGTCGGTGATGCATGAGGTGTTTCGCAGTGTGCCGACACAGTTGAAAGAATCCGCCTACGCCTTGGGCAGCACCACGTGGGAAGTGGTGTGGGACATCGTCTTGCCCTACACCCGGTCGGCGGTGGTCGGCGGCATCTTTCTCGGCCTGGGTCGTGCCCTTGGCGAGACCATGGCCGTGACCTTCGTACTGGGTAACGCCCAGCAGTTTTCCGCCTCGTTGCTGATGCCCAGCAGTTCCATCGCGTCCGTCATCGCCAACGAGTTCAGCGAGGCCTACACCGACCTGCATCGCTCGGCGCTGATCGCCTTGGGCTTCCTGCTGTTTATCGTGACCTTCATCGTACTGGCATTGGCGCGGTTGATGCTGATGCGCCTGTCGCGTAAGGAAGGGCTATGAACGCGAACGAACGCCTTTATCGAACACGCGCGCTTAAAAACGGCGTGGCCATGTTCCTCAGTTGCGGCGCTACGGCCTTTGGCCTGCTGTGGCTGGCGTGGATTTTAGTGACGACCATCATCAACGGCTTCCAGGCGCTCAACCTGCGCCTGTTTACCCAGATGACCCCACCGCCCGGCACCGAAGGCGGCCTGGCCAATGCGTTTTATGGCAGCGCACTGATGTCCGCTATCGCGTTGCTGATCGGCACACCCATCGGGCTGATGGCGGGCATCTGGCTGGCAGAGTTCGCACGACACTCGCGCCTGGGAACTACCGTGCGGTTCATCAACGACATTCTGCTGTCCGCGCCGTCAATTGTGCTGGGGCTGTTCATCTACACCGGCGTCATCTTGCCGCTCAACCTGCTGACCAATCATCAGGTCGGCTTTTCTGCCATCGCGGGGGCATTGGCCTTGGCCCTGCTGGTAATTCCGGTGGTGGTACGCACCACCGATGAAATGCTCCAGCTACAACCCTCGACCATGCGCGAGGCGGCCCTGGCACTGGGTGTGCCGCAATGGAAGCTGACGCTGCAGATCGTGTTGAGAGCGGCCAAAGCCGGCGTGGTCACCGGCATCCTGCTCGCGCTGGCCAGGATTACCGGGGAAACGGCCCCGCTGCTGTTCACCGCCTTCGGCAATCAGTTCTGGAGCAGCAACCTGCTCAAGCCGATTGCCAGTGTGCCTGTGGTTATTTTCCAGTACGCCATGAGCCCGTTCGACGACTGGCATGCGCTCGCGTGGGCCGGTGCATTGGTCCTCACGCTGTTCGTGCTGGTACTCAGCCTGGCATCCCGCCTGATTCTTTTACGCAATAGGTCTCACTGATGGACGCCACCGGCATTGCTCACGAAAAAACCAAAATCCAGGTGCGCGGGTTGGAGTTTTTCTACAACAACCAACGCTCCCTGAAATCCATCGACATCGACATTCCGGAAAAGCGCATCACCGCCATCATCGGTCCCTCGGGCTGCGGCAAGTCCACCTTGCTGCGGGTGTTCAATCGCATCTACTCGATGTACCCCAAGCAGGAAGCGCGTGGCGAAGTGCTGCTCAATGGCGAAAACATCCTCGCCCCCGGCTACTCGATGAACCGCCTGCGCAGCCATGTGGGCATGGTGTTCCAGAAGCCCGTGCCGTTTCCAATGTCGATCTTCGACAACATCGCCTACGCGGTGCGCCATCATGAAAAATTGTCCCGGCGTGAAATGAATGACCGCGTCGAGCAAGCCTTGCGCGGCGGCGCCCTGTGGGATGAAGTGAAAGACAAACTCAACCAGAGCGCGCAGAGCCTCTCGGGTGGCCAGCAACAGCGACTGTGCATCGCGCGCACCATTGCCCTGCGACCGCAGGTGTTACTGCTGGACGAACCGACCTCAGCGCTCGACCCCATCTCGACCGGGCGTATCGAGCAGTTGATTACAGAGTTGAAGACGCAGTACACGGTGATCATCGTGACCCACAACATGCAGCAAGCCGCGCGGGTGTCGGACAACACCGCGTTCATGTTCATGGGGGAATTGATTGAGTATGGGAATACGGACGAGATCTTCACCAAGCCGCAGATGAAGCAGACGGAGGACTATATTACCGGGCGGTTTGGTTGAGCGGACGCCAATACTCTTTAACCAAAAAATCCGGAACGCCTCATTTGCGTGAGCCGTCCGGATTTTCTAAACCGCCATAAGGCGGTGGGAATAAAGTTTTACAGGCCCTTCGAAAACACTACCTATACTGCCAGCCGTCAGTTTGCGCCTAAGAGCCAACACCTTGCAAAGAGAACTCCAACTCCTTACCTATGCCCTGTTCTTTGACAATATGCTGTTTACCTACCGTCGAATTTTTATACCTGCCATACAGACCTGTGCTCATGATTTCACCCACCTTTACATCCCCCTTGTCATCAGTAGTAAAGGGTGCAAAAAAACTACCGCGGGTAGGCGCTATCTGCGAGCTTTTATTTATTTTCGCGCCGTATTGTTCGACGAAGCCAGCGTCACTACCCGCTAGCGCAACATTCTGATCGACGTATATATCTTTGACATGTTGTTTTGGCCCAGGGTTATCAGGATCCGTAACATCCTGAACATAGGCGCTCAAAATTCGCGGGGCTGCGGGGTCTCGTTCGACAGTAAGTTCATACTTATTGCCAAACTTAAAGTCCACCAAGGTGCTATTGCTCGCGCCTGTTACCCCATCAAATTCAGCACGCCCTTTGGGCGCATTGAAATGCGGGCCATATCCGGAAAAAATAATCAGCGCCTTGCCATCCCCTCGGGGTTGCATCCCGATATAGCCACGACCAAGGGCTGTACCTTTCTCAGTATTGACGCCGAACATCATCGCGTAGTAAATCCCTGCGTCCTTGTCAGCCTTTTTTTGAAGACCTTCGTCGATAATGATAGGGAACGTAATGTTGCTCAACCCAGGGCGCGGAGCGGCAAGCGAGTACTTCACACCAAACAATCCGTTGGGGGATGTGAACTCTTTCTTCATTTCAAATTTTGGATCGCTTACTTTATCGAGCACTGAGGCATCGGAAATAAGCGGAGTACGCGAAGCACTGTCTTCAGATTTTTTTACCGTCACACTCGCTGGCGATTGTGTTGGCAGTTGAACATGTATTGCTTGTGGAGAAAGTTGCGAACGGTAGATATTCATAACAACCACAGCCCTCTTTTGGAACAGCCATCAATAGGCGTCAATGCAATGCCCGTTCATAGGCATGGTTATAAGGCCTCACACGCATCCATAGTGCTGACACCGATGAATGCCCTAGCGGTGTGAACGTCGTCATTGTCGGCTGTAAATAATTGCTGATTTCGATCAAGGCAACTGACGACTTGTACGCACATTTCACGATATGACAGTAAATGGCTGACACCAAACCGCGCTATCAGAAAGAGCGCTCGGACGGCGTGGACTTTTCCTAAAGCAGATAAGGTCTATAACTGACAATTGCGGGAGATATATCTGAGTTGCCCATCACTCAAGACATTCTATTGAAACCTCGCGTAGCGAACGCCGCGACGGCACGCCCCCTGCACCGGCTTTAGTGGTAACCCCTCACCCAGGCTCTACTTCTCAACCAAATCCCAGGCAAAAAAAAACCCGGAAATCCTCACTTGCGTGGGCCTTCCGGATTTTCTAAACCGCCAAAAATGGTGGGTCGTGTGGGATTCGAACCTACGACCAATTGGTTAAAAGCCAACTGCTCTACCAACTGAGCTAACGACCCGCTGTGTTGTGGCGCGTATAATACTGATTTCTAAGGATTATTCAACACCTTATTTGAAATAAATCAGAAATAACGCGTTGGGTCTGTAATTCCGGCCGTTTGGAAGCCTTCTGCACGCAGTCGGCAAGCGTCACATTTCCCACAAGCGCGGCCAGCATCGTCTGCCTGGTAGCAGGAAACAGTCAGCGCGTAATCCACGCCAAGTCCTACGCCAGCCTTCACAATGTCTGCCTTGCTCATGTTCTGCAGCGGGGCCTGGATACGAAAGCTTTGCCCTTCCACACCAGCCTTGGTCGCCAGGTTGGCCATGCGCTCGAATGACTCGACGTACTCTGGACGGCAGTCCGGATAACCGTTGTAGTCCAGTGCATTGACGCCGATGAAGATGTCACGGGCATTCAATACTTCGGCCCAACCAAGGGCCAGCGACAGGAACACGGTATTGCGCGCCGGCACGTAGGTCAGCGGGATGCCTTCGCTGGGCGCCTCGGGCACATCGATGCTGCTGTCGGTAAGAGCCGAGCCGCCGATGCCATTGAGGTTGAGTCCGATCACTTTGTGCTCGACCACACTCAGGTCACGGGCGACACGCGCGGCGGCGTCCAGCTCGGCGCGGTGGCGTTGGCCGTAGTCGAAGCTCATGGTGTAGCAGCGGTAGCCTTGCGCCTGCGCCATGGCAACCATGGTGGCGGAGTCAAGGCCGCCGGACAGCAAGATGACGGCGCGTTTTTGATCCGTCATGTCAGCGCCCCGGCTCGTCATTCCACAGGTATTTATGCAACTGCAATTGCAGGCGTACCGGCAGGTTGTCCGCCACGACCCAGTCGGCCAGGTCGCGGGCGTTCAGGTCATGATGGCTCGGCGAGAACAGCACTTCGCCGGCACGGCGGTCGAGGCCGTATTGGATCAGCTTGGAAGCCGCCCAGTCATAATCGTCACGCGAACAGATCACGAACTTGACCTGATCGTTGGCCGTCAGCAGATCGATGTTCTCGTAAAGGTTACGGTGCGCTTCCTTGGAGCCTGGCGTCTTCAGATCGACCACTCGGCTTACGCGCGAATCCACAGCAGAGATGTCCAGGGCACCGCTGGTCTCCAGCGAGACTTCGTAACCGGCATCACACAGTTGCTTGAGCAACGGGATGGCATTGGGCTGGGCCAGAGGCTCGCCACCGGTCACACAGACGTAGCGCGGCTTGAAGCCGGCAACCTGCTCAAGGATATCGTCGAGAGTGCGCACAGTGCCGCCACTGAAAGCGTAGGCGCTGTCACAGTATTGGCAACGCAACGGGCAGCCGGTCAGCCGTACAAATACGGTGGGCAGGCCAGCGGTTCGCGTTTCACCCTGCAACGAGTAAAAAACTTCGGTAATACGTAATGTGTCTTGCATAGTCGCCACGGGCGTAACAGCTAAACAGGCTGTCCGCCTCCGTCAGGCACTTCAAGGGATTGCGCCAACGCGCCAACCCCGGGAAGCGTGTTTCATAAAAGGGCGTGGATTCTAACGAAAAAACCCGCGCCAGGCGCGGGTTTCTTCTAAACGGGCTACATCGCTTACAAGCGCTGCAGATCCCGCTGGGCCAACTGGGCAGCAGACGTACCCGGATATTGGGCAACCACTTGCTGCAGAATGCCTTTGACCTTGTCGGTATGACCCAGGCGGCGTTCTACGTCAGCCAGTTTGTACAGCGAGTCAGGCACCTTGGCGTGCTTTGGGTACAGCTGGCTGACCTTGGCAAATGCCTGGCCCGCCGCTTGTAAATCACCCTTTGCCAGGTTCACCTCACCCAACCAGTACTGGGCATTGCCCGCGTATTGGCTGTTCGGGTATTTGCGCAGGAATGCGGTAAAAGCCTGGCTGGCCTTATCGAAATCCTTGGCTTTGATCAGGTCGAAGGCTGCGTCGTAATACAGTTTTTCCTTCGCCGGATCACCCGGTTCGCTGCTCGCGGCAGGGGCTTGGCCAGCAGCCGCTGCCCCTGCTGCGGCACCACCGGCGGCAGCGCTTGGCGCGCCACCGGCAGAAGAATTATCAGGAGTTGCGGCAGGTGTTACGCCGGCTCCAATACGTCGATCAAGATCCTGGTAACGCTCCAGGCCTTCTTGCTTCAGCTGGTTCACTTGATTCTGCAGAACTTCAATGGTGCCTTGTTGCTGCGACAATTGATCCTGCATGCGTTGCAGCTGGTTGAACAGTTCGCCCTGTGCCGAGGGGGCGGACGTAGCCGCCCCCCCAGCATAGGCGCCGTTCGTGCCATAACCCGCTGGCGGATAACTGCTCCCGCTATTGTTATAGCCAGAGTTGCTATCTTCCACAGGAACCGCAGCCCACACCGCAAGCGGTGCGAGGCTGAGAGCCAATACAGTTAGAGCACGACGGCACGTTCGCATGACGAATTACTTACGCAGTTCGACGCGACGGTTTTGAGCCCAGGACTGCTCGTCGTGGCCAGTAGCAACTGGACGCTCTTTACCGTAGGAAACCAGTTCCAGTTGGCCCGGAGCAACACCTTGCAGTACCAGGTAGCGCTGAACGGCTTTCGCACGACGCTCGCCCAGTGCCATGTTGTACTCACGAGTACCACGTTCGTCGGTGTTACCTTCCAGAACAACGCGAGCGCCGTTAGCTTTCAGGTCCTTCGCGTGAACGTCCAGAGCGCGCATGGCTTCTGGCTTCAGGTCCGAACTGTCGTATTCGAAGTAGAAAGTGGTGATAGCGCGCAGAGCAGCTTCTTCGCTCAGGGAGCCGTCAACTGCACCAGTGTTAGCGCCGTAACCAGCGTTTGGATCAACAGCTGCGCCTTCACCGGCATTGTCGCCGCCTTTAGACGAGCAACCAACGGCTACGGACAGAGCCAGAGCCAGAGCAGCAAACTTACCAAACTTCAGCATTTCCATCGTGAAACTCCTAATGAACCCCAGTGTGTTAAGCAAATCTTTTTGTAGCGCCGCGTCAGTTCAGGTAAGGGGACCAGGACGGTTCTCTGACTTCGCCTTGTGCGGTAGGAAGCGGGAGCCTTACGCGTCCATTAATGGACACGAGCATCAAGACTCCCCGGCCCTGCTGGCGGGTGGCGTAGATTACCATGGTGCCGTTGGGCGCAACAGTAGCTGACTCATCAAGGTTGGTGTCTGTGAGGATTTTTACCGTTCCACGCTGCAAATCCTGGGCCGCAACCCGGAAATTAGTGAAACCATCCTGACGGTGAATCATCACCAACGTCTTTTCATCAGCCGAAAGCTTAGGGTTGGCATTGTAGTTACCAATAAAGGTCACGCGTTCTGCGCCACCGCCACCTACGCTTGTTTTGTAGATTTGAGGCTTGCCGCCACGGTCAGAGGTGAAATAGATGGTCGAACCATCCTTACCCCAGAACGGTTCGGTGTTGATGCCCGGGCCGCTGGTAACTCGGCTGATCTGGCGCGAAGCCATGTTCATCACGTAGATATCCGGGTTGCCATCCTTGGACAGCACGAATGCCAGGCGCGAACCATCCGGTGACCATGCAGGTGCGCCGTTGAGGCCTTCGAAGTTGGTGATCTGCTCACGACGGCCAGTATCGATGTGCTGGACGAAGATACGCGGACGGCGCTGTTCGAAAGACACGTAGGCAATACGCTTGCCATCCGGCGCAAAGCGCGGCGACAGGATTGGCTCACGGGACTGCAGCAAGGTCACGGCGCGTGCACCGTCGTAGTCCGAGCGCTGCAACGTATAACGAGTGTTGTCTACAGAGAAACGCTCAGCCGTTACATAAAGCAGGCGTGTCGAGAACGCACCTTTGATACCGGTGAGTTTTTCAAACGACTGGTCCGAGATGTAGTGGGCCATGTCCCGCAGTTGTTCGGCGGTGCCCGATACGCTGCCGGTCAAGACCTGCTGCTCGGTAGCCACGTTGAACAACGTGTACTGGATCTGCAGGCGACCACCGGCTGGCGTGATGTTGCCGACCATCAGGTACTGGGCGCCAACGGCCTTCCAGTCACGGAACACAACTTCGCTGGCCTGGTTCGGCTGGCTGATCATGTTGCCTTTCGGAATCGGCGCGTAGTAGCCGGAGTTGCGCAGGTCGTCGCTGACGATCTGGGCCATGTCGTCCGGCAGCACGCTGCCGCCCTGCCAGCCGAACGGTACTACCGCGATCGGGGTGGCCCGATCACTACCGCTGGTGACCAGGATGTTCTTTTCATCCGCCGCCGCTATCCCTGCCATACAGCAAATAACGACAAGCATTCCTCGAAGAAGGTTTCTCACAAGGCTAGATCCTCAGGTGTGAATGTCATCTTGAATGAACGATAGGGAGCGAAGTCGCTTGGTTTCATTCCCTGCATCTCGGTCAACCGGCCAATGTTCTTGACCGCGGCAACCGCCGAACTGTCGAACGAACCGTCACCACTGGACTTGGCCACGCTGACCGAAGTCACCGTACCGTCCGGCAACATGCCGATCTGCAGCACTACTGTCATACCTTTGCGTGCCGAAGGTGGACGTGTCCAGCCTTCCGCTGCCCGTGCCCGAATCAGGTCGTCGAAACTGCCCGCGACTTCATCACCACGTTCATCGGCCAAGGCTTGCTGACGCTGCGGCGTGTCGGAAAGCAAATCTGCCAAGGCCTGGGCCTTTTTCTCTTCGGCGGATTTACGTGCTGCTTCCTGGGCCTTTTTCTTGGTGGCGTCGGCGGCAGCTTTCTTCTTCGCGTCGTCGGCGATCTTTTTCTTCGCCTCGTCTGCTTCAGCTTTTTTCTTGGCGTCTTCGGCGGCTTTCTTCTTCGCGTCTTCGACTATCTTTTTCTTGGCGTCTTCAGCGGCCTTTTTCTTGGCCTCTTCTTCGGCCGCTTTTTTGGCTTCTTCTTCAGACTTCTTCTTGGCTATATCAGCCAGTTGTTTCTCTTCAGCCTTTTTAGCTTCGGCAGCTTTGTCGGCTTTCTTGGCTTCATCAGCCTTTTTCGCCTCGTCAGCTTTCTTGGCTTCGTCAGCCTTTTTCGATTCCTCGGCCTTTTGAGCCGCCTCTTCTTTCTTTTGTTCCGCAGCAGCCTTCACCGCTTCCTGCTCGACCTTCTTCTGTTCCATCTGCTCGACTTCGGTCTGGCGCGCAGCCGACTTCTGGGCCTCACCCGCAATCTTCTGATTGGTCTGGGTAGTGGCCTGACTTTTCGATTTCAGCTGATACAGGGTCGCCTGCACGATCGGCTTGGCTGGCGGCAGGTCCGGGGTCATGGCAAAGCTGACGAACAGCATGCCAAACACCAGGACGTGCAGGGCAATTGCCCAGACGCTAGGCCAGAAGAAGCTTTCCGAGGCGGACGGCTCTCGCTGTTGGTGCATCAGGGCGCCTCGGTAATCAAGCCAACGTTACCGACGCCGGCCTTCTGCAGCCCACCCATGGCACCCATGACGGAGCCATAGTCGACCACTTTGTCGCCGCGAATGAACACTTGCGTGTGCTTGCCGCCTTCGTTGCCGGACCGGATGATCTTGGTCACGGCGTCGGTCATCTGCGGCAAGGTCATGGCCTTGTCCTGCTGTTTCTGAGTGTCGACTTCGCTGCCAAGGTTCCAGTAATAGGTCTTGTCAGCCTTGATCGAAATGGTCAGGACCTGAGTGTTGTTGTCTTGCGGCAAGGCTTCGCTGGAAACCTTGGGCAGATCAACCTTCACGCCCTGATTGAGCATCGGCGCGGTCACCATGAAGATGACCAGCAGCACCAACATCACGTCGATGTAGGGCACTACGTTCATCTCGGCGACCGGCTTGCGCTTTTTGCGAGCTCGAGCGATTAAAGCCATTGGGAATTACCTGCTTATTCTTCGCTGGTGTGCACTTTACGGTGCAGGATCGCCTGGAACTCGTCGGCGAAGGTGTAGTAACGGCTGATCAAGGTTTCGCCGCGTGCGGCAAAACGGTTGTAAGCGATTACTGCTGGGATAGCAGCGAACAGGCCGATCGCGGTAGCGACCAGGGCTTCGGCGATACCCGGGGCCACAGTGGCCAGGGTCGCTTGCTGGGCCTGAGCCAGGCCACGGAAGGAGTTCATGATCCCCCAGACGGTGCCGAACAGACCGATGTACGGGCTGACGGAGCCGACGGTAGCGAGGAACGGCAGGCTCTGCTCCAGTTTCTCTTCTTCGCGTGAAATCGCGACGCGCATGGCACGGGCCACACCTTCCATGACCGCTTCAGGGTCGACGCCCGGCTGCTGGCGCAGGCGCGAGAATTCCTTGAAGCCGGCGCGGAAGATCTGCTCGACGCCCGAATCCGGGTCCGGGTTGCTGCCCGCCTGACGGTACAGCTTGGACAGGTCGATACCCGACCAGAAGCGCTCTTCGAAGCTCTCCAGGGCACGTCGACCGGCACGCAGCAAGTTGCTGCGCTGAAAAATCATGACCCAAGAGGTAACCGATGCGGCTACCAGGATCAGCATTACCAGTTGAACCACAACACTGGCATTGCTGACCAGGCTCCACATGGAGGAATGGTCGACGACGGTAGGTTCCACGCTAAATCTCCTGCTTTGATTGTTTACCCGCGCCGCTTACGCCGGCAAAGGCCGCACGTAGAGCTTCGGGAATGGCCCGGGGTTTCAAACTATTGGTGCGCACACAGGCCACCAGGAACTGCCCCTCACAGAGCAGCGTTGCATCCGTTGCCCGCCTGACTTGCTGTTTAAAGCGCAGGCTGACACGGTTCAATTCGATTACTTGCGCGCTGACCAGCAGTTCATCGTCCAGCCGCGCCGGTGCGTGGTAACGCGCCTCGCTGGAATGCACGACAAACAACAGGTCTTCCCCCGCAAGCGTGGATTGGGCAAAGCCCAACTCCCGTAGCCGCTCGGTTCGAGCCCGCTCCATGAACTTGAGGTAGTTGACGTAATACACGATGCCGCCAGCATCGGTGTCCTCGTAATAAACGCGACAGCGATGTACGAACGACTGATCCCCGTTTTGCGCGCGCATACTCTAGTGCTTACTCCTCAGGTTGCCAATCCGGCCAGGCAACTGTTTTTTCATTCCAAGCAACATTTCTAACGACTGAATGACGACACCAGCCACTAGGACAGCACAAACTTCAGATAAATCGACTGGCGTGACCTTTTTAATCGTCCACTGCATCGAGGAATTCGTCTACTACAGGCATCTCGCCCAATCGTGACGGAATGTTTAACCCAAAGTGCAAATAGGCGTGGCGCGTGACCACTCGCCCCCGTGGCGTGCGCATGATGTAGCCCTGCTGGATCAGGTACGGCTCCAGCACATCCTCAATGGTATGGCGCTCTTCACTGATGGCGGCTGCCAGGCTGTCCACGCCCACCGGGCCACCGTCGAACTTCTCGATCATGGTCAAGAGTAGACGTCGATCCTGATGATCGAAGCCATGCTCGTCCACATCCAACAGGTTCAAGGCCAGGTCGGCCACGGCCTTGGTGATATGCCCCTTGGCCCGCACCTCGGCAAAATCGCGTACGCGACGCAACAAACGGTTGGCGATCCGTGGCGTGCCACGGGCCCGGCGGGCGATTTCAAAGGCGCCTTCCGGGTCCAGGGGCAAGCCGAGAATGCTCGCAGACCGGCTGACGATGGTCGCCAGGTCAGCGGTGCTATAGAACTCTAGACGTTGCACAATGCCGAAACGGTCTCGTAGCGGGTTGGTCAGCATGCCCGCGCGGGTGGTTGCGCCGACCAATGTGAAAGGCGGCAGGTCGAGCTTGATCGAGCGGGCCGCCGGGCCCTCGCCGATCATGATGTCGAGCTGGAAGTCTTCCATGGCCGGGTACAGCACTTCTTCGACGATCGGCGACAGCCGGTGGATCTCGTCGATAAACAGCACGTCGTGGGGTTCAAGATTGGTCAGCAACGCCGCCAGGTCACCCGGACGCTCCAGCACCGGGCCGGAGGTGGACTTGATCGACACGCCCATTTCATGGGCGATAATCATGGCCAGCGTGGTTTTACCCAGCCCCGGCGGACCGAAGATCAACGTGTGGTCGAGGGACTCACTGCGCCCGCGCGCGGCCTGGATGAACAACTCCATCTGCTCGCGCACGGTGGGCTGGCCAATGTAGTCGGCCAGGCTCAGGGGGCGGATGGCGCGGTCCTGGACCTCTTCACGGTCGCGCGGGCCGGTGGCCGCGATCAGACGATCAGCTTCAATCACTTAAATCATTCCCTTCAGGGCTCGGCGGATCATGTCTTCGCTGCTCAGGTTCTTGTCCTTGATGGCCGACACCGCTTTGCTGGCCTCCTGCGGCTTGTAGCCCAAGGAGATCAACGCGCTGACGGCATCGCTTTCGGCACTGGCAACCTGCCCCACCGGCATATCCGGCTGGTTCGGCACCAGGGCAAACATGCTCGGTACGACTTCCCAGGCCTTGAAGCGATCCTTGAGTTCCACCAGCAGGCGCTCCGCGGTTTTCTTGCCGACACCCGGCACCTTGGTCAGCGCAGAGGTGTCCTGGGCCGAAACAGCGCGTACCAATTCATCCACTTCCAGGCTCGACATCAACGCCAGCGCAAGCTTGGGCCCCACGCCATTGAGGCGAATCAGTTCGCGGAAGAAGTCGCGGTCGCGCTTGCCTATGAAACCATAGAGCAATTGCGCATCTTCGCGCACCACCAGATGTGTGTGCAGCGTTATTGGCTCGCCGATCGACGGCAGGCGATAGAGGGTGGTCATGGGCACTTCCAGCTCATACCCCAACCCATTTACATCCAGAATCAGGTGCGGCGGCTGTTTTTCAGCCAGGGTGCCGCGCAAGCGTCCAATCACGGTTCAGATCCTTAAAGCTTGGGGTCAGAACAAGGCCTGACCGGAAATAACGATTGCGCTGATGCTATCAGAGACGCAGCCGCCCGCCACGACTGCGTGCCGTGCCCAGGCCATGCGGCAACAGGCTGGAGCGGGTGTGGGCATGGCAAATGGCAATGGCCAGGGCGTCGGAGGCGTCGATTTGCGGTTTTGAGGTGAGCTTGAGCATGTGCATGACCATCATCTGCACCTGCTCCTTGTTTGCCGCACCGGTGCCCACCACGGCCTGCTTGACCTGGGTCGCCGTGTATTCGGCGATTTCCATGCCCTCTTCCGCACCGGCGACGATCGCGGCGCCACGGGCCTGGCCGAGTTTCAGGGCGGAGTCGGCGTTTTTGGCCATGAAGACTTTTTCGATGCCCATGGTGACCGGCCCGTAGGTCTGGATCACTTCACGCACGCCGCGATAGACGATCTGCAGGCGCTCGGCCAACTCGCCCGCGCCAGTGCGGATGCAGCCCGAGGCGACGTAGACGCAGCCACGCGGGGTGTGTTGCACCACGCCAAAACCGGTAATGCGCGAACCGGGGTCGATACCTAGGATTAAAGTCATAACGCCTGCGGGGTGGGGGAAACACAATTCTTGCGGCCAACATCGATCAACTGTGGGAGCTGGCTTGCCTGCGATGCAGGCACCTCGGTGCGTCTTCTAAACCGAGGTGATGCTATCGCAGGCAAGCCAGCTCCCACATGTTGATCTACATCATTTTTCAGACTAGCTGTGCTGCGACTTCTTCTGGAATGTCGGCATTGGAATAAACGTTCTGCACATCGTCCAGGTCTTCGAGCATATCGAGCATCTTCAGCACTTTCTGCGCGCCGTCCAGGTCCAGCTCGGCGCTGGTGGTCGGCAGCATCACGATTTCCGCGTCAGTGCCTTTGAAACCGGCCGCTTCCAACGCGTTACGCACGGTATAGAACCCGGCAAACGAGGTGAATACGTCGATGGAGCCGTCTTCGTTGGTGACTACGTCGTCGGCGTCCGCTTCCATGGCGGCTTCGATCAGTGCGTCTTCATCCACGCCCGGTGCGAAGGAGATCTGCCCCTTGCGTTCGAACAGGTAGGCCACCGAACCGTCGGTGCCGAGGTTGCCGCCACATTTGCTGAACGCATGGCGCACGGCTGCCGCCGTACGGTTGCGGTTGTCGGTCATGCACTCGACCATCACCGCCACGCCACCCGGGCCATAGCCTTCATAGCTCAGCTCGACCATGTCGTCGGTGTCAGCTGCACCGGCACCACGCGCCACGGCGCGATCAATAATGTCGCGGCTCATGTTGGCGCCCAACGCCTTGTCCAGCGCCAGGCGCAGACGCGGGTTGGAGCCCGGGTCACCGCCACCCTGGCGAGCAGCGACGGTCAGCTCGCGAATCCACTTGGTGAAGATCTTGCCTTTCTTGGCATCCTGACGCTCTTTGCGGTGCTTGATGTTCGCCCACTTGGAATGGCCAGCCATAACACAACTCCGAAATTCTCTAGAAACCTTATCGATCCAGCCCCAGGCCGGACTTCTCTCTTTAAAGCACAACCCTTGTAACGCAAAGGCGCATCCGAAGATGCGCCTTTTTAGACTGCGTAAACCTCAGTGCGCTTTCACGCAGCGGCCTTACTCAGCCTTCGGCGCCTCACGCAGACGGATATGCAGTTCGCGCAGGGCCTTGGCATCCACCACGCCCGGAGCCTGGGTCATGACGTCCGCAGCACTCTGGGTTTTCGGGAAGGCGATCACTTCACGGATCGACTGGGCGCCGGTCATCAGCATCACCAGACGGTCCAGACCGAACGCCAGGCCACCGTGCGGCGGCGCGCCGTATTTCAGGGCGTCGAGCAGGAAGCCGAATTTCTCTTCCTGTTCCGCTTCGTTGATGCCCAACAGGCGGAAGACCGCTTGTTGCATCTCTTTGCGGTGGATACGGATCGAACCGCCACCCAACTCAGTGCCGTTCAACACCATGTCGTAGGCGCGGGACAGAGCTCCAGCGGGGTTGGCTTCCAGCTCTTGCGGCGAGCACTTCGGCGCAGTGAACGGGTGGTGCAAGGCGCTGAAGCTGCCGTCGTCGTTCTCTTCGAACATCGGGAAGTCGACCACCCACATCGGTGCCCACTTGCAGGTCAGCAGGTCCAGGTCGTGGCCCAGCTTGATCCGCAGCGCGCCCAGGGCTTCGCTGACGATCTTGGCTTTGTCGGCACCGAAGAACACGATGTCGCCGTCAACCGCGCCAACGCGATCGAGGATCGCGTTCAGGTTGTCCAGCGGGATGTTTTTCACGATCGGCGATTGCAGACCATCAACACCGTTAGCACGCTCGTTGACCTTGATGTACGCCAGGCCTTTGGCACCGTAGATGCCGACGAACTTGGTGTAGTCGTCGATCTGTTTGCGCGGCATGCTCGCGCCGCCTGGTACACGCAGGGCGGCGATACGGCATTTAGGGTCGTTGGCCGGGCCGCTGAACACCTTGAAGTCGACTGCTTTGAGCTGGTCGGCCACGTCCACCAGTTCCAGCGGGTTACGCAGGTCTGGCTTGTCGGAACCGTAGCGGCGCATGGCTTCTTCGAAGGTCATGTGCGGGAACTCGCCGAACTCCAGGTCCAGCACTTCCTTGAACAGGTTGCGGATCATTTGTTCGGTCAGGCCCATGATCTCTTTTTCATCGAGGAAGCTGGTCTCGATGTCGATCTGGGTGAATTCAGGCTGGCGGTCGGCACGCAGGTCTTCGTCGCGGAAGCACTTGGCGATCTGGTAGTAACGGTCGAAGCCGGCCACCATCAGCAGTTGTTTGAACAGCTGCGGCGATTGCGGCAAGGCGAAGAAGGAGCCGGCGTGGGTACGGCTTGGCACCAGATAGTCACGCGCGCCTTCCGGGGTGGCCCGGGTCAGGATCGGCGTTTCGACGTCGAGGAAGCCGTTCTCGTCGAGGAAGCGGCGGATGCTGGTGGTCATGCGCGAACGCAGACGCAGCTTCTCGGCCATTTCCGGACGACGCAGGTCCAGGAAGCGGTAGCGCAGGCGAGTTTCTTCGCCCACGTCGGAATACTCGTTGAGTGGGAACGGCGGGGTTTCCGACTCGTTCAGCACTTCCAGCTCGTAGCCCAGCACTTCGATGGCGCCGGAGGCCATGTTCGCGTTCACGGCACCGGCCGGACGCAGGCGAACCTTGCCGGTGATCTTGACAACGTACTCGCTGCGCACACGGTCGGCGGCGGCGAAGCTCTCGGCGCGGTCCGGATCGAACACCACCTGGGCCAGACCATCACGATCACGGATATCGAGGAAAATCACCCCGCCGTGGTCGCGGCGACGGTGAACCCATCCGCAAAGGGTGATTTCCTGACCTTCCAGGGTCTCGTTCAGTTGGCCGCAATAGTGGCTGCGCATCATGGTAGTGGTTTCACTTCTCGTAATTCGAAATTCGGTGGAGGCTCGCCTCGTCACCGTACAGTTAAGCAGGGGACGGATAATGCAGGAGCCTGCGCGTAGAGTTCAACTCAGTCTGCTTTGTCGCCGCCCGCCAGGTTCTTCTTGGCGCCGGTCTTGAAGTCGGTCTCGTACCAGCCGCCGCCGCTCAGGCGGAAGCCCGGCATGGACAACATCTTCTTCAGCTCAGGAGCCTGGCAGGCAGGGCAATCGACCAGCGGCGCTGCGCTGATCTTCTGAATGGCTTCCAACTGATGACCACAGGAAGCACATTGATAGTCGTACATGGGCATGGAGATGTCTCGGCGATCAGATCGTTACTGCGCCACGCCCTGCCCTGTGGATAAACCCCAGGCATGCGCAGCAAAGCGCGGGATTATATCTGGTAAATCGAGGCAGTGCAGCCGGCTTTCTGCCCGAAGCCTGGCCCGCCTTGACGGTGGACCCGCTTCGCAACGGCCGTATTAATCGAGGTCAAGGGCGCTGACACGCCCTTTTAATACGTGAACCACGCACACCACCCTGACCAGCCCGCTGAAGTTCTTCACCCCTCCGTACCTCAAATGCACTTCCCGGTCGACGTAAGACAGCAACGCACTGACCGAGCAGGCATTGATCCCGGCTATCTCCGTGAGGATATTCCAGTAGATCTGTTCGAGCCGCAGGCAGGTCGAAAACCCGTTGAGCCTGACTGACCGGGACAATGGCTTGGCCAGCCCCATGTCGAACCCTTTTGCAAAGGGGTCGACCTTTATCTTATGAAAACCACCGGCTTCCATCACTCCATTACCCACACCACGTGACATACACCTGACACTCCATTGCCAAACAGCAGCCCACGGGTTTCTCCCATTGGACAGTGGCTCTATAAAACAGCAGGACGAGAGGGGCAGCCAGAAGACGGGGCGTTGATAATCGTAGGACAACGCCAGGAAGCGCAGAGAAACAAGCGAGCGGCGCCAGGAAGGCGCCACTCAGGCACGAAGCTTATTGATTTTCGAGCAGGGAACGCAGCATCCACGCGGTTTTCTCGTGTACTTGCATGCGCTGGGTCAACAAGTCCGCCGTGGGCTCATCGCTGACCTTGTCGAGTAATGGGAAGATCCCGCGTGCGGTACGTGTCACTGCTTCCTGGCCGGCCACCAACTGCTTGATCATTTCTTCGGCGCTAGGCACACCCTCCTCTTCCTTGATGGAAGACAGGCGGGCGTAGATCGAATAAGCCCCCGGTGCCGGGAAGCCCAAGGCGCGGATACGCTCGGCAATGGAGTCCACGGCCAGTGCGAGTTCGTTGTACTGCTCTTCAAACATCAAGTGCAGCGTACGAAACATGGGGCCCGTGACGTTCCAATGGAAGTTGTGGGTTTTCAAATACAGTACATAGGTATCGGACAGCAGTCGTGAAAGCCCATCGACGATGGATTTACGATCTTCTTCACTGATACCAATATCGATTGCCATGTTTTTCCCCTTCAATTGACGAATATTCATTGATCAGGTGCAGGACCACTCTAGCAAGAGTACCGCCTGTGTGCAGCCCACCTCACGCAGGTGCCGTGCGACAAATCGCCCCGCTACCCCAAGGCGGTCGCTCGCCTGCGACCGGCGGGCAAGCCTTTGCGCCGGTCAGGAAACATTCAAAATGTCGCCCGAACAGCCCGCACCTGTCTAGGACAAGCGTTTGCTGCACAAATGCCCCGCTGGCTTTAACGCCCCGAAATGCTTGATTTGAGTAGGCACAGCCTTTGCTGTTAAATAGACGTCGTGTGGCTAGCCGTTTATTTCTGCGGCCGCCACATAGGCTGATACCCGCGCACGTGCTCAACGCCTCCCATTGTTCAGAAGCGAACCGTGCCAGTCAGCTCTTCCTTGTGATCCTTCTTAACGTGAGTTAATCAAAATGTTGAAAATCGTCCACCTGCTAACGGGCGTTGCAGCGTTGCTGCTGTCCTTTATACCGAGCTTGCAACAGGGAAGCCCTCCCTACCTGGAACAACACGACGCTCTGTACCTGGCCTTGTTCGGCCTTCTTAACCTGACGCTGGTACCGGTAATCCCTTACTGGAACAAAGGCACGCGTCATCAACTGCAAAACCTGGTCAGCGCGTTGCTGGTACTGACCGTTGTCGTTCAAACCCTCACCCTCCTGGCACCGATGCCTGAAGTGGGCGGCCACCCGGCCATCCTGCTCAGCCTGGTGATTGCTGTGGTCGCCATCGTTCTTCACCTGGCCATCAGCTTCTACCGTTCGTCCCCTGCCGCTGCGTCGCAAAACTACGACATGACCAACCGGGATACCGGGACCGTCAAGTGGTTCAACACCTCCAAAGGCTTCGGCTTTATTTCCCGCGATTCGGGCGACGATATCTTCGTCCACTTCCGGGCCATCCGTGGCGAAGGCCACCGCGTCCTGGTCGAAGGCCAGCGCGTGGAGTTCTCCGTCATGAACCGCGACAAGGGCCTGCAGGCCGAAGACGTGATTGCGGCATTACCGCGTCGCTGATTCCCACCCGCAGCGCAAAAAAAACCGCGATCCAGCTAGGCTGGGTCGCGGTTTTTTATTGCGTGCTTATTAATAGTGAGGCGGCGGCGCCTCTTCTTCGGATGACTCGAACTGGCCACCCATTTCTTCCTGGCGCTTGAGCAGCGCCATCATCTGCAGTTGCAGGCGCTCAACCGCACGTTGCTGAGCGACGAGGATGCCATTGAGGGTATCGATGGTGTCGTCCTGAAAGGCCAGGCGGCTTTCCAGGTCGGTGACGCGTTCTTGCAGGTCCATGAGTCAGTCCTGGGTAAAGATGAAGCCGGCGGGCAATAACACGCGCAGTCGGCTGCGAATCGCCGCCACTTGCTCCTCGGTATAAGGCTGGGTCGGGTGCTTGCCCCAGACCGGTGCGGGCCACGCGGCGTCATCCCGTTTGCGCACAATCACATGCACATGCAGTTGGCTGACAACGTTGCCCAAGGCGCCAATGTTCATCTTGTCGGCCACAAAGCCTTCATTGAGCAGTTGCGCCAAGGCCGTTGTTTCTTGCCACAGTGTTTGTTGATCTGCGACATCCAGCTGAAACACTTCACTGATACCCTCAATGCGCGGCACCAGGATGAACCAGGGGTAATTCGAGTCTTTGGACAACAGCAGGCGACAGAGCGGAAAGTCCCCAATGGCCAGTGTGTCTTGTTGCAGGCGTTGATCTAAGGCGAACACGCGGGCACTCCGTTCGGCAGGTCGATATCAGGTGCCCAGCATACCTTTGAATGCTTGAGGCTTCACAGCGAATGCAGGGGAGCCGTGATGCAACCGAATAAAAAACCTGCACCCTTTCGAGGCAGCCGAATAATTGAGCTACGCTGATTCGGGCCTGAACGGGGTGCACCAAAATGACCCACCTGTGCTTCAAAGAGATCCGCAAACTACCCACTCAAGGGGGTGAACCGGTAACGTTTTGTTCTGGCGCAGGATTTATGTACCTCCTCACCGGTGACATACCCGGGCGTCAAGCCCAAACCAAACGACGTAAGAAGCCCGTGCTTATGCGGTTTTTACACTGCCGTAACGGTTTTCACGAAAAAATGACATTCGGTTACCGCTTTGTGCACGCTTGTTGCATTGACACCCGTATAGTCGGCAAGGGCACCCGCCTGGAAGCAGGTGTTTCGCGATAAAAATCAGCAGCGTTTGAGTGCACATCAAGGACGAATTCAAACTTCGAAAGCGGTCTGAAAACAGCACTTAAGTTGTCAGCCTTGTTACATTCGGGCTGTGAATTTGCGACATGGAACTAGCAATTTACGACAGCCTCGTAAAGAAGCTGAAAGGATAGATGGGTAAGTATCGTCAATAGGGTCTGCGTGATATAACTTTGCGCCGACACAAAAAAGAAAGAGCCGCCCAGATAAAAATACAGGTGGGACGGCAGTACTCTTCCTAAAACCAAAGGAGCAAATCACGATGCGCGTGATGAAGTGGAGCATGATCGCCCTGGCTGTTTCAGCAGGCACCTCGCAATACGCAATGGCGTCCGCACAAGACGACGCCAAGGGTTTTGTTGAAGACAGCACTTTCAGCATCAACACCCGGTTGCTGTATTTCAGCCGTGACAAGCGCAACAACGACTCCGGCCAAAGCCGCACCGAAGAAACCGGTCTTGGTTTCAACGGCCTGTACCAATCCGGCTTTACCCAAGGCACCATTGGTGTCGGTGTTGATGCCATTGGCCTTTTGGGCGTCAAGCTCGACAGCGGCAAGGGTCGCGCCGGTACCGGCCTGTTCCCTACCGGTTCTGACGGTCGCTCCGAAGACGATTACTCCAAAGGCGGCGCTGCGGTTAAGTTCCGTATTTCCAACACCGTGCTGAAAGTGGGTGATCAATACACCACCGCACCGGTGTTCGCCTCCGATGACAGCCGTCTGCTTCCAGAGCTGCCGCAAGGCTTCTCTCTGACCAGCAACGAAATCAAAGACCTGAAACTTGAAGCCGGTCACTTCACCTCGATCGTTGCCCAGGACCACACCTACAAAGACAGTATCAGCAGCTCCGAACCCAACACCGGTCGCGGCCTGAGAGATGCTAACTTCGTGGGTGGCGTTTACGCCTGGACGCCTGAGTTCACCACCAGCCTCTACTACTCGAAAGTCGAAGACTATTGGAAGAAACTCTACGCCAACGTGAACTGGACCCACGCGCTTACCGACAACCAGTCGGTGGCCGTTGACTTCAACATCTACGACACCAAAAGCGATGGCGCCGGCCTGCAACGCGCTGAAAAAGACAACACCACCAAGCTCAACAACCGTGCATTCAGCTTGCAAGGCGCGTACACCCTCGACGCTCACACCTTTACCCTGGCCTATCAGAAGGTTAGCGGTGATGGCGACTACGGCTACGGCGTAGACGGCGGCGGCTCGATCTTCCTGGCTAACTCCGTTGCGCGTTCCGACTTCAACGCCGAGGGTGAAAAATCCTGGCAAGCTCGCTACGACCTGAACATGGCCAAATTCGGCGTTCCAGGCCTGAGCTTCATGACCCGCTATGTCACTGGCAGCGGCGCCGACAACGGCACCACCACCAATGCCAAAGAATGGGAACGTGATATCGAAGCCAAATACGTGATCCAGAGCGGCCCAGCGAAAGACCTGAGCCTGCGCGTACGTCAAGCGACCTATCGTTCGTCTGACGGCGTGTACTACGGTTCGGCGTCTATCGACGAGCTGCGTCTGATCGCGCAATACCCGCTGAACATCTTGTAATTGGCTGTTTGATTACAACGATGACTTAAGGCTTCGGCCTTAACTAAAAAGCCGCTCCCTTGCATGCAAAGGAGCGGCTTTTTTATTGCAGTTTTATTTCAATGGCGACATAACTAGCAAGCTAACTAACGAGATTAAACGCTTGCATCGAACCTGACCTATCGGCCAAGTTCGACGTCCTGCTGCTTAGTTATTTTGCAACCGGTTCCTGCATCACGCGAATCACTCGCTGCGGGAACGGAATATCAATCCCCGCGCCTTTCAGGCGGTCACGCGACAGTTCATTCAGCATGAACACAACGTCCCAATAATCTGCAGTCTTGGTCCAGCAACGCAACGACACCGTGATCGAGCTATCGCCCAGGGTCGACACCACGACCACTGCCGCCGGGTCAGCCATTACGCGCGGGTCTTTCGCCAGTTCCAGCAGCACTTCACGGGCTTTCTGCAGGTCGGCTTCATAGTCGACACCCACGTCGAACACCACCTTGCGGGTAGGCTGACGGTTGGTGTTGGTGATGATGCCGTTGGAGAGAATACCGTTCGGCACGATCACGGTTTTGTTGTCACCGGTACGCAGCACGGTATGGAAGATCTGGATGCTGTCGACAGTGCCGGAAGTGCCTTGGGCTTCAATCCAGTCACCGATGCGGAACGGGCGGAACAGCAGAATCAGCACACCACCGGCGAAGTTGGCCAGGCTGCCTTGCAGCGCCAGGCCGATCGCCAGGGTAGCCGCACCGATCGCGGCGACGAACGAGGTTGTTGCCACGCCAATCATCGATGCCACGCTGACGATCAGCATGACTTTCAGCGCGATATTCGCAAGGCTGGTAATAAAATGCTGCAGTGCCAAGTCCGCGTTACGCAGCGCCAGCAAGCGTCCCACCCGGTGCGTCAGTCGGTTGATGAGCCACCAGCCGATGGCCAGGGTGATTACCGCCAGCAACACCCGGCTGCCATATTCCATAATCATCGGGATCCAAGACTGCGAGGTCTTGATCAGGCGATCCACTTCAGCATTCAAATCCATCTACATTCTCCAGTTTTGCGGATGTGCGGCTTTATTGACTACCTGAAAACGCAATTGAGCCCCGTAGGGCTCAAGTGTAGGCGCAGGTTCTGGGGCGTGGGACGTCAAAAACGCCCACAGGTTCCACAATGTGCCATCAGTCGCGGAAGTTATTGAACTGCAGCGGCATGTCGAAGGTCTTCGCGCGCAGGGCAGCGATTGCTTCCTGCAAATCATCCCGTTTCTTGCCAGTGATGCGAACCTGCTCACCCTGGATGGCGGCCTGGACTTTCAGCTTGGCATCCTTCACATGAGCAACGATCTTCTTCGCCAGCTCTTTGTCGATGCCTTCCTTGAGAACCGCTTCCTGCTTCATCAGCTTGCCGGAAGCATAGGCTTCTTTGATTTCAAGGCACTGCGCGTCGATCTTGCGCTTGACCAGGGACAACTTAAGGATCTCGATCATCGCTTCCAGCTGGAAATCGGCTTCAGCGGTCAGGTTGACGGTCAGTTCCTTTTCCTTGAATTCGAAGCTGCCCTTGCCTTTCAAGTCATAGCGACGGTCCAGTTCCTTGACGGCGTTCTCGACGGCGTTGGTGACTTCGTGTTTGTCCAGTTCGGATACCACGTCGAACGAAGGCATGTCATTTCTCCAATATAAGGGGCGGGCTCAGTAGAGATGGAGCGCGCCCGAGCTAAAATGCGCAGGCATTATAGCGGTTCTTTCGCCCCGTTCACTGTGAGCGACCCTACGGAGCACAAACTCATGTCGACCACCTGGCATATTCTCGGCGCCGGCAGCCTGGGCACACTGTGGGCCACACGACTGGCGCGCGCGGGCGTGCCCGTCAGGCTGATCTTGCGCGATCAAACCCGCCTGGCCAGCTATCAGAGCGCAAAAGGCCTGACCCTGGTGGAGCAAGGAGTAGAAAGCACCTACCCAGTGATCGGCGAAACACCTGACAGCCCCGAGCCGATTCATCGGCTGCTGGTGGCGTGCAAAGCCTACGATGCCCAGAGCGCCATCGCACAGTTGCAACACCGATTGGTGCCGAACGCCGAACTGATCCTGCTGCAAAACGGCCTCGGCAGCCAGGACGCGGTAGCCGCGCAACTGCCCCAGGCTCGCTGCCTCTTTGCCTCCAGTACCGAAGGCGCATTCCGCGACGGCGACTGGCGCGTAGTGTTTGCGGGCCATGGCTACACCTGGCTGGGGGACGTGGGCCACCCTACTGCGCCGCTATGGCTGGAAGACCTGCACACCGCCGGCATCCCCCACGAATGGAGCACCGATATCCTCACCCGTCTGTGGCGCAAGCTGGCCCTTAATTGCGCGATCAACCCGTTAACCGTGCTTTACCAGTGCCGCAACGGCGGCTTGCAAGCCCATCAGTGTGAAGTCGCGACCCTGTGCGCCGAGTTGGCCGAGTTGCTTGAATGCTGCGGTCAACCGGCTGCCGCCGAACATTTGCAAAGCGAAGTGGAAAGGGTGATCCAGGCCACTGCCGCCAATTACTCCTCCATGTATCAGGACGTGGCCAACGCCCGGCGCACCGAAATCAGCTACCTGCTGGGCTATGCCTGCCTGGCGGCTGCCCGCCATCAATTGGTGCTGCCGCATCTGCAACAGGTGCAGGCGCGCCTGGTCGACTACTTGCACGCACGCGGATTGGCCAGCGACTGAGGCACGCGCTACCCTGCCTACCTGTCTATCACCTGGAAAAACCCTGATGCCACTGCGCCAGCGTCTTGAAAATCTACCGGTAGGGCAGAAACTGCTGGCCGCCCTGCTGGTGCTGTTGACCACTGTATTGCTGGTGGCCAACCTGACGTTTATCAGTGCCGCCTATTGGATCTCCCAGGAAAGCATGGCGCCCCAGGCACTGCAGGCCATCGGTCGGCTGGTTTCGAGCCCGTCACTTGCCGCCGAAGCCCTCGAGTCCCCAGCCAAGGCCGACGCCCTGCTCAATGAGCTGACCAGCTATTCGCCGTTGCGCGCGGCGGCGTTGTACGACGGCGAGGGCACCCGCCTGGCGCAGATGCAGCATGGCAATCGCCTGCATCTGCCGGACAACTACCGGCATATCGAGGCGTGGCGCCTGACCGAGTTTCGCAGCAACCAGGTCATCACCCTGCCCCGTGCCGGCCAGCCTTCCGGGCATTTACTGTTGGTGGCCAGCAGTGAGCTACCGATGGCCTTCTATACCGGCACGTTGACCGCCAGCCTGGGCATCCTGATTTTCAGTGTGTTGCTCTGGCTGGTCATCGCCCGGCAGATCAAACGCCTGATCACTCGCCCGATCCACGAACTGGAAGAACTGTCGCGCCAGGTGACTCGCGAGGAGAACTACGCCCTGCGCGCCGGACGTGGCAACCATGATGAAATCGGCAGCCTGGCCGAAGCGTTCAACACCATGTTGTCGCGTATCGAAGCCCGCGAGCAGCAGCTCAAACGTGCGCGCGACGACTCACAGGCTGCGTACGACCAGGCCCAAGGCCTGGCCGAGGAGACACGCCATACCAACCGCAAGCTGGAACTCGAAGTCCAGGTTCGCAGCAAGATCGAGAAAAAACTCACCGGTTTCCAGAACTACCTGAACAGCATCATCGACTCGATGCCATCGGCGTTGATCGCGCTGGACGAACAGCTTTATGTCACCCAGTGGAACCAGGAAGCGACTGCCCTTTCCGGCACGCGCCTGGATGAAGCGTTGAATCAGCCGATCTTCCTTGCGTTCCAGCCGCTCAAGCCCTACCTGCCGCAAATCAAGGCGACGGTTGAGCAGCACACGGTGGAGCGCATTGAGCGGGTCACGTGGGTCAAGGATGACGAGCCCAAGCATTACGCCCTGACCTTCTATCCATTGATGGGCGGCGCCGGGCGCGGCGTGGTCATTCGTATCGACGACATCACCCAGCGCTTGTCCCTGGAAGAAATGATGGTGCAGTCGGAAAAAATGCTCTCCGTCGGCGGCCTTGCCGCGGGCATGGCCCATGAGATCAACAACCCGCTGGGGGCTATCCTGCATAACGTGCAGAATATCCGCCGCCGCCTATCCCCCGACCTGCCCAAGAACCTGGAGTATGCCGAACAGGCGGGCCTCGAGCTGGACACGGTCAACCACTACCTGCAAAGCCGCGAAGTACCGCAACTGCTCGATGGCATTCAGCAAGCTGGCGCCCGAGCGGCGAAAATCGTTACCCACATGCTCAGTTTCAGTCGCCGCAGTAATCGCCAGATGGCGCCTTGCGATTTGCCGGCACTGATCGATCAGGCCGTGGAAATTGCCGGTAATGACTTCGACCTGACGATCGGCTTCGACTTCAAAGGCCAGGCGATCATTCGCCAGTTTGACCCGCAACTGGGCCCGGTTCCCGGCACGGCCAACGAACTGGAACAGGTGCTGCTCAACTTGCTGAAAAACGCCGCCCAGGCCATTCACCTGCGCGAAGACGACCGCGAGCCGGGACGAATCATCCTGCGCACCCGCCTCAATCCGCCGTGGGCGGAGATCCAGGTGGAAGACAACGGCATCGGCATGAGTGAAAACGTGCGCAAACGCACCTTCGAGCCGTTTTTCACCACCAAGGAAATTGGCCAAGGCACCGGGCTTGGGCTGTCGGTGTCGTACTTCATCATCACCAACAACCATAAGGGCCAGATGGAGGTGCACTCCACCCTCGGCCAGGGCACCTGCTTCACGCTGCGCCTGCCTTTGGCCGGCAGCCAAATGCCACCCAATGAACTGACTCAACTGGAGCAATGACCATGGGCTTTCGCCTGTCGAAGATCTACACCCGCACCGGCGACAAGGGCGAGACGGGCCTCGGCGACGGCCGCCGCGTCCCCAAGGACCACCCTCGGGTGGAAGCGATTGGCGAGGTCGACACGCTGAACAGTCAGTTGGGTTTGCTGCTGGCCAATCTTGAAGAACAGAGCGGCAAACATCCGGCACTGACGGATGTGATTGAGGTGCTCACCCCTTGCCAACATCGTTTGTTCGACCTCGGCGGTGAACTGGCAATGCCGGTGTACAAGGCGTTGAATGCGGCCGAAATCGATCGGCTGGAAGCCGCGATTGATCGCTGGAACGAGGAAGTCGGGCCTTTGGAGAACTTCATCCTGCCCGGTGGTTCAGCGCTGATTGCCCAGGCCCATGTGTGCCGCAGCGTAGCGCGCAGTGCGGAACGGCGGTGTCAGCATTTGAATGCGGTTGAGCCGTTGGAAGGCTTGGGGTTGGCGTATATCAATCGGCTGTCGGATTTGTTGTTTGTGGCCGCCAGGGTGATTGCCAAGCGCCAGGGTGTTGCGGAGGTGTTGTGGCAGGCGGCGGCGAAGCCCCACTGATATTTTTTGCGACTGATAGGGCCTCATCGCAGGCAAGCCAGCTCCCACATTTAACCGGGTTCCAAGGGTGGAACTCGGTCGAGTGTGGGAGCGGGCTTGCTCGCGAAGAAGCCCGTCAGAACAACATTAAACCTCAGGCCAGAACGCCCGAATGCCCGCCACACCCTGAGCACCGGCTTCCCAAGCCTGTTCCCGCTCGGCAGGCCCAACCCCACCCAACAGAAACACCGGCTTGCTGAACCCACGTATCAACTCTGCCGCCTGCTCCCAACCCAGTGGCTGGGCATCAGGATGAGTCTGGGTCGGTTGCACCGGCGACAGCGTGACGAAATCCACATCCATCATTCGCGCCAGCGCCAGTTCTTCGGCGTTATGGCACGAGGCCGCCAACCAGCGATCCTTCGGCAGCGGACGGCCCTTGCTCGCATATTTACGCAACTGCGCTGAAGTCATATGCCAGCCCGCCGCCGGGAAATCCCCCAGCCATTCAAACGGCCCCTTGAGCATCAACTGCGCCTTGCCGGCACACAGGCCTACAGCGTCCACCGCCAAGTCACGGTATTTAGGGTCGTAACCATTGGGCGCACGCAGTTGAATCAGCTTGATGCCACCCGCGATGGCTTTTTGAATACCGCGCAACAGCGTCGGGGTCTCCAGCTCACCCGGGGTAATCAGGTACTCGGCCGGTAACCGTGCCGCCGCAACGATCGGGGCATTGGCCGCAGGGAACTCATAGTTGGGCAAATCCCGAGGAGCAACCCATTCCAACGGTTGCCCTTCGGCACCATGGGGCTCGCCGGTAAAGGCCGATACTTCCCAGACATCCAGCAACACCTGCTTGTCCGAGTAGTCATGCTGCACCTTGATCAGCGGTCGCGCTGTGGTGACCTGAATGCCCAGCTCTTCCTTCAACTCGCGGGACAGCGCAGTGGCGACCGATTCCTCAGCCTCCACCTTGCCGCCGGGGAACTCCCAAAGGCCGCCCTGATGCTGAGTATCCGCGCGGCGCGCCAGCAGGATTCTGCCATCGACACCGCGGATCACTGCTGCTGCTACATGCACTCGTTTCACCGCGCTTATCCTCTTGGCTATCAGGTGCGGTATTCCGCATTGATCTTCACGTACTCGTGGGACAGGTCGGTGGTCCAGATGGTTTCGCTGCACTCGCCGCGACCCAGCTCGATACGGATGGTGATTTCTTCCTGCTGCATCACTGCCGAGCCTTGGGCCTCGGTGTAGGTTTCGGCGCGAGCACCACGGCTGGCAATGCACACGTCGCCGAGGAATACGTCGATCTTGCTCACGTCCAGGTCAGGCACGCCGGCACGGCCAACGGCTGCGAGGATACGGCCCCAGTTCGGGTCGGAGGCGAACAAAGCGGTCTTGATCAGCGGCGAATGCGCCACGGTGTAGCCAACATCCAGGCATTCCTGGTGATTGCCGCCGCCGTTGACTTCAACGGTGACGAACTTGGTCGCGCCCTCACCGTCACGCACGATGGCCTGGGCCACGTCCATGCACACCTCGAACACTGCCTGTTTCAGCGCCGCGAACAGCGGGCCCTCGGTGGAGGTGATTTGCGGCAGGTTGGCCTGGCCGGTAGCGATCAGCATGCAGCAGTCGTTGGTCGAGGTGTCACCATCGATGGTAATGCGGTTGAACGACTTGTTGGCGCCGTCCAGCATCAGGCGCTGCAGCACGTCGCGGGAGACTTTGGCGTCGGTGGCAATATAGCCGAGCATGGTGGCCATGTTCGGACGGATCATGCCAGCGCCCTTGCTGATGCCGGTCACAGTAACGGTCACGCCGTCGTGCACGAACTGACGGCTCGCGCCCTTGGGCAGCGTGTCGGTGGTCATGATGCCGGTGGCCGCGGCAGCCCAGTTATCCACAGACAGGTCGTCTAGTGCCGCTTGCAATGCACCTTCGATCTTTTCCACAGGCAGCGGCTCACCGATCACGCCGGTGGAGTAAGGCAGCACTTGGCTGGCGTCGACGCCGGCCAGTTGCGCCAGCTTGGCGCAGGTGCGGGCTGCGGCGACCAGACCAGGCTCGCCGGTACCGGCGTTGGCATTGCCGGTGTTGGTCAGCAGGTAACGGATCGGGCCGGCAACGCGTTGCTTGGCCAGGATAACCGGTGCAGCGCAGAAGGCATTAAGGGTGAACACACCCGCGACAGTCGAGCCTTCGGCACAGCGCATCACCACCACATCCTTGCGCCCCGGGCGTTTGATGCCGGCCGAAGCGATACCGAGTTCAAAACCGGCAACCGGGTGCAATGTGGGCAAAGGACCAAGACCAACAGCCATGAATGCGCTCCTTAAAAATAGGTGATGTGTGTGCCGTCGCTATCGACGGTGAATTAATGGCAAAACGCCGCGACGGCAAAAGCCGGTCGCGGCGCGGGGTGTTGCAGCGTCAGGCAAAAATCTTAGTTGATTTCGCCGTGGCAGTGTTTGAACTTCTTGCCCGAACCGCACCAGCACAGTTCGTTGCGACCCAGCTTCTGATCATTGCGAACCGGGGCTTGAGCCAAGGCCACATCGACCTCCTCGCCCAAGACTTCCGGCGCTTCCAGACCTGGTGCTTCGTCATGCTGGAACTGCATGCGCGCGGCTAGTGCTTCGGCTTCCTGACGCAGGCGAGCTTCTTCCTCGATCGGGTCTTCGCGACGCACTTGAACGTGGGACAGCACACGAATCGAATCGCGCTTGATCGAATCCAGCAGCTCGGAGAACAGGGTGAACGACTCACGCTTGTACTCTTGCTTCGGGTTCTTCTGGGCATAGCCACGCAGGTGGATACCGTGACGCAGGTGGTCCATGGTCGACAGGTGGTCTTTCCACAGGTCGTCCAGCACGCGCAGTACGATTTGTTTCTCGAAGGTACGCAGTGCTTCCGCACTCGCCTGCTCTTCTTTCTCGTTGTACGCGGCGAGCAGCTCGGTCATCAGCTTCTCGCGCAGGGTTTCTTCGTACAGGTGATCGTCTTCGTCCAGCCACTGTTGAACCGGCAAGTCGACACCGAAGTCGTTCTTCAACGCGGCTTCCAGGCCGGCAACATCCCACTGCTCAGGCAGGGACTGTGGCGGGATATGGGCGCTGACGGTGGCGTTGAGCACGTCCTGACGGAAATCGGCAATGGTCTCGCCAATGTTGTCGGCGGCCAGCAACGTGTTACGCATGTGATAGATCACTTTACGCTGTTCGTTGTTGACGTCATCGAACTCAAGCAGTTGCTTGCGAATGTCGAAGTTACGGCCTTCTACCTTGCGCTGGGCCTTCTCGATGGCGTTGGTCACCATGCGGTGCTCGATAGCTTCACCGGACTGCATGCCCAGGGCTTTCATGAAGTTCTTCACCCGGTCCGAGGCGAAGATACGCATCAGGCTGTCTTCCAGCGACAGGTAGAAACGGCTGGAACCGGCGTCACCCTGACGACCGGCACGACCACGCAGCTGGTTGTCGATACGGCGCGACTCGTGACGCTCGGACGCGATGACCTGCAAGCCGCCGGATTCGAGCACAGCCTGGTGGCGTTTCTGCCAGTCGGCCTTGATCTGGGCGATCTGCTCAGGGGTCGGGTTGTCGAGCGAGGCCACTTCCACTTCCCAGTTACCGCCCAACAGGATGTCGGTACCACGACCGGCCATGTTGGTGGCGATGGTGAGTGCGCCTGGGCGACCGGCCTGGGCGATGATCTCGGCTTCTTTTTCGTGGAACTTGGCGTTGAGGACCTTGTGCTCGATACCTTCCTTGTTAAGCAGGTTGGACACGTGCTCGGAAGTTTCGATGGTGGCGGTACCCACCAGGATCGGACGACCCTGGGCCATGCCGTCCTTGATGTCGTTGATGATTGCCGCGTATTTCTCTTCGGCAGTCAGGAACACCAGGTCGTTGAAATCTTTACGCGCCAGCGGCTTGTTCGGTGGAATCACCATCACGGCCAGGCTGTAGATCTGGTGGAATTCGAACGCTTCGGTGTCGGCCGTACCGGTCATGCCGGACAGCTTGTTGTACAGACGGAAGTAGTTCTGGAAGGTAGTGGAGGCCAACGTCTGGCTTTCAGCCTGGATGTTGAGCCCTTCCTTCGCTTCGATAGCCTGGTGCAGGCCTTCGGACAGACGACGACCCGGCATGGTACGGCCAGTGTGTTCGTCAACCAGTACGACCTGGCCGTCCTGGACGATGTATTCAACGTTGCGATGGAACAGCTTGTGGGCGCGCAGGCCGGCATACACGTGGGTCAACAGGCCCAGGTTGTGCGCCGAGTACAGGCTTTCACCCTCGGCCAGCTCGCCGATCTGGGTCAGCATGTCTTCGACAAACTGGTGACCGGCTTCGTTGAGTTCGACCTGACGAGTCTTCTCGTCGATGGTGAAGTGACCTTCTTTGGTCACCACGCCTTCCACTTCCTCGATGTGCTGCTCCAGACGCGGGACCAACTTGTTGATCTCGGTGTACAGGCGCGAGCTGTCTTCGGCCTGGCCGGAGATGATAAGCGGGGTACGGGCTTCGTCGATCAGGATGGAGTCGACTTCGTCGATCACGGCAAAGTTGAGTTCGCGCTGGAATTTTTCTTCCATGCTGAACGCCATGTTGTCGCGCAGGTAGTCGAAACCGAATTCGTTGTTGGTGCCGTAGGTGATGTCGGCAGCGTAGGCGGCGCGCTTCTCTTCCGGCGGCTGGAACGGCGTTACCACGCCGACGGTCAGGCCGAGGAATTCATACAGCGGGCGCATCCAGTTGGCGTCCCGGCGGGCCAGGTAGTCGTTCACCGTCACAACGTGCACGCCCTTGCCGGACAGTGCGTTGAGGTAAACACCCAGGGTTGCCACCAGGGTCTTGCCTTCACCCGTACGCATTTCGGCAATCATGCCTTCATGCAAGGTCATGCCGCCGATCAACTGGACGTCGAAGTGGCGCATGCCCATGACACGCTTACCGGCTTCACGGGCGACCGCAAAGGCTTCGGGAAGCAGCTTGTCGAGGGTTTCACCTTTGGCTATGCGGGCCTTGAACTCTTGGGTCTTGGCGCGCAATTGCTCGTCCGAAAGGGCAACCATCTGCTCTTCGAAGGCATTAACCAGCTGCACCGTCTTGAGCATGCGTTTGACTTCGCGCTCATTCTTGCTTCCAAAAAGTTTCTTTAACAAAGGCGCAAACATATCGGCAGGTTCTTCCACACATAGGGATGGAGGGCGCACCGTGAGTGGCCCGAGCAGCCCTCACGGCCGCATGCGAACGCGCATTCTACCCGGAATCGTGGGTGAGGAAAGTGGCGTTGTTCCCCGATGCTGGCATGGTGCTGTGAGAGGGCCTGTTTAAAATAAGGGCTTTTGCTGGAACTTCAACCCATTGAACGCAGAAGTTAACTATTGATTTCACGGGCATTGCCCCGTTATCGCATTGCCTGGGGCCGCTCAGGCGCTTTCTGCTAAGATGGCCGCTCTGTTACTTAAGGTGTCTAAACATGGCATTTCGCCCTCTTACAGCCCGCGCTCCCAGCGTGTTGCTTCGCGAAGCCAAGCCGTTGAAAGCCATCTTCGGCCACGCGCAACGCTTGGGCCATTTGCAACGCCTGGTAGAAAGCCAGCTGCAACCTGCCGCCCGCGAGCATTGCCATGTGGCGTCCTGGCGCGAGGGTAATTTGCTGTTAATTGTCACCGACGGCCATTGGGCGACCCGTTTGCGCTACCAGCAAAAACGCCTGCAGCGACAATTGATGGCATTTGATGTATTTGCCAGCTTGACCCGTATCCAGTTCAAGGTGCAGCCACCCACCGTACAGCAAGGCGCGGTGGGGCATACGATGGACCTTTCGGAGAATGCAGCCGAAACCATTCAGGCTACGGCTGACGGGATCAGTGATCCGGGCTTGCGCGCGGCGCTCGAGCGGTTGGCCGCCCACGGCAAACCCAAATCCTGAACCCCTATTTGCGCTTGCTGCCGCCCAGCAACGACCCCAACAAGCCCCGCACCAACTGCCGGCCCATCTGATTGGCGGCCTGCTGCATCGCCGACTTGAGTGCCTTGCCAGCCGTAGTGCCCAGAAAGGCACCCGCTTTGTCGGTAAAGCTCGGCTCTTCGGCCGCGGGCTTCGCCGCTTCGGTCACCCCAAGCTCTTTACGCGCCATCAGCACTTCATAGGCCGACTCCCGGTCAATCGGCTTGTCATACCGCCCCAGCAACGGCGAACTGGCGATCAATGCCGCACGTTCGGCCTCACTCAGTGGCCCGATTCGCGACTGTGGAGGCGCAACCAGCACGCGTTGGACGACTTCCGGTGTGCCCTTTTCCTGCAACGTGCCCACCAATGCCTCACCGGTGCCCAACTCAGTCAGTACCGACAAGGCATCGAACGCCGGGTTGGGCCGGAAACCGTCCGCCACGGCGCGCAAGGATTTCTGCTCTTTAGTCGTGAACGCACGCAGACCGTGCTGAATACGCAAGCCCAATTGCGCCAATACCGTGTCCGGCAAATCACCTGGAGACTGAGTGACGAAATACACACCTACCCCTTTGGACCGGATCAAACGCACCACTTGCTCCAGGCGATCCTGCAACGCCTTGGGTGTATCGGCAAACAACAAATGCGCCTCGTCGAAAAACAACGCAAGCAGCGGTTTATCGGCGTCACCGCGCTCAGGCAACTGTTCGAACAGCTCGGCCAGCAGCCACAGCAGGAAGGTCGCGTAGACCTTTGGCGCTTCATGCACCAATCGGCTGGCGTCGAGCAGGTGGATGCGCCCACGGCCATCGCTGGCCGGCTGCAAAATATCCTCAAGTTGCAGGGCCGGCTCACCAAACAAGGCTTCGGCGCCCTGCTGCTCCAGCACGGCCAGGCGCCGCAACAGCGCCTGGCTGGAGCCGGTGGTCATCAGCGCCGCATCATCGCCCAGCAGCTCCGGGTGATAACGCAAGTGGTTGAGCAATGCCTTGAGGTCTTTGAGGTCGAGCAGCAACAAGCCTTCGCGGTCAGCCACCTTGAACGTGGCATAGAGTGCCGACTGCTGGCTGTCGGTGAGTTCCAACAGGCTGCCGAGCAATAACGGCCCCATTTCGCTGATGGTGGTGCGAAGCGGATGACCGGACTGCCCGTGGATATCCCACAGCGTCACCGGATAAGCCTTGGCCGTATAGTTAAGGAAGGGCATACCCGCGATGCGCTCGGCCACTTTACCTTGCGGGTTGGCCGCTGCCCCCAGACCACACAGGTCGCCCTTGATATCCGCGGCGAACACCGCCACACCCGCATCACTGAAAGCTTCCGCCAGGCGCTGCAACGTGACGGTCTTGCCCGTGCCGGTGGCGCCGGCAATCAACCCGTGACGGTTGGCCAGACGCATGGCCTGGGCGATGGGTTGGCCGTCAAGGCCGGCGCCGATAAGGAGTTGCGAGGAATCAGGCATTTCGTCACCTTTGGTTAATCTTTAGTGCCGCCAGGTCGATACAGACGGATGTACGACCCACAAAGTCTAAAAATAGGTCAGATAGCTCCTATAAGGGACCCACAGAGCTATCACAAGAAATATCACACCTTTTTTGACGCTGTCATTTTGCGTATCCCAAGAGGATGCGCTTCGGATATTAAGACCATAGCGGACCCTACAAGCCATGAATAAAAACCTGCGCTTCAGCCACAAGATCCTGCTTGCAGCCTCCCTTATCGTCATCGCCGCTTTCGCGCTGTTTACCCTCTATAACGACTACCTGCAACGCAACGCGATTCGCGACGACCTCAATAATTACCTGCATGAAATGGGCGATGTCACCGCCAGCAATATTCAAACCTGGCTTACCGGTCGCATTGCCCTGGTGGAGAATGCGGCACAAAACATCGCCATCAATCCTGAACCCAGTGTGGTTGCCAGCCTGCTCGAGCAGAAAGCGCTGACCTCCTCGTTCATGGCAACCTACGTGGGTGACAGCAAAGGCGCCTTCACCATCCGCCCCGACACCAAGATGCCGGATGGCTTCGATCCACGGGTTCGCCCTTGGTACAAAGGCGCCCAGAGCAGCAACGGCTCGACCCTGACCGAACCCTACATCGACGCCGCTACCGGGCAATTGATCATTTCTGTTGCCACCCCCAGCAGTACCAAGACCGGCCAGAGCATTGGCGTGGTGGGCGGCGACCTGAGCCTGCAAACCCTGGTGGATAACATCGGCGCACTGAACTTCGGTGGCATGGGCTATGCCTTCCTGGTCAGTGCCGATGGCAAAGTGCTGGTGCACCCGGACAAAAACCTGGTGATGAAAACCCTGGCTGACGTGTACCCGAAAAACACACCGAAAATCAGCGGCGACTTCAGCGAAGTTGAAGCCAACGGCAAGGACAACATCGTCACGTTTACACCGATCAAGGGCCTGCCGTCGGTGAACTGGTACCTGGGCGTTTCGGTGGATAAAGACAAATCCTTCGCCATGCTCAGCAAATTCCGCACCTCGGCCGTGATTGCCACGATCATTGCCGTGGTGATCATCATCGCGCTGCTCGGCATGCTGATCCGAGTGCTGTTGCAACCCTTGCACGTGATGACCCGTGCCATGCAGGACATCGCCGATGGCGAAGGTGACCTGACACGCCGCCTGAGCATCCAGAATCACGACGAATTTGGCACGCTGGGTAATGCATTCAACCGCTTCGTGGAACGGATTCATACCTCCATTCGCGAAGTGTCCTCGGCCACCGAGCAGGTCAACGAAGTCGCCCTGCGCGTGGTCAGTGCGTCCAACTCGTCCATGGTCAATTCCGACGAGCAGGCCAACCGTACCAACAGTGTCGCCGCCGCCATCAACGAACTGGGCGCCGCTGCACAAGAGATCGCCCGTAATGCTGCGCAGGCTTCCGGCCAGGCCAGCGATGCGCGGCAATTGGCCGAAGACGGCCAGCAAGTGGTTGATCGCAATATCACGGCGATGACCAAGTTATCCGCGATGATCAGCGCTTCCAGCAGCAATATTGAAGCGCTCAACAGCAAGACCGTGAATATCGGGCAAATTCTGGAAGTCATTACCAGCATCTCCCAGCAAACCAACCTGCTGGCCCTTAACGCCGCGATCGAAGCGGCGCGTGCAGGGGAAGCCGGGCGCGGGTTTGCGGTAGTGGCCGATGAAGTGCGCAACCTGGCCCACCGCACCCAGGAATCGGCGCAACAAGTGCAAAAGATGATTGAAGAGCTGCAAGTCGGCGCCCGGGAATCGGTCAGCACCATGAGCGAAAGCCAGCGCCACAGCCTCGAGAGTGTGGACATCGCCAACCTGGCCGGCGAACGCCTTAACAGCGTGACCCAGCGCATTGGCGAGATCGACGGCATGAACCAGTCAGTGGCCACCGCTACCGAAGAACAGACCTCGGTGGTGGAGTCGATCAACATGGACATCACCGAGATCAACACACTCAACCAGGAGGGTGTGGAAAACCTGCACTCAACCCTGCGGGCCTGTACCGACCTGGAACAACAGGCAGCACGCCTGAAGCAGTTGGTGGGCAGTTTCCGGATCTGATGCAAGCAGCCCGCCGCCTGGTATGGCGGCGGGCCACTATTCTTCCTTGGGTTCGGCTTTAGCCTGTTCGCGCGCCCATAACTCGACCGCACCGGGAAACTCGGTGCCGTCCTCTGCGTCCAGCTCATCCGGGTCGAACCGGCTCAAACACCCCTCCCCCAGCGTAGCTGGGGCTTTGGAGGTGGCTTTGTCCAGCGGATCGCTCATCAATCAATCCTCAATGACGGGCAAAGAAAAAGGGCCTGGGACGATTTAACGCCCAGGCCCCCTATTCTTCAATAAGCACGTCGCTATCAGAACACGACGGTCTTATTGCCGTGCACCAGCACGCGATCTTCCAAGTGGTAACGCAGGCCACGGGCCAGGACCATCTTCTCGACGTCACGGCCGAAACGCACCATGTCTTCGATGCTGTCGCTGTGGCTGACGCGTACTACGTCCTGCTCGATGATCGGGCCAGCGTCCAGCTCCTCGGTGACGTAGTGGCAGGTTGCGCCAATCAGCTTCACGCCACGCAGGGAGGCCTGGTGGTAGGGCTTGGCACCCACAAACGACGGCAGGAAGCTATGGTGAATATTGATCACCTTACCCGCGTATTCGCGGCACAGTTCCGGCGGCAGGATTTGCATGTAGCGCGCCAGCACGACGACGTCAGCCTCATGCTGCTTGACCAGGCGGGAGACCTCGGCGAACGCCGGCTCTTTATCCTGTGGGTTGACCGGCACGTGGTAATACGGGATGCCATGCCATTCGACCATGCTGCGCAGGTCGTCATGGTTGGAAATCACACAGGCAATCTCACAGTCCAGCTCATCGCTGTGCCAGCGGTGCAACAGGTCAGCCAGGCAATGGGACTCACGACTGGCCATCAGTACGACGCGTTTTTTCTGCTCCGTGTCGGTGATGTGCCAGGTCATCGAAAACTCTTCGGCGATCGGCGCAAACGCCTCACGAAAAGCTTCAAGACCAAAGGGCAGCGTGTCGGCACGAATCTCGTGACGCATGAAAAACCAACCGCTGAGATTGTCCGAGTGATGGCTCGCCTCGGTGATCCAGCCGTTGTGGGAGGCCAGAAAGTTACTGACTTTGGCAACGATGCCAACCCGGTCCGGGCAAGCAATCACCAGCCGAAAAGTGCGCATTAGGGGAAAACTCCAGAACTTCGCAAAGGTCGCCATTCTAGCGATTACGCAGAAAAACTGCAGTATTCCTTGCGGCTTAATCTGCACACATGGCCTGGCGACATCCCTTAATAGCGTAAGGTTTTAGCGCCGCTATATGACGGTGCCACCTCACACTCAGGCAGTTATCAAAAATAAAACGGGATTATCTTTACACCTACCACCTACTAATTAACTCGATTGCATAGCTTTGCCACAAACATTCAACGTAATTCACATAAATGTCTCCTTAAATGTTTACTTGGGGAAATTGCCTGACTATTATTGGGCCACTCCTGTCAATCAGTGCTCTACATAAGGTAGTCCCCATGTCTCTGATCAACGAATACCGCGCCACCGAAGAAGCTATCAAAGAGCTGCAAGCCCGTTTGAAGAACCTGTCCCAAGACGACAAGCTGCAAACCGAGCTGGAATTCGAAGGCAAACTGCGCACCCTGATGGGTGAATACTCCAAATCCCTGCGTGACATCATCGCGCTGCTGGATCCGGAATCGAAAATCAAAGCACCCCGTGGCGCTGTGAAAACTACCGGCACCAAGCGTGCTCGCAAGGTCAAGCAATACAAGAACCCGCACAACGGCGAAGTGATTGAAACCAAAGGTGGCAACCACAAGACGCTGAAAGAGTGGAAAGCCAAGTGGGGCGGCGACGTCGTTGAAGGTTGGGCTACCCTGCTGGGCTAAGCCTGGTCGGGCTATCGCCTGATATGCAACACATTAAAAACGCCAGCTTGCTGGCGTTTTTTATTGTCCGAATATTCTCCACTTACCTGACTACAGGTCCAGGCGAGCCGCTAAAGAGTCGGCATATTCCTGCCATTGATCCAGCACCTGGCACTGAACCGATGTAGCACTAACGGCCAACTCCTCACGTGCCTGCTTAAATGCCAACAAGGTATTCGGCGCGCCCCATTCCGGGTTTGACAAACGTTGCTGGCAAAAAAGTTTCCAGCGCTGTTGCTCCTCGTTGTTCAAGGTGTCAGGAAAGTTACGTGCACGGTAGCGGAATAATAATTCCGGCAATCGATGATCATCAAAAGGCCACTGCTGATGTGCTAACTGTGAAGGTTCTGCCGCCCGGACTTGTTCGCATAAACGCCGGTCGCGGTCACCTATAAAACCGTCATAGAGCTGCTGCTCCGGGTCCTGACTCGGCACAAAATCTTCCTCGGCATACATCGCCGCCAACTTGTCGCGCCAAACTTCCTGTGCGTCAGTTAGTCGCAGCGCCCGCGACTGGCAGACAGCCATATCCAACTGAAGCCGCTCACGATCCTGCGCCCTTAGCACATTCAAGGGCGCAACGACCGGACAACGGTTGATATGCAACAACTTGAGCGGCACCGGCAGTTCACCGTCCGTCAGGTCTTCACGGCGCGTGTAGAGCCGCTGGCGCAAGGTATTGGCGTCCAGGTCCAGTAAACCCTGCGGGTCGAGCCCGAGGTCACAGACAATCAACGCATTGCGATTGCGCGGGTGCCAGGCCAGGGGCAGTACCACGCCCAGGTAATGACGCGCGGCGGAAAAACGACCTGAGATATGCACCATGGGTTGCAACAGGCGAACCTGATCCATCACACGCTGCTTGCTGCGCAGTTGGAATAGCCAGTCATACAGCTTGGGCTGTTTCTCGCGGACCAAACGGGCCAAGGCAATGGTGGCTCGCACGTCCGACAAGGCATCGTGGGCCTGGCCATGGTCTATGCCATTGGCTTCGGTCAACCGCTCAAGCTTGAGGGTGACACGACCGTCCTGCTCGGGCCAGACAATGCCTTCGGGGCGCAGCGCGTAGGCTGTGCGGACCACATCGATCAAGTCCCAGCGACTGTTGCCGCCCTGCCACTCACGGGCGTAGGGGTCAAAAAAGTTGCGGTACAGGCTGTAGCGCGTCATTTCATCATCAAAACGCAAGGTGTTGTAACCGGCCCCACAGGTACCCGTCGCGGCCAACTCGGCGTGCACGCGGGTCATGAAGTCGGCTTCGGCCAGGCCCTTTTCCGCCAGGATGCCGGGGGTAATACCGGTTATCGCGCAGGCGGCCGGGTGCGGCAGGATGTCATCGCTCGGCCGGCAATAAAGGTTGACCGGCGGGCCGACCTCGTTGAGTTCGAGGTCGGTACGAATACCGGCGACCTGGAGCGGGCGATCGCTGCGCGGGTTGATGCCGGTGGTTTCATAGTCGTACCAGAAGATGGTGGTCACGGGCTGTTCCTGTCCTGAAGATCGGCAAAGTCTAGGCGCTGTAATACGTCCGGGGCCAGCGATACCTGACCTGTACAAATATCCAGCAAAACCTTGAATGGTTGCTTCCACCGTCGACACTGCTAGCATCCGTGCATTCGAGCCGCACGCACTGCCAAGGATCGCGATGCCATCAGTTCCATTGGATACCCATTACCAGATCGAGACCCCGGAGGGCATAGACTTGCCCTTGCGCCCGGCCGGGCTGATGCCACGTGCACTGGCCTTTGCTTTCGATTTGGGTTTGCGCGGCCTGGTCATGGGCATCCTGCTCGTACCGCTGGCGCTGCTCGGCAATATCGGTTTCGGCCTGGGTTCGCTGCTGCTGTTCCTGATCAGTTGGTGGTACATGGTGCTCTTTGAGGTGCTCAACCAGGGTTGCTCTCCGGGCAAGCAGGTCATGGGCTTGCGGGTAGTACAGGATGACGGCACACCCATTGGCTGGTCCGCCTCACTCATTCGCAACCTGCTGCGTTTTGTCGACATGCTGCCTTTCGGCTACTTCCTCGGCGCCATCAGTTGCCTGCAACACCCCCATTTCAAACGGCTTGGCGACCTTGCCGCCGGCACGCTGGTGATCTACCGCGAACAACCACTGGCTCGCCCCAAGGTGCCTCAGGCCGTCGCCCTGCGCCTGCCCTTTACACTGGAGCTCAGCGAGCAACGTGCCATCCTTGGTTTCGCCGAACGCCAAAGTGAACTCTCCGCCGAACGGGTACAGGAACTCGCTTCCATCCTTGCAACGCCGCTGCAGGTCTCGCCAGCTCGCGCCGTGGAGCAACTCAATGGCGTGGCTCGCGGCTTGCTGGGGCCGACATGAAGCAGAGCCTGTTCGAAAGCCGCCATCAGCCGCAGTGGCAAGCCTTTGCCGAACAACTCAAGCAGTTGGAGCAAGGCAAGACCAAAGCCAGCGAAGTGGCTGACTTTCCACACCATTATCGACGCGTGTGCCAGCACCTCGCGCTGGCCCAGGAGCGTGGCTACAGCAGCTACCTGATAGACCCATTGCAACAACTGGCTCTACGCGGCCACCAACAGCTGTACCGCCATCGGAGCCAATTGGGGGCGAACGTATTGGGCTTCGTCCTGGCTGACTTTCCTCGTCTGGTACGTGAACAGTGGCGCTTCGTTTTGATCGCCAGCCTGCTGTTCTTCGGCAGCCTGGTCGGGGTTGGGTTGCTGGTCTACCTGTTTCCAGACCTGATCTACAGCATCGTCAGTCCCCAGCAGGTAGCCGAGATGCACAGCATGTATGACCCGGATGCCGGCCGCCTGGGACGCGCCGCCGATCGTGCATCCAGTGAAGACTGGATGATGTTTGGCTACTACGTGATGCACAACATCGGTATTGCCTTCCAGACCTTTGCCGCCGGCCTGCTGTTCGGCCTGGGCAGTGTGTTCTTTTTGATTTTCAACGGCCTGATCATCGGCGCCGTATCCGGGCACCTCACAGAGATCGGCTATGGCCAGACCTTCTGGTCATTTGTCATCGGCCATGGTGCTTTCGAGCTCAGTGCCATTGCGCTGGCCGGCGCGTCAGGTCTGCAGATGGGATGGGCATTGATCGCCCCCGGGCAACTGACACGCGGCGAATCTCTGCGCCTGGCGGCACGCAAGAGCGTGCAGATGCTCTGCGGGGTCATGTTATTCCTGTTGATAGCGGCATTTATTGAAGCCTACTGGTCTTCTTCCAGCGCAATCGCCCCCTGGATCAAATACCTGACAGGCGCCGGGCTGTGGCTGCTGATGGCCGCTTACCTGACCCTTGCCGGACGGACTCACCATGCGCCTGAGTGATGCCAGCGTGGTGATTCGACCCCGCACTTCCTGGGAAGCCATGGACCTGGGCGTATTGATGGCTCGGGAACATCGCCTGCTATTGATGACCAGTTGGGCAATGGTGACCCTGCCGATATTCATTGTGCTGACCGCCCTGCTGTGGAATTACCCTTCCACCGCCATGTTTTTGTTCTGGTGGCTAAAACCGGCCTTTGACCGGCTACCGTTGTACATCCTGTCAACAGCCTTGTTTGGCGAGACACCCAGCCTAAAGCAGGCAGTACGCCATTGGCCACGCCTGCTCAAAGGTCAACTGCTGGCCAGCCTGACCTGGAGACGATTCAGCCTGAGTCGCAGCTTTGTGATGCCGGTTAGACAACTCGAAGGCCTGGACGGCCAAGCCCGCCAAAGACGCTTAGGAGTGCTCCTGCAGCGCAACGCCGGTGCTGCACGCTGGCTGACCACCATCGGGGTGCATTTGGAAATAGGCCTTTGGTTCGGTTGCATGGCACTGTTCTATCTATTCATTCCGCAACAACTGGAACTGGATTGGGACTGGCAAGGGCTGGCACTGGCAACCGGTTCAGAGGGGTTGTGGCTGGAGCATTTGGGCAACGCCTTTTACGCGTTGATCCTGGTGTTCTGGGAACCCATCTATGTCGCATGCGGTTTCAGCCTGTACCTCAACCGCCGCACTGTATTGGAGGCCTGGGACCTGGAATTGGTGTTCCGCCGGCTGCGCCAACGCCTGAGCAGTATCGTACCGTTGCTGCTGATGGCCGGGTTGATGCTTCTACCGTTCAGCCGCCCTGCCATGGCCGAAGCCCCGGAATCTCCCAGGCAGGTCACGACCCAGGCCGCCAGCCAATCGATCAAGACGCTGCTGGACACTCCCCCGTTCAAAAATCAGGAAACCGTCACCCGTTACCGTTTTGGCGATGACCCTCCCACTGCGAAACACAAGGCGCGCGGTGACGGCAAGCTTCCGGCCTGGCTTCAGTCGCTGCTGGACACCTTCAACAGCAATACTTTCAAACACGCAGCCTTTGGCCTGGAAATACTGTTATGGAGCCTGCTCGCGGGCTGCGTGGCGCTATTGGTCTGGCACTATCGCGACTGGCTGCGCACCTTTGTCAGCCGACGCGGGTCACTCAAACCCAACGTTGCCAAACCGGCACCCACACACTTATTCGGCCTGGAGCTGGGCACCGACACCTTGCCTGACGACGTCGCCAGCGCTGCCGAAGAGCTTTGGCTTACCCAACCAAGGGAAGCGCTTGGCCTGTTGTATCGCGGCCTGCTCAACCGACTGCTACACGACTTCAACCTGCCTCTGAAAAGCGCGGACACCGAAGGCCAGGTCCTGGAACGCGTTCATCAACTGCAACAACCGCAGCTACTGGCCTTCAGCGATGAACTGACTCACCACTGGCAAAACCTCGCCTATGGCCACCGTCTTCCCCCCACCTGGGTACAACAGCAACTGTGTCGCGATTGGCGTGCCCTCTTCAGCCCGGGAGCCACCCAATGAACCGGCCAATGCTGTGGGTCGGCCTGCTGCTGGTATGTTTGCTGGGAGCCGGAGGCCTTTATGTTTGGCATATCGCAACGCCCTACGACGAGGTAGTCGACCGCGGCCCGTCGCCGCAAGTCAGGGCAAACACCTACCTGGCGGCCGAATACTTTCTACGCCAGCAAGGCCTTGCAGTGGAGCATGCCAACAGTCTTGAAAGGCTTGCCGACCTGCCAGCCAAAGGGCACAGCTTGTTGCTGCTGGGTGAGCGCAGCAACATGACGCCACGCCAAGTGGACCAACTGCTGGACTGGGCAAAATCCGGTGGCCACTTGCTGCTGGTCGCCGAAGCGCTATGGGATGAAGAGACAGGCAACAGCGGCGACCTGCTGCTTGATCGGTTGAACATCCACCAAACATTGAGTGAGGCCGCTGACGAACCTACCTCCTCGCGCAGAAAGACAGCGCCGGACCTGACCAAACTGTATGTCGACAATGAAACTGCACCGGCCTACTTCAGCTTCGATACCGACTTCAGCCTCACCGATCCCAAGCACCTGGCGCAGTTTTCCGCCAACAGCGCCAGGTCCAGCCATTTGATGCAACGCAACTTCGGGCACGGCACCGTAACGGTTGTGACCGACAGCGATCTGTGGAAAACCCCGAGTATCGGCAAACACGATAACGCCTGGCTGTTGTGGTACCTCAACCAGGGCACGGACGTAACCTTGCTGTTCAACAGCGACGTGGACAATCTACTGACCCTGTTGATACGCAACTTTCCCCAGGCCCTGGTGGCGCTCATCGCGCTGATTGCCCTGGCACTCTGGCAGGCCGGTATGCGCCAAGGCCCAATCCGTACACCAGCACCCAAGGCACGCCGGCAGTTGCAGGAACACTTGAAGGCCAGTGCCGACTTCCTGCTGCGACGCAGTGGCCAAGGCACGCTGTTGCAAGCGTTACAGGGTGATGTCCAGCGTGCTGCAAGGCGTCGCCACCCAGGCTTTGAACACCTCGAAACCGCTGAACAGTGGCAGGTACTTGAACGCCTGACGCGCCAACCCTCCCACGTCATCCGCCAGGCCCTCGGCCCACTCCCGGCAAAACGGCTCTCCAGCGCCGATTTCAGCCGGGAAGTAGCATGCCTGCAAACTCTGAGGAACGCCCTATGAGCGATTTTCCAACGGCCACTGACCAGACTGCCGAAAGCCTTCAACACGCCAGCCAACAGGCACAGGCCCTGCGCGTTGAACTGCGCAAGGCAGTGATCGGCCAGGATCAGGTGATCGACGACGTGCTCACCGCACTGATCGCAGGCGGCCATGTACTGCTTGAAGGCGTACCCGGCCTTGGTAAAACGCTGCTGGTGCGCGCGCTGGCCCGTTGTTTCGGTGGCGATTTCGCACGCATCCAGTTCACGCCGGACCTGATGCCCAGCGATGTCACCGGTCACGCCGTGTACGACCTGCACACCGAACAATTCAAGCTGCGCAAGGGGCCGCTGTTCACTCACCTGTTGCTGGCCGACGAAATCAACCGCGCCCCGGCCAAGACTCAGGCCGCCCTGCTTGAAGCCATGCAGGAGCGTCAAGTCACCCTTGAAGGTGAGGCACTGCCCATCGGCCAACCCTTCATGGTGCTGGCGACGCAAAACCCCATTGAACAGGAAGGCACCTACCCGCTGCCCGAGGCCGAGTTGGATCGGTTCATGTTCAAAGTGCGCATGGACTACCCCGATTCACAGCAGGAACTGGATATGGTACGCGAAGTAACGCGCTCATCCCGGGCCGATATGCTGGACGTGCAGCCATTACGCACCGTGCTGCAAGCCGAGGATGTGCTGCAGTTACAGCGGATTGCCAGCGAACTGGCACTGGATGAACACGTACTCGACTATGCCGTACGCCTGGCCAGGGCTACTCGCAGCTGGCCGGGGCTGACCATCGGTGCAGGCCCTCGCGCCTCCATCGCCCTGGTACGCGGCGCCCGCGCCCGTGCTTTGCTGCGCGGGGGCGCGTTCGTCACTCCAGACGATATCAAGGGCTGCGCGTTGGCGGTGCTGCGCCACCGGGTTCGTATCGCTCCCGAACTGGACATCGACGGATTGGAAGTGGACCAGGTGCTCAAGCAGTTGCTGGACCAGATTCCGGCACCTCGGCAATGACCCGTCCATGAAGCCGACTCGTCTGCTGCTGATCTGGCTCGGCGTACTGCTGGGTTTGAACACCCTGCTGGGTGCCGCTGCGGCCTTACAATTCAAGGTGCCCGACACCCTGTATTCGGTGGCTTGGGGCCTGCTGCTTGCGCTGTTTCTACTGGCGCTGCTGGACGCCTTGCGCTTAAGCCGCCTGCCGTGTGCTCGCGTGCGGCGGCAGATGCCAGGTAGCCTGGCCCTGGGTCGTTGGGGCGAGGTGCGTCTGACGCTCGAACACGATTACCCACAGCCGCTGACGGTACAGGTATTCGACCATGCGCCTGACGGCCTGAGCATGGAGAATATGCCCCAATCCATCGAACTGCGCCCCGGTCTAAGCAGCGAACTGGGCTATCGCCTGCGCCCCTTACGACGCGGGCACTTCAGTTTCAGCCGTTGTGAGATTCACCTGCCCAGCCCCTTGGGGCTCTGGTCCGCGAGGCGTCTGGTTGAGGCCCGCGATACGACCCGTGTTTATCCGGACTTCGCCCATCTGTATGGCGCACAGTTATTGGGGGTCGACAATTGGTTGAGCCAACTGGGCATACGTCAACGCCAGCGGCGAGGGCTGGGGCTGGAGTTTCATCAGTTACGCGAGTTTCACGAAGGCGACAGCCTGCGGCAGATCGACTGGAAAGCCACCGCGCGCCAGCGCACGCCAATCGCCCGGGAATATCAGGACGAGCGCGACCAGCAAATTGTGTTCATGCTTGATTGTGGCCGGCGCATGCGCAGCCAGGACGCAGAACTCTCTCACTTCGATCACGCCCTCAATGCGTGTTTGCTGCTCAGCTATGTCGCCTTGCGCCAAGGCGACGCGGTGGGGCTATGCACTTTTGCCTGTGACCAGCCCCGCTACCTGGCGCCCGTCAAGGGCACCGGCCAACTGAACCTGTTGCTCAATGCCGTATACGACCTCGACACCACCCGCCGCACCGCCGACTACCAAGCCGCCGCCAGCCAGTTACTGGCCCGACAAAAACGCAGGGCGCTCGTCATTGTGGTCACCAATCTACGGGATGAAGACGATGAAGAACTGCTGACGGCGGTTAAACGCATCGGTCGGCAACACCGGGTACTGGTCGCCAGCCTGCGGGAAGACGTGCTCGACCAACTGCGCCAATCCCCCGTGCAAACTTTGCCCGAAGCGCTGGCCTACAGCGGCACCATCGACTACCTCAATAAAAGAAACGATCTGCATGAGCGCTTGAGCGCGCACGGCTTGTCGGTACTGGATACGCTGCCCTCAGGGCTTGGAGCGGCCTTGGTGACGCGTTATTTGGGCTGGAAAAAAGCGGGCGTATTGTGAAACATGCGCACGACCACGGCCTGGTTAATCACACCCAGGCCGGGGCGACAGCGCGCAATGTCTAGGCGGAAGCCTGCAAAGGATCAAAACTGAAGTAATGCCACAGGGCATTGATCAATTGCTCATATGCCTCGGGCGCTTCGACCACACTGAACCCTGAGTCATAGTGTTGCGGGTTGACGTCTTCATGGCTCCATAAGCAGGTTGCGGTGAGGTCAATTGCCTGGAAATCACCGTCAGCTGTAGGAATTTTCAAACGCAGCTCAAACGCCACGTCGACCATCATGGGTAATTGGCTGATCAACATCAGCCCGTCTTTGGACACGTTACCCAAGTAGCCAATAGGCTTGTCCGTAAGCCGGTTGAACACTTTCAGGAAACATGACAACTGGTGCCGCTCAATCCGTCGGTCGGTAAACATGTTGAAATCGCCATCCATTGGCCATGAGTCTGGCCGCGCCAGTGATTCGGAACGGGCGATAGGGCCCGCTCTCCCTGGGGATCAGCGCGACTACAGCATGCGCTTTGTCGCTCTACAGCTGCCAACCCCAAGCATTCCATTCGTTTGAACATAACCTTGTACAAACGAACACTCAAAGAATAGCTCAAGACTGGCGCCGGGCGAGCTATAGAATGACAAATATCATCAAAGTGACGCCGGGCGTGGTTGCGCAACGCTCGCGCCGGAGTAATGTCCCAGTTGCTGCAGGGTGTCGAGCCGGGCACGGGCACGGTAGGCGTACTCGCTGGACGGGTACTGATTGATGATGAACTGGTAGGTTTGCACCGCATCGACAAACAATTTTTGCCGTTCCAGGCATTGCCCGCGCAACATCGAGACTTCCGGTTGCACATAGCGACGGGTACGGCTCTCGCGGTCTACCTGGGACAACTCCAGGGTAACGCGCTCGCAATCACCCACCCCATAGGCACGGTAAGCATTGTTCAAATGATGGTCCATCGACCAGCGGGTACAGCCGACGACACTGACGGCCAAGGCAGCAATGAGCAAAATTCGCATGGGGTTCTCCTGTCTTGTGCAGTGTATCGACCCCTCGTCGAAAATCTTCAAGGATGTTCGTCTATTCGATTGGAGCGAAAACAAGCGAATCATCGATAAGTAGTGCAAACGAACAATGACTACAACCAAAGAGCATAGTAGCCTTCCCCAGCGCTTGAACTCAGGAGTCTGTGCATGTCCGTCCGTCGTACCAAAATCGTCGCCACCCTTGGCCCGGCCAGTAACTCGCCGGAAGTCCTCGAACAGCTGATTCTGGCTGGTTTGGACGTTGCCCGTCTGAACTTCTCCCACGGCACCCCGGACGAGCACAAGGCTCGCGCCAAGCTGGTGCGTGACTTGGCCGCCAAGCACGGCCGCTTCGTGGCATTGCTGGGTGACCTGCAAGGCCCGAAAATCCGTATCGCCAAATTCGCCAACAAGCGAATCGAACTGAAGATCGGTGACAAGTTCACCTTCTCCACCAGCCATTCGCTGACCGAAGGCAACCAGGACGTCGTAGGTATCGACTACCCGGACCTGGTCAAGGATTGCGGTGTCGGTGACGAACTGCTGCTGGACGACGGTCGCGTGGTCATGCGCGTCGACACAGCGACCCCCACCGAACTGAACTGCACCGTGATCATCGGTGGTCCGCTGTCCGACCACAAAGGCATCAACCGCCGCGGCGGTGGCCTGACGGCGCCAGCCCTGACTGAAAAAGACAAGGCCGACATCAAGCTCGCCGCCGAAATGGAAGTGGACTACCTCGCTGTGTCCTTCCCGCGCGACGCCGCCGACATGGAATACGCCCGTAAACTGCGCGACGAAGCCGGCGGCACCGCTTGGCTGGTGGCGAAGATCGAACGCGCCGAAGCCGTGGCCAATGACGAAACCCTCGACGGCCTGATCAAAGCGTCCGACGCAGTCATGGTTGCCCGTGGTGACCTGGGCGTGGAAATCGGTGACGCCGAGCTGATCGGTATTCAGAAGAAGATCATCCTGCACGCACGCCGCCACAATAAAGCGGTGATCGTGGCGACCCAGATGATGGAGTCGATGATCCAGAACCCGATGCCAACTCGTGCCGAAGTGTCTGACGTGGCCAACGCCGTGCTCGACTACACCGACGCCGTGATGCTCTCGGCTGAAAGTGCTGCCGGCCCGTACCCGCTCGAAGCCGTCCAGGCCATGGCGCGTATCTGCGTCGGTGCCGAAAAGCACCCGACCAGCAAGACCTCCAGCCACCGTATCGGCAAAGTGTTCGAAAGCTGCGACCAGAGCATCGCGCTGGCAGCCATGTACACCGCCAACCACTTCCCGGGCGTTAAAGCGATCATCGCCTTGACCGAAAGTGGCTACACGCCGTTGATCATGTCGCGCATCCGTTCCTCGATCCCGATCTACGCGTTCTCCCCGCACCGCGAAACCCAGGCCCGCGCGGCCATGTTCCGTGGCGTGTACACCGTCCCGTTTGACCCGGCATCCCTGCCGCCAAACCAAGTCAGCCAGGCGGCTATCGACGAACTGCTTAAACGTGGCGTTGTGGAAAAAGGCGACTGGGTCATCCTGACCAAGGGCGACAGCTACCACACCATCGGCGGCACCAACGGCATGAAAATCCTGCACGTTGGCGACCCAATGGTCTGAGTGACACGCTGAAAAACAAAAGCCCCGCCATGTGAATGGCGGGGCTTTTTGCATTTCAAGGCAGGGTGACGGGTTAAATTAGAGGGCCTCATCGCAGGCAAGCCAGCTCTCACATTTTACTGCGTACACCCTGAAGGAACTCGGTCGAATGTGGGAGCGGGCTTGCTCGCGAATACGTCGGCCCCGTCAACGCACATTCATCGCCGAGAAATAAAGGCCGACAACGCCGCAATCGCTTCCGGCGATTTCAAGCGCTGAGTAAACAACGCGCCCTCTTCCTCGATCACTTGCCGCAACTGCTCGCGATCAACACTTTTCATCAGGTGTTTGCTGACCTGCACCGCCCCTGGCGCCAGGGTTTCAAAGCGCTCGGCAATCTCTCGCGCTTTGGCCAACGCCGCTTTGCCGCTGCCCAACGCCTCGGTCGCAATCCCCCATGCCGCCGCCTGCTCGCCCGTAAAACCTTCGCCTAGCAGCAACAATTCTGCCGCTTTCGCATGCCCCAACAGACGCGGCAGGATCAGACTTGAGCCAAACTCGGGGCACAACCCCAAATTAACGAATGGCATGCGCAAGCGTGCATCGCGACTGATATACACCAGGTCGCAATGCAGCAGCAGGGTCGTGCCGATACCGACTGCCGCGCCCGCTACAGCGGCAATGACCGGTTTGCGGCAGTTGAGCAGGCTTTTCATGAAGTGGAACGGTGGGCTGTCGAGGTCACTGGGCGGCTGTTCGAGGAAGTCGGCAATATCGTTGCCGGCCGTGAAGCAGTCGCTACTGCCCTGGATCAACACGGCACTGACGCCTGAGTCAGCATCAGCCTGTTCCAGCGCCTCGGCCAGTTGCGTGTACATGGCGCGCGTCAGGGCGTTTTTCTTGTCGGGACGATTGAGCTGCAAGGTCAGCAGCCCGCGTTCGCGTTGCAGCAGGATGGCGTCAGTCATGGCGAATCTCGCGGCTGTAGAATTCAGCGCTCAACCACGAGGCAGGAACACATCGGCCAGCAGTTGATTGCGCGGCAGCCCGGCCAGGAACAGGCGCTTGGAAAACGCCTCTACGCTGACGGGGTGCCCGCAGAGTAAGGCCAGAGTTTGCCGCGAAACAAGCCGCAGTTGCGCCAATACCGGGTCCAGCTCAGCCGAGGTCCACAGCTCAACCGTCAGGTTCGGATGCTGCGCAGCCAGCTGCGCGAGGGGCTCAGCCAAGTAATGCGCCTCGCCATCATGGGCCAGGTGAATCACGCGAATAGCGCCCTGATGATCCTGGCGCAACGCCTCACGCAACACACCCCACAAAGGGCCCAGGCCCGTGCCGGACGCCAACAGCCATAGCGGCCGCGATTGCCAGTCGGGATCGTAGTGCAATGCCCCTCCCCTTAACTCGCCCAACTGCAACACGTCGCCTACCTGCAACTGCCGGGCGATATCGCTGAACTGGCCGGGCTGACGGCAATCGAGATGAAACTCCAGAAATGCATCTTCCTGGGGCAAGCTCGCCAACGAATACGGACGCGCCACCTGCCCCGCCCACACCACCAGATGCTGGCCGGCCCGGTAGCGAAGGCCACGCTCCGGTTGCAGGCGCAGGCGCAGCACATTCACATTCAACCAATCAACACCCACCACCTTGGCCGGCAAACCGTCACGCAGCGGGTCAAACGCGTCGACCTGCACATCTGCGATGACCTGGCACTGGCAGGCCAACCGCCAGCCATCCTGGCGTTGCGCCGGGGTAAGGGCATCGGGTTGCTTGTCCTCGACCTCACCCCGGCACCGCACCAGACACGCATGGCAACTGCCCGCCCGGCAACTGTAAGGCACAGCCACACCCGCCGTATTCAAGGCATCCAGCAGGTTGCTGCCGGTGGCGACCGACCAGTGGCGTTCGCCGACACGCAGTTCAGGCATATAAGGTCTCAATCAGAAGGGGCTGCGTACAGGGAATCACGCCCGACACAGTTTGACCATAGTCGGGTGTATCGGCCACCGCGCCGGGTTATACTGCCGCGCCTTTTTAGCGTCGCGCCTGCAGCACTCGGCGTGCCTTGGAAAGGTGACTTCAGCCGACCGATGTACCCCACTGAAGCCACCTTTATTGAATGTTCCCGTCTTATAGAGGAGCGCGACTCATGACCGTGATCAAGCAAGACGACCTGATTCAGAGCGTTGCCGACGCCCTGCAATTCATTTCCTACTACCACCCCGTTGACTTCATTCAGGCGATGCACGAAGCCTACCTGCGCGAAGAATCCCCGGCAGCCCGTGACTCCATCGCGCAGATCCTGATCAACTCGCGCATGTGTGCCACCGGCCATCGCCCGATCTGCCAGGACACCGGTATCGTCACCGTATTTGTACGTGTAGGCATGGACGTGCGCTGGGATGGCGCCACGATGAGCCTGGACGACATGATCAACCAAGGTGTGCGCCAGGCCTACAACCTGCCGGAAAACGTCCTGCGCGCATCCATCCTGGCCGACCCGGCTGGCGCGCGTAAAAACACCAAGGACAACACCCCTGCAGTCATCCACTACTCCATCGTCCCGGGTAACACCGTGGAAGTGGACGTGGCCGCTAAAGGTGGTGGTTCCGAGAACAAGTCGAAAATGGCCATGCTCAACCCGTCCGACTCGATCGTCGACTGGGTGCTCAAGACCGTTCCGACCATGGGCGCCGGCTGGTGCCCACCGGGCATGCTGGGCATCGGCATCGGCGGCACCGCCGAGAAAGCCGCCGTGATGGCCAAGGAAGTGTTGATGGAATCCATCGACATCCACGAGCTGAAAAAGCGCGGCCCGCAGAACCGTATCGAAGAGATGCGCCTGGAGCTGTTCGAGAAGGTCAACCAACTGGGCATCGGTGCCCAGGGCCTGGGTGGCCTGACCACCGTGCTCGACGTAAAAATCATGGACTACCCGACCCACGCAGCCTCGCTGCCGGTGTGCATGATCCCCAACTGCGCCGCCACCCGTCACGCGCACTTCGTGCTCGACGGTTCGGGCCCGGCGTCGCTGGAAGCGCCACCGCTGGACGCTTACCCGGAAATCGTCTGGGAAGCCGGCCCGTCGGCCCGTCGCGTCAACCTCGACACCCTGACCCCGGAAGACGTGCAGAGCTGGAAGCCGGGCGAAACCGTCTTGCTCAACGGCAAGATGCTCACCGGCCGCGACGCTGCGCACAAGCGCATGGTCGAGATGCTCAACAAGGGTGAAACCTTGCCGGTGGACCTCAAGGGTCGCTTCATCTACTACGTCGGCCCGGTTGATCCGGTGCGCGAAGAAGTGGTTGGCCCGGCAGGCCCGACCACCGCGACGCGGATGGACAAGTTCACCCGTCAGATCCTCGAGCAAACCGGCCTGCTGGGCATGATCGGCAAATCCGAGCGCGGCCCGACCGCCATCGAAGCGATCAAGGACCACAAAGCCGTGTACCTGATGGCCGTTGGCGGCGCGGCTTACCTGGTGGCGCAAGCCATCAAGAAGTCGCGCGTGGTCGCGTTTGCCGAACTGGGCATGGAAGCGATCTACGAGTTCGACGTGAAAGACATGCCGGTCACCGTAGCGGTGGACAGCAAGGGCGAATCCGTCCACATCACCGGTCCTGCCATCTGGCAGAAAAAGATCAGTGAAAGCCTGGCGGTAGAGGTGCAGTAAGCACTTCCCTCGCAAGGATAAAGGCGACTGCGGCCCCATGGCCCAGTCGCCTTTTTTATGACTGGCAATGTTGCAATGACAAACTCGGTCATGTGGGAGCTGGCTTGCCTGCGATGCAGGCACATCGGTTTTTCAGTGACCCCGAGGTGATGCCATCGCAGGCAAGCCAGCTCCCACACAAGCCTGCATGCCACAAGATCCAAGCAGCCCATGCTATGGTGCTCACCCCTTACTGTGCCTGCCCATCACCGTATGATCGTGATCCCACGCCCCCTGCGCCTGACCTTCTACTCACTGTTGATCATCGCCGGTGCGGTGCTGGCCGCCGCCTTGGCCACCCGCCATGCCGAGCGCCAGGCCCTGGTGGATGACGCCGCTCGCGCCAACCAACAGCTGGCGCTGTACGCCAACTCCCTGCACACCCTGATCGAACGCTACCGCGCCCTGCCCGCCGTACTGGCACTGGACTCGGAAATGATCAGCGCCTTGAAAGGCCCGCTGGATGCCACCACCCAGGACCTGCTTAACCGCAAGCTGGCGCGCATCAACGGTGCCGCGCAATCCTCCACCTTGGAGCTGATGGACCGCACCGGCCTGGCCGTGGCGGCCAGTAACTGGAACCTGCCCAGCAGTTATGTCGGGCACAACTATGCGTTTCGGCCTTATTTCAGCCAGACCCTGAGCCAGGGCACCGGGCGTTTTTATGCAGTAGGGGTAACCACAGGCATTCCGGGCTACTTCCTCTCCAGCGCGGTGGTCGATGAACACGAACAGTTCCTCGGCGCTATGGTGGTGAAGCTGGAGTTTCCCGAACTCGAACGCGAATGGGCCCAAGGCAATGACCTGCTGCTGGTCAGCGACGCGCGCGGCATCGTGTTTATCGCCAATCAACCGGGCTGGCGTTACCGCAACTTGCGTCCGTTGTCGGCCAGCGACCTCACTGAACTCAAAGCCACCCGCCAATACGACAAAAAACAACTGCGGCCGCTGGACACCCAGACGTTGCAGCGCTTCGACGAGAACAGCCACCTGATGCGCGTCAACGGCCCCGACGGCAGCGCCAACTACATCTGGGAATCCCTGCCGCTGAAGGCCGAAGGCTGGACCTTGCACCTGTTGCGCAAGCCGCAGTTCGCCTTTGAAGACCAACGCAATGCCGGGCTTGCGGCTGCCGGCTCCTGGCTGGCGCTGGTGTTCCTGGTGCTGTTCCTGACTCAACGCTGGCGCCTGGCCCGCTTGCGCCAACGCAGCCGCGAAGAGCTCGAACAGCTTGTCGAGGAGCGCACTCAGGCCCTGCGCACGGCGCAAGATGGCCTGGTGCAATCAGCCAAGCTGGCGGCACTGGGGCAGATGTCCGCCGCCCTCGCCCATGAAATCAACCAGCCACTGACCGCCCAGCGCATGCAGTTGGCGACCTTGCGGCTGCTGCTGGACCATGGCCGCGTGGACGATGCCTACAAGGCGCTCACCCCGCTGGACGACATGCTCACGCGCATGGCCGCACTCACCGGCCACCTCAAGACGTTCGCCCGTAAAAGCCCCAGCGGCCTGCGCGAAAGGTTGGACCTGGCGACAGTCGTCGACCAATCCTTGCACCTGCTCGACGCGCGGTTGCGCGATGAAGCCATCGGCGTGGTGCTGGACCTGACCCGCCCTGCCTGGGTCCGCGGCGATGCTATCCGCCTGGAGCAGGTACTGATCAATCTGTTGCGCAACGCCCTCGACGCCATGGCGGACAAACCGCGCAAACGCCTGGAAATCCGCCTGCACGCCGACCAGCAACTCTGGCAATTGACCGTCAGTGACAGCGGCGGCGGGATTGCCGAAGAGCACTTGAACAGTGTCTTCGATCCGTTCTTTACGACCAAACCCGTGGGGGATGGGCTCGGCCTCGGGCTGGCGGTTTCCTATGCCATCGTGCACGAACTCGGCGGGCGCCTGCTCGCCGGCAACCGTGGCGACGGTGCGGTGTTTACCCTGACCTTGCCGATTGTGCTGGAGACGCCTGAGCTATGTTGAACGCGGTGATTGTGGTCGATGACGAAGCCAGCATTCGCACGGCCGTCGAGCAATGGCTGAGCCTGTCGGGGTTTGACGTGCAGTTGTTCAGTCGCGCTGAAGAATGCCTGGCGCAATTGCCCAAGGATTTCCCCGGGGTGATCTTGAGCGACGTGCGCATGCCGGGGCTCAGCGGCCTGGAGCTGTTGGCCGAAGTGCAACGACGCGATGCCGACTTGCCGGTGATATTGCTCACCGGCCATGGCGACGTGCCGATGGCGGTGGAAGCCATGCGCGACGGTGCCTACGACTTTCTGGAAAAACCCTTCAGCCCGGATGCCTTGCTCAACAGCCTGCGCCGCGCGCTGGACAAGCGCGGGCTGATCCTGGAAAACCGCCGCCTGCATCAACAGGCCGACCATCGGGCGCAGCTGGAATCCAGCCTGCTGGGCGTGTCCCGGAGTTTGCAGAACCTGCGGCGCCAGGTACTTGATCTGGCCAGCTTGCCCGTCAACGTGTTGATTCGTGGCGAGACCGGCAGCGGCAAGGAATTGGTCGCCCGCTGCCTGCATGATTTTGGCCCGCGCGCGAAAAAGCCGTTTGTCGCGCTCAATTGCGCAGCGATCCCCGAGCAGTTGTTTGAGGCCGAGCTGTTCGGCCACGAAAGCGGCGCGTTCACCGGCGCCCAGGGCAGGCGCATCGGCAAGCTGGAGTACGCCCATGGCGGCACACTGTTTCTCGATGAAATCGAAAGCATGCCACTGGCCCAGCAGGTGAAACTGTTGCGCGTGTTGCAGGAACAGAAACTCGAGCGTCTGGGTTCGAATCAAAGTATTCACGTGGACTTGCGCATCATCGCCGCCACCAAGCCCGACTTGCTCGAAGAGGCCCGCGCCGGGCGTTTTCGCGAAGATTTGGCCTACCGACTGAACGTCGCGCAACTGCGCCTGCCGCCGTTGCGCGAGCGCCGTGAAGATATTCCACTACTGTTCGAGCACTTTGCACACAGCGCCGCCGAGCGCCTGGGCCGCAGCGCAGAACCCTTGAGCGGCGCGAAACTGGGGCGCCTGCTCAGCCATGACTGGCCGGGCAATGTGCGTGAGTTGGCCAACGTCGCCGAACGCCAGGTGCTGGGCCTTGGCGAACCGGAGCCGGAAGGTATCGAAGCGGGGCAATCCCTGGCAGCGCAGCAGGAAGCCTTCGAGGCTCATTGCCTGAAAGCGGCGCTGGTACGGCACAAAGGCGATATCAAGGCGGTGCTGGCCGAGTTGCAACTGCCGCGTCGAACCCTCAATGAAAAGATGCAGCGGCATGGGTTAGTGCGGGATACGTTTCTGTAGGCTGAATTTTTTATTGCCTGGCAGGACGCCTTCGCGAGCAAGCCCGCTCCCCCATTCGACCGCATCCCTCCAGTTGGAATGGGATCGAATGTCGGAGCGGGCTTGCTCGCGAAGGGGCCAGTAGCCATAAGCGGATTTCCGCTCATCACCCTCAAACCATCAGCGACTTTCCGCTCAGAAAATTCTTCAAACCCTTCTAAACCGGGCCTTCATCTACTTGGCACAGCTCCTGCTATAGCCCGAACCAGGCAGCGTTCGCGCCGCTCCACAAAAACAATTAGATGAAGGATCCTTCAATGGATAACTCCAACACCTTGCCTCTGGGGTCGGCGGCTGCGCCGGCAAAAGAACGCAGTACGTCCAGCCGGATCAAATCGATCTTCAGCGGCTCCGTCGGCAACATGGTCGAGTGGTATGACTGGTACGTCTACGCCGCCTTCTCGCTGTACTTCGCCAAAGCCTTCTTCCCCGCCGGTTCTTCCACCGCCCAGTTGATGAACACCGCCGCCATCTTTGCCGTGGGCTTCATCATGCGCCCGATCGGTGGCTGGCTGATGGGCCTCTACGCCGACTACAAGGGCCGCAAGGCCGCACTGATGGCCTCGGTATTGCTGATGTGCTTCGGCTCGCTGCTGATCGCATTGACCCCGGGCTACGACACCATCGGCATCGGCGCACCGATCATGCTGGTGTTCGCACGCTTGCTGCAAGGCCTGTCGGTCGGCGGCGAGTACGGCACCTCGGCCACCTACTTGAGTGAAATGGCGACCAAGGAACGTCGCGGTTTCTTCTCCAGCTTCCAGTACGTGACCCTGATCTCCGGCCAGCTCATCGCCCTGGCCGTATTGATCATTCTGCAACAAACCCTGACCACCGAGCAGCTGTATGCCTGGGGCTGGCGCATCCCGTTCGCCATCGGCGCCTTGTGCGCAGTGGTCGCGCTGTTCTTGCGTCGCGGCATGGAAGAAACCGAGTCGTTCACCAAAAAGGAAAAGGCCAAGGAAAGCGCGATGCGCACCTTGATGCGCCACCCCAAGGAAGTGTTGACCGTGGTCGGCCTGACCATGGGCGGCACCCTGGCGTTCTACACCTACACCACCTACATGCAGAAATACCTGGTGAATACCGTCGGCATGAGCATCTCCGACTCCACCACCATTTCAGCCGCCACGCTGTTTCTGTTCATGTGCCTGCAACCCCTGGTCGGCGGGCTGTCCGACAAAGTCGGCCGGCGGCCGATCCTGATCGCGTTCGGTATCCTCGGCACGCTGTTCACCGTGCCGATCCTCACCACCCTGCACACCATCCAAAGCTGGTGGGGCGCGTTCTTTCTGATCATGGCAGCGCTGATCATTGTCAGCGGCTACACCTCGATCAATGCGGTGGTAAAAGCCGAGCTGTTCCCTACGGAAATCCGCGCCCTGGGCGTGGGCCTGCCGTATGCACTGACCGTTTCGATTTTCGGCGGCACCGCTGAATACATCGCACTGTGGTTCAAGAGCATTAGCATGGAGACCGGTTACTACTGGTATGTGACCGCGTGTATCGCGGTGTCGCTGGTGGTCTACGTGACCATGAAAGACACCCGCAAGCATTCGCGGATTACCACGGACTAAAGGCTGGGCGCAGTAAAAAATGTGGGAGCGGGATTGCTCGCGAACGCGGTGGATCAGTCAGTATGTCCGTTGACTGAAACCCTGCATTCGCGAGCAAGCCCGCTCCCACATTTCGTTGCGTAGGGTTTCTTAAACAGTGTCAGGTCAGCTCTACGGACTGCTGACGACCATACCGGCGCTGCGCATACGACGCCCCGGCAATCATCACCACCAGTACCGCCGCCAACACCGCCGATGAACCGATGGTGCCGAAATCCAGCCCACCCTTTTCATGAGGTTTGGTGAGGAAGTCGCCCAGGGTCGCACCAAACGGCCGGGTCAATACAAACGCCACCCAGAACAACAGCACCGAGGAGATTTTGGTGAAGTATTTGAGTGCCACTACCACCGCAATAGCCGAGCCGATCAGCAAAGCGCCGCCAGCGAAACCCAACCCGGAATCATCCGCGAGGAAGTCGCCCAACGCGGTGCCCAAGGTGTTCGAGAACAGAATCGCCATCCAATAAAACAGTTCGCCCCGAAAAGTCTGGACCTTGTTCACGTTCAGCGAATCACCGCTGACATGCCACAGGGCAAAGATGATCATCAGGATCGCGATCAGGATCATCGAGCCCGTCGCATAGCCAAGGCCCAGGGTACGGTCCATGAAATCCGACATCGTGGTGCCCGCCGTGCTGGTGGACAGAATCACGATCCAGTACAGCACCGGGTTGTAGGTTTTCGACCAGAGCTGTGTCACCAGGGTGACGAGAAACACACTGATCAGGATCATCGAGCTGATGGCGTACCCGACATTCAGGGTCATCGACAGCAAATCCCCGGCGGTTTCGCCCAGGGTCGTTGCGCAGATTTTCATGACCCAGAACGCCAGGGTGATCTGAGGAAGTTTGTTCATGGTGCAGAAGGCTCCGAAGCTCAGTCTTTCAATGGGCCGACTTAGAGGGGTGTCGACCTGGCGCGCAGACTGAACGTGGCGCTGTGAAAAATAGGTGGGCACTAAATGAAAATTCCATACAGCCGATGGAAATTCGCCGCCATGAATTGCAGTATGGCGCCTTCACCGAACCCAACAGCAGGAACCCCGGCCATGTCTGACGATATCCATTTTTACGAACCCGCCAATGGCCACGGCCTGCCACACGACCCGTTCAATGCCATCGTCGGCCCACGGCCCATCGGCTGGATTTCCTCCCACGACAGCGAAGGCCGTCTGAACCTGGCGCCCTACAGTTTCTTCAATGCGTTCAACTACATCCCGCCGATCATTGGGTTTTCCAGCGTCGGGCGCAAAGACAGCCTGAACAACATCGAGCAGACCGGCGAGTTTGTGTGGAACCTGGCCACCCGCCCGCTGGCCGAGCAGATGAACCAGAGTTGCGCAGCGGTAGCGCCGCAGGTGAATGAGTTCGAACTGTCCGGCCTGACGCCGGTGGCCTCGAAAATCGTCGGCGTGCCGCGTGTGGGCGAGAGCCCGGTGTCGTTCGAATGCAAGGTGACGCAGATTATTCAGCTGCAGCGCGCCGACAAGCAGTTGGTGCCAAGCTGGCTGGTGCTCGGCGAGGTCGTTGCCGTGCACATCGCCAAGTGGCTGCTCAAGGATGGGATTTACGACACCGCCGCCGCCGAGCCGATATTGCGTGGCGGTGGCCCGGCGGATTACTTCCAGTTGGGGCCGGAGGCACTGTTCAAGATGTATCGTCCAGGCGCCACTGCGCGCTGATTGGAATGCAATAAAAATGTGGGAGCGGGCTTGCTCGCGAAAGCGGTGGATCAGTCAATATTTCCAGTGACTGACGCTCTGCATTCGCGAGCAAGCCCGCTCCCACATTTGGATCGGCGGTGTTGTTTAGTTGGCGGCTGTTGACCAGGTCAACTGACCCTCTTCGTCCACATCCACCAGCCGCACCAATTGCGCGGCAGCCGCATCGTCGGCGTCGTCAGCGGTCTTGAACGTTTGTCCATCAAGGACCTTGTGAAAGCGCGGTGCGCCCATGCCATCCAGTGCCTTGACGGCAATGGCAGCGCTGTAGCCACCCTCTTCTTCTCGCACCAAGGCGGAAACGGCTTCGTGGTGGGCAAACTCTTTACGTGCCATGTTGCAAGTCCTGGCCAATGGGAAAGTCGGCCATTCTAAAGCACTAACCGGCCAGTTGCAGGTACTCGCCGTAGGCATGCGCAGCGGATGCCTCGGTAAAGGTCTGGAAGTCCATGCTGCGCACGACCATGTCGTTCAACAGCTCGGTAAAGATCATCAGGGCCGGCGAACTGAAGTAGGCGCTCATCGCCTGCTCGCTGCTCCAGAAGCCAGAGACCAGCCATACATCGGGATCGACCTGGGAATGCTGCAATGAAAACTGCAGGCAACCCTGAGCCTGACGGCCCGGTTCGATCAAACTGCTCAAGCGTGCACCGAGTTCGGTGCTGCACCCGGTACGGGCGCGGATAAAGGCCATATGGCTCGCGGGAATGGGGGTGGACATGTTCGACTCTCCCGTTGAGAAGTGATGCTCGGCAAACACTGTGAGGGCGTGTTGCCACAGGATCAAAGATAGCGGCGCAGGTGTGGGCGTGGTTAGTCAATTCCTGCAGGCTTATTGCACAATCCTGCGAGAAGCGTAGATAAGACGTTTGGCACCCGGCATTTATTCCATGCACAGGCTCAGTGTTTCAAGCAGATGACAGGCATCGCGCTTGCCTGATTCACGACGTATCGCAGGATCAGGCAAGGATTGTGCAGAATTGACGTAACACTTTTTGAAACGTCACCGCTAAGCTGAGCCCATCAAAGAAGCTTGTAGAGGACACTCCATGTCGTCGCCGGAACATACGTCCATTCCCCTCGATGCCGAGACGGAAAAACAGCGCGTCGAACTCGCCAGCATCGTGCACCGACATACTTGGGAAGATGGCTCCTACGGCACGGCGATCACCTCGTTGTTCCTGAACCGCCACAACACACCGCGCGACTTCATGCCGGTGCTGGTCGAACCGGCCCTGTGCATCCTTGCCAGTGGCAGTAAGGAAGTGCGCCTGGCAGACGAGATTTTTGCCTACGACCCCCTCAACTATTTGGTGTTTTCGGTCGCAATGCCGGTGGCCGGCCGGATCATCGACGCGACGCCGCAAGACCCTAACCTGTCGGTGCGGATCAATATCGACCCGGCGCAACTGACCGCGTTGATTGCCGAGGCCGGCCCGATGGGCGTGCCATCGCGTCCGACTTCTCGCGGCATGTACGTCGACCGCATCGACGCCCAGTTGCTGGACGCCGTGCTGCGCCTGACGCGCTTACTGGACACCCCCAAAGACATCGCGATGCTCGCACCGTTGATCAACCGCGAAATCCTCTACCGGTTGCTGCGTGGTCCGCAAGGCTACCGACTGTATGAAATTGCCGTGGCCAACAGTCAGAGCCATCGTGTGAGCCAGGCGATCAAGTGGCTGAACGGCAACTATGAGCAGCCGCTGCGTATTGATGACCTCGCCAAGGAAGTGAACCTCAGTGTCTCGACCTTGCACCACCGCTTCAAGGCGATCACCGCCATGAGCCCGTTGCAATACCAGAAGCAGTTGCGTTTGCAGGAGGCGCGGCGGTTGATGATCGCCGAAGGGCTGGAGGCCTCGGCAGCGGCGTATCGGGTGGGGTATGAAAGCCCGTCACAATTCAGCCGGGAATACAGCCGGTTGTTTGGGGCGCCACCGCTGAGAGATTTGGCCCGGTTGCGCCAAAGCATCTGACCCACTGCAATTAATATTGTGGGAGCTGGCTTGCCTGCGATGGCGGTGTATCCGTTAATCATGCACTGGCTGGCCCGCCGCTATCGCAGGCAAGCCAGCTCCCACATTTGATCGGTGATGTTTTTTAGTCCAGGGTTCGAGGCAACTGTAGCGTCACCCGCAAACCACCCTCGCGCAGGTTCTGCAAACTCACTTCGCCGCCATGGCTGTGGGCGATGTTACGTGCGATACCCAAGCCCAGGCCATAACCCTGCTGCTGGCCGGCCAAACGAAAATGCGGTTCAAACACTTGCTCCAGCCGCTGCTCCGGCACGCCTGGCCCCTCGTCATCAACGTGCAGGATGAATTCCGCGCCATCGTCCTCGATATGCAAGTGGGCGTTCTGCCCGTACTTCAACGCGTTATCGATCAGGTTGCCGATGCAGCGTTTAAGCGCCAGCGGCTTGCCCGGGTAGGGTGCCAGGGCGCGGCCTTGCTGGGTGATGCGGCCATTACCGTTGGGCGCCAGGTACGGTTCTACCAGGCAATCGAGCACGTGATTGAGGTCGACCGGTTCGATGTTTTCATGGATATCGGTGTCTTTCACGCATTGCAGCGCGCCCTTGACCAACAACTCCAGCTCATCCAGGTCACGGCCGAATTTGTTTTGCAGGTTCTCGTCTTCAAGCAGTTCCACACGCAGGCGCAGGCGCGTGATCGGCGTGCGCAAATCGTGGGATATTGCACTGAATAATTGGCTGCGCTCGGTCAGGTAGCGGCTGATGCGTTCACGCATGGCATTGAATGCACGGCCCACTTCCACCACTTCACTGCCGCCGCCTTCGGCCACCGGCTCCACATCCGCGCCCAGGGACATGTCGCGTGCCGCCCGTGCCAGGCGCTTGAGCGGCCGGCTCTGCCAGTGCACCAGCAGGCCGATAAACAACAACAAAAAGCCGCTGGTCAACACGATGAACCACACCTGCTGCGAAGGCAGGCCTTGTTCTTCAAGGCTGGTGTAGGGTTCGGGCAACAGCGAGGCAATGTACAACCACTCGCCCGGCGCAAGCTGGATCTGAGTGACCAACACGGGCGGGTTGACCGGTTCGAGCGTCAGCGCGTAATGCGCCCAGGAGCGCGGCAGTTCATCGAGCTTCAAGCCGGCATTGAAAATACGCAGGTCCTCGGCGCTGACGAATTCCACCGAAATATGCACGTCGCTGCCCAGGGTCTGGCGCAGCACTTCGTCCACCGCTTGCAACACCGCCTGCTTGCGCGGGGTCTGCGGCAATATCTGCATATCCAGCGGGCGATCGTTGAGCGTCACCACAAAGCGGGTGCCACCCATGCTGCGCAGTTGATCAAGCACTAACGGGCGGTAGGCCACTGGCAACGAGCGGAAATAACTCACGCTGGCCGTCATCGAATGCGCCAGGCTGCGGGCGCTGGTGACCAGGCCTTCGAGCTGGGTGGCGCGCAGTTGCGAGACCCAGATCACGCTGGACAGCGCCTGGGCGAACAGCACCGCAAGCAAGGTCAGCAGCAACATCCGCCCCAACAGTGAGCGCGGTACCGGGAAGCGCCGGCGACGCTCGGTCAACGGCTCAGTGGGCATTGCCGGCAACCACGCTGGCTGCCAGTTGATAACCGCTGCCGCGCACGGTGCGGATCAGCCTTGGAGGTTTTTCGGTATCGCGCAGGCGTTGGCGAAGGCGGCTGACGGCCATGTCGACGATACGGTCCAGCGGCATCAGGTCGCGGCCACGGGTGGCGTTGCCGATGGTGTCGCGGTCGAGAATTTGTTGAGGGTGGTCGAGAAACAATTTAAGCAGGGCAAAGTCGGCGCCGGAGAGAATCACCTCTTCACCGTCAACGTGAAACAGGCGATGGCTGATCATGTCCAAGCGCCATTCATCGAACACCCACACATCGCCGCCGATGCTGCGTTCCTGGCCAAACTGGGCACGCCGCAGCAGGGCTTTGATCCGCGCTTGCAGCTCACGAGGGCTGAAGGGTTTGCCGATGTAGTCGTCGGCGCCCAGCTCCAGGCCGATCACACGGTCGGCTTCGTCGGAACTGGCGGTGAGCATGATGATCGGCACCTGCGCCTGGCGCGGGTGCTGGCGAATCCAGCGGCAGAGGCTGAAACCGTCTTCGTCCGGCAACATCACATCGAGGATGACCAGGTCGCACGGCGCCTCGTTCATCGCCTGGCGGAACCCCGCGCCATCCGGCACGCCACGCACCTGGAAGCCGGCGCGACTGAGGTAGGTTTGCAGCAATTCGCGGATTTCCTGGTCGTCGTCGACGAGGAGAATCGATTTACTGATTACGCTCACGGGGTCCTCCTTGTTGTTATGGCCAAGCTTAAGTCATTTGTTGCCCTTGAGGCCCTATCGCGGGCAAGCCCGCTCCCACATTTGGAATGCATTTCAAAATGTGGGAGCGGGCTTGCTCGCGAAGAGGCCATCAGTACCTATGCAAAAGCTTGCTCCAGCGCCACTCCCGCCCCGGTCAACCCGGAATACGGCGCAGTCACCAGCCACACCGGAATACCGTTGAAGTAATCGCTCATGCAGCCTTTGTCGCGAAAACTCTTGGCAAAGCCGCTGTTGATAAAGAAGTCGGCAAACCGCGGTATCACCCCGCCCACGATGTACACGCCACCGCGTCCACCGGTGGTCAACACGTTGTTACCCGCCACGCGGCCCAGCCAGATGCTGAACTGGTTCAACACTTCAATCGCTACCGGGTCGCCGGCCAGGCCAGCCGCGGTAATGGCTTCCGGCGTGTCCAGCTTCGGCGTGTGCCCATCGACTGCACAAATGGCGCGGTACACACGCGGCAGGCCGCCACCGCTCAAGGCCGTTTCGGCGCTGACATGGCCGATCTCATTGTAGATGTGCTGCCACAGCTGGGTTTCACGCGGGCTGCTCAGCGGCAGGTCGACATGACCGCCCTCCCCCGGCAGCGCCGCCCAGCGACCTTCGCCAAAATCCAGCAAGGTGCCAACGCCCAGGCCAGTGCCCGGGCCGATGACCACAGCAGGGCGCAACGGCTCCGGCGTGCCTTCGCAGACCACACGGAATTCGTCGGGCTTGAGGCGAGTCATGCCCAGGGCCATCGCCGTGAAGTCATTGACCAGCAGCAGCTCATCCACCTGCAAGGTTTTGCAAAATGCAGTTTTGCTCAGGCGCCAGTGATTGTTGGTGAATTTAAATTCATCGCCACTCACCGGCCCGGCGACCGACAGGCACACCGCACCGATGTCCCCGCTTTCCAGGCCCTCTTCCTTGAGGTAGACCTTGATGGCCTCCTCAGGGCTCTGGTGATCCGCAGTGGCATGCACGCGGATCGAATGCAGTTCCTGATCCCGCCACAACGCAAAACGGGCGTTGGTACCACCAATATCACCGACCAGCGCAAGCTTCACTTAAGCGTCTCCAAGGCAGAGGTAAAGGCGCTGGCGCCTTGCTCTGCGGAGCTTGCGGCCATGCGCATAAATGCAAACAGTTCGCGACCGGCCCCCACGTTATTGCCCAACAGGCCCGTGGCAGGCGTGCGCGCTGCAAATTCTTCGGCGTCCACCTTAAGCTCCAGGGTGCCCTTCACGCCATCGACGCGAATGATATCGCCATCTTGGACCCGTGCCAGTGGCCCGCCGCTCTGAGCTTCGGGGTTGACATGAATCGCGGCGGGGATCTTACCCGACGCGCCGGACATACGCCCGTCTGTTACCAACGCCACTTTGAAACCACGGTCCTGCAACACGCCGAGGAACGGCGTCATTTTGTGCAGTTCCGGCATGCCGTTGGAGCGCGGGCCCTGGAAGCGCATTACCGCGACAAAGTCTTTTTCCAGTTGGCCGGCCTTGAACGCGTCGGCCAAATCCTGCTGATCCTGGAACACCACCGCCGGGGCTTCGACGATCTGGTGCTCCGGCGCCACGGCGGAGACTTTCATCACGCCGCGACCAAGGTTGCCTTCCATCACGCGCAGGCCGCCTTCCGGCGAAAACGCGCGGGCCACGGGGCGCAGGATGGTTTCGTCGAGGCTTTCGATCGGGCCGTCGCGCCAGATCAGCTCGCCGTCGACCAAGAACGGCTCCTGGGTGTAACGGCTCAGGCCCTTGCCGGCCACGGTGTTGACATCTTCGTGCAGCAAGCCGGCTTCAAGCAGTTCGCGGATCAGGAACGACATGCCGCCCGCTGCCTGGAAGTGGTTGATGTCAGCCTTGCCGTTTGGATACACGTGGGACAGGGTCGGTACCACCTCGGAGAGGTCGGCCATGTCCTGCCAGGTGAGGATGATGCCTGCCGACATGGCGATCGCCGGCATGTGCAGGGTGTGGTTGGTGGAACCGCCGGTGGCATTGAGCGCCACGATGGAGTTGACGATGGATTTCTCGTCGACGATCTCGCCGATCGGCGTGAAGCTGCCACTGGCCTTGGTCAGGCGGGTGACCTGGTGCGCGGCTTCGCGGGTCAGCGCATCACGCAGCGGCGTGTACGGGTTGACGAACGAGGCGCCCGGCAAGTGCAGGCCCATGACTTCCATCAGCAACTGGTTGGTGTTGGCGGTGCCGTAGAAGGTGCAGGTGCCGGGGCTGTGGTAGGACTTCATCTCCGATTCGAGCAGCTCTTCGCGGGTGGCCTTGCCTTCGGCATAGCGCTGGCGCACATCGGCTTTCTGCTTGTTGGAAATGCCCGACGGCATGGGGCCGCCCGGTACGAAGATCATCGGCAGATGACCGTAGCGCAACGCGCCCATCATCAGGCCCGGCACGATCTTGTCGCAGATGCCCAGCATCAGCGCCGCATCGAACATGTTGTGGGACAACGCTACCGCCGTGGACATCGCGATGACTTCACGGCTGAGCAGGCTCAGCTCCATGCCGGGCTCACCTTGGGTCACGCCATCGCACATGGCAGGCGTGCCACCGGCAAACTGGCCGACCGAGCCGACTTCGCGCAGGGCTTTCTTGATGTGTTCAGGGAAGTGTTCGTAAGGCTGGTGCGCCGAGAGCATGTCGTTATATGAAGAAACAATTGCCACGTTGGCGGCATTCATCATGCGCAGACTATTTTTATCTTCAGTGCCGCAGCCGGCGACGCCGTGGGCAAAGTTGGCGCATTGCAGCTTACCGCGCATCGGGCCGTCGCTGGCGGCGCCGCGAATGAGCGCAAGGTAAGCCTCGCGGGTTGCACGACTGCGGGCGATAAGCCGTTCGGTGACCTCAATAACGCGGGGATGCATGTGTAGAACTCCAGGCTAACGGATGTGGCGACCTGCGTTCCTATGCTGATCAAACGCCCGCAGCTCATGGGATGGCAGGGTGTCGTTTGAATCATCGGACCAGTTGATTCAGGTCACTCGTTGTAGATTGAACAAAATATTGCCACTAAAAAGGCTTGTTTTCTATTTTTATGCGAATAATCTTGTAATTCTTACAACAAATCGACGACAGGCACTTTCCAATGACTCTTCGTATCGCAATCAATGGTTTTGGCCGTATCGGCCGTAATGTCCTGCGCGCACTGTATACCCAAGGCTATCGCCAGGATTTGCAGATCGTCGCCATCAACGATTTGGGCGACAGTTCGATCAACGCCCACCTGCTCAAATACGACACCGTACATGGCACTTTCGAAGCAGAGGTCGCCCACGATCAGGAAAGCCTGACCGTCAATGGTGACCGGATTGCCGTCAGTGCCATTCGCAACCCGGCCGACCTGCCGTGGGCTGCGCACAAGATCGACGTGGTGTTCGAGTGCACCGGTCTGTTTACCGACCGTGACAAGGCTGCCGCCCATATTACTGCTGGCGCACGCAAGGTGATCATCTCGGCCCCGGCCAAAGGCGCCGATGCCACCGTGGTTTACGGTGTGAACCATGACATTTTGCGTCAATCGCACCAGATCATCTCCAACGCGTCGTGCACCACCAACTGCCTGGCGCCGGTCGCCCAGGTGCTGCACCGCGAACTGGGCATTGAAAGCGGCCTGATGACCACCATTCACGCCTACACCAACGACCAGAACCTGACCGACGTCTACCACACCGACCCGTACCGTGCGCGCTCGGCGACCCAGAACATGATCCCGAGCAAAACCGGCGCCGCTGAAGCGGTAGGCCTGGTGCTGCCGGAACTGGCGGGCAAACTGACCGGGATGGCGGTGCGTGTACCGGTGATCAACGTGTCCCTGGTGGACCTCACCGTGCAGTTGAAAAAAGACGCCACGGCCGAGCAAGTCAACGCCCTGCTCAAAGAAGCCAGCCAGCACTCGAAAATCCTCGGTTACAACACCCTGCCGCTGGTTTCCAGTGACTTCAACCATAACCCGCTGTCGTCGATCTTCGATGCCAATCACACCAAGGTCAGCGGCAAACTGTTGAAAGTGCTGGCCTGGTACGACAACGAATGGGGCTTCTCCAACCGTATGCTGGATAACTGCCTTGCGCTGTGCAACGCCGAGTAATACTCCGCCTGTGTAGGAGCTGGCTTCTGTGGGAGCTGGCTTGCCTGCGATAGCATCACCTCGGTTTGACTGAAATACCCAGGTGCCTGCATCGCGGGCAAGCCCGGCGCCCACAAAAAACCCTTCCCATATTTGATCGGTGCTGGCTCACAGCAATAGCCACTTGCCATTTCAGTTGATGATAAGCATTATCATTAACTGCCTATCGGTCTGGTGTCACTGTGAGCCAATCTCGCTTCAACCAAGTCTTTCTCACCCAACGGGTGATTCTGCTACGCACTTTGCAGCGGATGGTGAATAACCCCAGCACCGCCGAGGACCTGTTGCAGGAAACCTATCTGCGCGTCACCCGGGCCCTCAGCGAGCGGCCGATCGACCACCTCGAACCCTTCGTCTATCAAACCGCGCGCAATCTTGCGTTGGATCATCTGCGCTCGCGCAGGATCCAGGCGCGCACGCTGCAGGAAGATGTCCCGCTGGACGTGCTGCAAAGCGTCGCCGATCCCATCAGCACACCCGAAGACGCGACCCAGGCCGAGCAACTGCTCGAACACCTGAGCGTCAGCCTCGGCCAGTTGAGCGCCCGCCAGCAGCAGATTTTCATCCTCAGCCGCCTGCACGGTTGCAGCTATCAGGAGATTGCCGACCAGTTGCAAGTGTCCTTGAGCACCGTGCAAAAGGAACTGAAATTGATCATGGCCATCTGTGTAGGTGTGGCCGAACGTCTGGATCAGCCTTAAGCTTCACCCGACAGAAGTGTCGATCCAGATTGCAGGAAAAATGAATAGAACGTGGCGAAGACCCGAGGAACACCGTGACGGCCCCGAATAAACTGCGTCCCCATGAGCTGGCTCATGAGGTGTTGCAAGACACGGCTATGGACCAGGCTCTCGACTGGCTGATCGCCTTGCAGTGCCCGCAACCCGGGCAGCAAGCCGAGTTCGACGCCTGGCTGGCCAGCGACCCGGCGCACCCGCACGCATTCAGCAAAGCCCAGGCCGCCTGGGGTGGCGCGCCGGTGTACAGCGCCGCTGTGGCGCTGGCCGCGCCGCGCAAGCCGACGGTCTGGCGCCGTATCAAACCCCATTGGAAACCGATAGCCACCGCCGCCGTGTTGCTGATCGGCCTGTTCAGCTTCAGCAACCTGCCCGTTCGCCTGCAAGCCGATCACCTCACGGTGGTCGGGGAACGCCAGCGTCTGCAGTTGGACGACGGCTCCAAAGTGCTGCTGAACACCAACTCGGCGTTTTCCAGCAGCATCAAGGACCAGCAGCGCGTCGCCCGCCTGTACCAGGGCGAGGCGTTTTTCGAAGTGACGCCCAACCGTGGCCTGCCCCTGGAGATTGACGCAGGCCCCGTGCGCGCCAGCGTGCGCGACACCGACTTCGCCGTACGCTATCTCAACGGCGAGGCCCAGGTGCAGGTGCAGCGCGGTGATGTCGACCTGAGCAACACGTTCGATGATGCCCGCGTTCGCCTGAGCGCCGGCGAGAGCATCCGTATCGGCCCAAAGGGCTTTGGCCAACCCGCCAAGCTGGATGCCAGCAAGGAGCTGGCCTGGGTCCAGGGCCGGCTGGTGTTCGAAAACTGCCCAATGAGCGAAGTGCTCGCCGAGCTGCGCCGCTATTACCCGGGCTGGATAGTCAACAACAACGACAAGCTCGCCAGCACCGCCGTCACCGGCAACTACCGCCTCGACCAGCCCCTCAACGTGGTGCGCTCGCTGGCGCACATCACCTCGGCCAAGCTTTCGGAATACCCGGCGCTGGTGATCCTGAACTAAATGAGAATTATTTTTACTCGATAGTAACCGGCGGTACGTCTCGTTATAGCCAATGCAACTGATTCCTATTTGATTCGGTTCGCAACTATAAGATTCGTATCTCCGGAGCGCTCTCGATGTACTCTCGTTTCAACCGCCGGTCCTCTTCGCCCGTCCTGTCCTTGCTGACCGCTGCCCTCCTGCTGGCCAGCGCGCCGGCCATGGCCGCCAACGCCGCCGAACCTGCCGCGCGCAGTCACGGCAATTACAGTTTCAGCATTGAGCAGCAACCTCTGGTTTCGGCATTGAATGCCTTTACCGCCGTGACCGGCTGGCAAGTCGGCCTGCCCGCAGAGTTGGGCCAGGGCGTATCGTCCCCCGGTGTGCGCGGTGCACTGTCGCCGGAAAAAGCCCTGGACCGGCTGTTGGTGGGGACCAACCTGAGCTATCGCAAACTGGGCAATAACACCATCGTTCTGGAGAAACGTGCGGCGGGCAGCGTGCTCAACCTGCAACAGGTGACCATCAGCGCCACCCGTAACGAGCAGGACGTCAGCAGCGTGCCAAGCACCGTCACTGTTCAGGATCGCAAGGCGCTGGACCGCCAGAACGTCAACACCATCCGTGAACTGGTGCGCTACGAGCCCAACGTGTCGGTCGGCGGCGCAGGCACCCGCGCCAGCAACGCGGGCTACAACAATCGTGGCATCGACGGCGACCGCATCCTCACTCAGGTAGACGGTGTGGAAGTGCCGGACAACTTCTTCAACGGCCCCTACGCCAAGACGCGCCGCAACTACGTCGACCCGGAAATCGTCAAGCGCGTGGAAATCCTCCGTGGCCCGGCCTCGGCCCTCTACGGCAGCAGCGCGATCGGCGGCGCAGTGAGTTACTTCACCCTCGATCCGGACGACATCATCAAGCCCGGCCAGGACGTCGGCGCCCGCCTGAAAACCGGCTACAGCTCCGCCGACGACAGTTGGCTGACCTCCGGCACCGTCGCCGGCCGCGTGCAGGACTTCGACGGCCTGCTGCACCTGAGCCAGCGCAATGGCCATGAAATGGAATCCTACGACGGCAACAACGCCACCGGCCTGGCCCGCACCGGGGCGAACCCGGAGGATGCGCGCACCACCAATATCCTCGCCAAGTTGGGCTGGAACTACGGTGACGACAATCGCCTGGGCCTGACCTACGAGAAGTTCAAGGACGATCGCGACGTTAACTTGAAGAATGCCGTGGGCGGACCGTTCATCGGTGGTCGTGGGATGAATCTGTACCGCGCCCGCTCAGGCAACGACACCATCACCCGTGAGCGCTTCGGCCTGGAAAACACCTTTGCCCTCGAGTCGCCGGTTGCCGATCGCATCAAGACCAGCCTGAACTACCAGATCGCCAAGACCGACCAGACCACCGCCGAAATCTACCAGGCGGGTCGTCGCGTATTACGCACCCGTGACACGCTTTACGAAGAAAAGCAGTGGGTCTTCGACGCGCAACTGGACAAGGCTTTCAGCATCGGTGAAACCGATCACCAGGTGACCTATGGCACCACACTCAAACAGCAAAAAGTGACCGGCTCCCGCGAAGGTTCAGCCTCCTGCCTCGCCGTTGGCTCGGGTTGCACGGCCGTCGGCGCCCCAAGCCCCATGGCCGGCGACAGCGTGAAAAAGTCCAGCGACTTCCCGGACCCGACCATCAACACCTACTCGCTGTTTGCGCAGGATCAGATCACCTGGAACAAATGGACCTTCCTGCCCGCCGTGCGCTACGACTACACCCAGCTCAAACCCAAGCTGACCCAGGAATTCCTCAACACCGTCGATCCTAACCGGATCTACGATCACAGCAATGCGGAAAAAACCTGGCACCGTGTCACCCCTAAATTCGGCCTGACCTACGCGCTGACCGATCACTACACCTGGTTCGGCCAATACGCTGAAGGCTTCCGCACACCGTCGGCCAAAGCCTTGTATGGCCGCTTTGAAAACTTGAATGAGGGCTACACCGTCGAGCCCAACCCGAATCTCAAGCCTGAGAGCAGTAAAGGCGTGGAAACCGGGATTCGTGGCAACTTCGACGAAGGTTCGTTCGATATCGCTGTGTTTTACAACAAGTACCGCGACTTCATCGACGAGGACGCCTCGGTTGCCGGCGGCACCGTGCAACAGTTCGAAGCCAACAACATCAAGCACGCCACCATCAAGGGCATTGAAGCCAAAGGTCGCCTGAACCTCGACGCCTTCGGCGCACCGCAAGGCCTCTACACCCAAGGCTCGGTTGGCTACACCTACGGCCGCAACGACGACAACGGCGAGCCGCTCAACAGCGTCAACCCACTTAAAGGCGTATTCGGCCTGGGTTACGAGCAAGAGCAATACGGTGCGTTGGTCAGCTGGACGCTGGTCAAGAAACAGAATCGCGTCGACAGCACCACCTTCCACGCACCTGATGGCAGCACCAGTGCCCCGTTCAAAACGCCTGGCTTCGGCATCGTCGACCTGACCGGCTACTACAAAGTTACCAACGACGTGACCATCAACGGCGGCCTCTACAACCTCACCGACAAAAAATACTGGAACTGGGATGACGTGCGCAGCTACGACGGTGTCGGCGAAGCGGGTGTTACAGCGCCCGCCAACCTCGATCGCCTGACCCAGCCCGGCCGCAACTTTGCGATCAACCTGATCTGGGACATCTGACCACTTCCTCCTTGCCTCGCCACGATTAAACAGCGGCGAGGTGAGGATTTTTTACTGTGCCGCGTCTTCTTGTTCGTCTAGTTGATAACCGCTCTCTTTAGGGCACCCAGGCGCTACTCTTCTCAAGGACTTTTTTCGATGACCGCTTCCCCTACCGCAGAACGCCCAAGCCTGCGCTCCCAGCGCCTGAACCAGATCACTCACGCGCCGCACACCCAGCTCGATGCGCTGGTCAAAGCCCACGCCCCGTTCGAAACCCAAGCCAACTTCGCCCGCTTCGTGGTCGCGCAATACCTGTTCCAATCAGAATTGGTAGCCCTGTACAACGACCCCGAGTTGATCAAGATCGTCCCGGACCTGGCCGAGCGCTGCCGCGCCGATGCCGCCAAGCTGGACCTCGGTGACCTCGACACTGAAGTGCCAGCACCGGTCGCCGGCGCCGTGAAAAACCCGAGCAAGGCCGAAGCCCTGGGTTGGCTGTTCGTGTCCGAAGGTTCCAAGCTGGGCGCTGCGTTCCTGATCAAGCGCGCCGTAGGCCTGGGCCTGAGCGAAACCTTCGGGGCCGGCCACCTCGGCGAGCCGGCCGGCGGTCGCGCCGAAGGCTGGAAGCGTTTCACCCGCACCCTCGACGGCCTGGCGTTCAGCGCAGAAGAAGAAGCCGCGGTCGAAAAAGGTGCGATCGATGCGTTTGTGCGCTTCACCGTGTTGCTGGAACAGGCGTACGCTACGGCCCCTGAACTGGCGTAAATACGCCGGTAGAAACCGGTTCAATGTGGGAGCTGGCTTGCCTGCGATGGCGGTGGGCCAGCCCCCGATGTGCAGGCAGGCAGTCCGCTATCGCAGGCAAGCCAGCTCCCACATTTGAGCGCATTTCAGTTCGGATAATGTGTAACCCTCTCACCAGATAAGCGTCACCATGACCGGCAAAACCCAATCCACCTCAAAAATCGCGCAGATCCTCTTCGGCCTGCTGGCCTACGTCAGCCTGGGCATTGGGTTGGTGGCGATTGTCATACCGGGTTTGCCCACCACCGAATTCATCCTGCTGGCCGCCTGGGCCGCGACTAAAAGCTCGCCGCGCTTGAGTGCCTGGCTGGAAAACCACCGGCTGTTCGGGCCGATTCTGTTCAACTGGCGCAACGGCAAGATCATCGCGCGCAGGGCCAAAGTCAGCGCCACTGTGAGCATGTTGCTATGTGCCGGTTTGATGCTGGTGATGCTCGACCACGGCTGGCCGATCTACCTGGCGATTGCCGGGATGAGCCTGGGCAACCTGTGGATCTGGTCACGCCCGGAACGGCTTGCAACCCCCGTATAACGCCGCGTTCAAGCTTTTGCCTACCGCTCATCGCCTCCGCCTCATGAAACATCACGTTACGCCGATGTTCCGGACATAGCGCCGAATGGACTTGGCTCGCCCTGCTTGCTTTCTAACAAGTCCAATCGCGAGTGAACCTATGTTCGACACCCTCTCCATCCGCTTGAAAATAGTGCTGCTGTCGGGCCTTTGCCTCCTGGGGGTGATCGCGCTGATCGTCGGCATCAACCTTTACGAGGCCGACCAGAACAACCGACTGGTCAGCGAATCAAGCTCGCGAATGCTCACCAACAGTGTGCAGAACCTGTTGCAGGCCAAGGCCGCTGAACAGGCCGTACAACTGCAAAAAACCTTCGGCGAAAGCCTGGTCGTCGTCACCGCGCTGGCCGACCAGATCAAGGGCCTGCGCAACACGGCCGCCAAGCGCGGGCTGGACGCGAGCGCCCTGCGTGAAGAACTCAACCAGAGCCTCAAGACCGCCTTCGAGCGCAACAGCAAAGTGCTGGGTATCTGGCTGTCGTTCGAACCCAACGCCCTGGATGGCAAGGACAGCGAGTTCGTCGACGACAAAGCCCGCGTTTCCAACGAAAAAGGTCGCTTCTCCAGCTACTGGAGCCGCGCCGGCGGCGATGGCCTGAACACCGTGATGGTCGAAGACGACCTGATCAAGACCACGCCCAATCTCAGCGGTACGCCCTACAACATCTGGTACACCTGCCCACGAGACACGCGCACTGTGTGCCTGCTGGACCCGTACGCCGACGAAGTCGCCGGCAAGCAGGTGCTGATGACCACCATTTCGCTACCGTTAATCGTGGACGGTAAAGTCATCGGTGTGGTGGGCATCGACCTGGCCTTGAATGCCCTGCAAGCCGCCACGGACGCGGCGCAAAAAGACCTGTTCAACGGTGCCGGCTACCTGGAAATCCTCTCCAGCACCGGTTTGATTGCGGCATTCAGTGGCCAACCGGACAAGGTCGGCAAAAACCTGATCGACACCATTGGCGCCGAAGGCAAAGACATCGTGCAACTGCTGGCCAGTGAAACCCGCATGATCCGCGAACAGGACGACACGATTCGCGCTGTGTACCCGGTGAAACCCATTGCCGATGCAAAATCCTGGGGTGTGGTCATCAAACTGCCAAAAGAAGTGATGCTGGCCGACGCACTGAAACTGCAAGGGATACTCGACAAGGCCCAAAACGCCTCCACGCTCAAAGCGCTGCTGGTCGGCGCGGCCGCCGCCTTGCTCGGCTTGCTATTGATCTGGCTGACCGCCACCGGCGTCACCCGCCCCATCAATACCGTCGCCGCCATGCTCAAGAACATCGCCAGCGGCGAAGGTGACCTCACCCAGCGCCTGAGCTATGCCAAGAAAGACGAATTGGGCGAGCTGGCAAACTGGTTCAACCGCTTCCTCGACAAGCTGCAGCCGACCATCGCACAGATCAAGCAAAGCATCACCGAAGCACGTGGCACGGCAGATCAGTCTTCAGCCATCGCGCGCCAGACCAGCGAAGGCATGCAGGTGCAGTTCCGCGAAATCGACCAGGTCGCCACCGCCTCCAATGAAATGAGCGCTACCGCCCATGAAGTGGCCAACAGCGCCTCCAACGCCGCCAGCGCGGCGCGCGGGGCGGATCAGTCGGCGCGTGATGGCATGTCGATCATTGAACAGAGCACCCGTGATATCACCACCCTCGCCGACGAAGTCAGCAAAGCGGTGAGTGAAGTCGAAGCCCTGGCGGTGAACAGCGAGCAGATCGGCTCGGTGCTGGAAGTGATCCGCAGCATTGCCGAGCAGACCAACCTGCTGGCACTCAACGCCGCCATCGAAGCCGCGCGCGCCGGGGAAAGCGGGCGTGGCTTTGCGGTGGTGGCCGACGAAGTGCGCAACCTGGCCAAACGTACCCAGGATTCGGTGGAAGAGATTCGCCTGGTGATCGAACGCATCCAGAGCGGAACGCGGGGCGTGGTAGCGACTATGCATTCCAGCCAGCACCAGGCCCAGAGCAATGCCGGGCAGATCCATCAAGCGGCGCAAGCGTTAGGCAAGATCAGCGATGCGGTGACAGTAATCAGCGACATGAACCTGCAAATCGCCAGCGCCGCCGAACAACAGAGCGCTGTGGCCGAAGAGGTCAATCGCAACGTTTCGGCAATCCGCACCGTGACCGAAACCCTCACCAGCCAGGCCACCGAGTCGGCGGCCATCAGCAGCCAACTGAACGCGTTAGCCAGCCAGCAGATGAAGTTGATGGATCAGTTCAAGGTGTAACGCCTGACTTGAAAATGATGATGAGCAAATGTGGGAGCGGGCTTGCTCGCGAATGCGGTGTGACAGTCACTGGATGTATTGACTGATCCACCGCATTCGCGAGCAAGCCCGCTCCCACATAAAGCAGATCTGCGCTTTCTTACAGACCAGTCCAGACTGTAACAAACGGCGTCAGGTCTTCTTTCGGCGCAGTGCGCGGCGGGTTCTGCGGGGTGCCCAGGTAGAGGAAGCCAATCACTTCCTCATCTGCCGTCAGCCCCAGGCCTTTGGCGACGTGAGCCGAGTAGGACAATTCACCGGTGCGCCACACGGCACCAATCCCCTGAGCGTACGCCGCCAGCAGAATGCCGTGGGCCGCACAGGCGGCCGCCAGCAGTTGTTCGGACTTCGGCACTTTGAAGTGTTCTTGCAAACGGGCAATCACCACAACGACCAGCGGTGCGCGCAATGGGCCGTTCTGGGCCTTGTCGATGGCGGCTTGCGGCGCGTCGGCGTCCTGCAGTCGCGCGGCTTCGGCCAGCAGCGTGCCCATTTGCTCACGGGCCGCGCCTTCCACGGTCAGAAAACGCCATGGGCGCAGTTGGCCATGGTCGGGCGCGCGCATGGCGGCGGCGAACAGCACGTCGCGCTGCTCCTGGGTCGGTGCCGGTTCCAGCAAACGCGGCACGGAAACACGGTTGAGCAAAGCGTCGAGAGCCTGCATTGGCCACCTCCAGATAAAAATGTGCGGCCATTCTAGCGGTAATGAATCGGATTCCACCAAACGATAATTGCTCTTATTCAATCCGCCCTGCCCTGTTAGACTTTGCGGCCTTATTTTCCGCCTTCGTTCAGGGAATTCGATGTTCCGTTCGTTTCTTCGCCTGTGCGCAACATTGATGGCCTTGAGCCTGACTGCTTGCGATGACGCCCCACGCTTCACCAAGGCTGAGCCCGGTGAAGCGCGAGCTGGCGGCGCGACGACGGTCAACAAGCGCGACCAGAACGCGTTTTCCCTGCCCTCGGCCAACCTTGCACCCAGCCGCCGCCTGGACTTCAGCGTCGGCAACAGCTTCTTTCGCAGCCCCTGGGTGATCGCGCCGTCCACCACCACTGCGCGCGATGGCCTGGGCCCGCTGTTCAACACCAACGCCTGCCAGAACTGCCATATCAAGGATGGCCGTGGTCACCCGCCGCTGCCCGATGCGCCCAATGCGGTGTCGATGCTGGTGCGCCTGTCGATCCCCGCGCCTACCTCAGACCTGCCGGCCTACGCCAAGCTCATTGAACAGATCGGCGTGGTGCCAGAGCCGGTGTACGGCGGGCAACTGCAAGACATGGCCGTGCCGGGCGTAGCCCCCGAAGGCAAAGTGCGGGTCGACTACACGCCCGTCAACGTGACGTTCAAGGACGGCACGCAGGTCGAGTTGCGCAAGCCCGCCCTGCAAATCACCCAGCTCGGCTACGGCCCGATGCACCCGGATACACTGTTCTCGGCGCGAATCGCCCCGCCGATGATCGGCCTGGGCCTGCTCGAAGCGATCAGCGACGCCGATATTCTGAAAAACACCGACCCGAACACTGCCGACAAAGACGCCATCGTCGGCCGAGCCAACCAGGTCTGGGATGACGCCCGGCACACCACCGTCCTCGGGCGTTTTGGCTGGAAAGCCGGGCAACCCAACCTCAATCAACAGAATGTTCACGCGTTCTCCGGTGACATGGGCCTCACCACGTCGCTCAGACCCTTCGATGACTGCACCGACGCCCAAGTCGCCTGCAAACAGGCCCCTAACGGCAATGGCCCCGACGGTGAGCCGGAAGTCAGCGATAACATCCTGCGCCTGGTGCTGTTCTACACCCGCAACCTCGCCGTGCCGGTACGCCGTGGCGTCAACACGCCGCAGGTGCTGGCCGGGAAGAACCTGTTCTACCAGGCCGGTTGCCAGGGTTGCCATAAGCCAACGTTCACCACGGCCGCCAACGCTGCCGAACCCGAACTGGCCAACCAAGTCATTCGCCCCTACAGCGACCTGCTGTTGCACGACATGGGCGAAGGCCTGGCCGACCACCGCAGCGAATTCAAGGCCAGTGGCCGCGACTGGCGCACGCCGCCGTTGTGGGGCATTGGCCTGACGCAAACCGTCAGTGGCCACACTCAGTTTTTGCATGACGGCCGCGCCCGCAATCTGCTTGAAGCCGTGCTCTGGCATGGCGGCGAAGCGCAGGCGGCGCAGCAGCATGTGTTGTCCTTTAATGCCGAGCAGCGGGCTGCGTTGCTGGCGTTCCTGAATTCTCTATAAGCTTTGCCCCACTTACCGAAGGGAGCTCGACATGTTTCGTCCCAAGTTGTTGTTCACCAGCCTGGCCGCCCTCGCACTCGGCGCCTGCTCGCCTCAGGACCCGCAAGCCGTGACCTCGGCGGCCATCGCCAAGCAAGTGATCCTGCCGACCTACAGCCGCTGGGTTGACGCCGACCGCCAACTGGCCGTCAGCGCCCTCGCCTACTGCCAGGGCAAGGAAAGCCTGGAGACCGCCCGTGCCGACTTCCTCCACGCGCAAAAAGCCTGGGCCGAGTTGCAACCGCTGCTGATCGGCCCACTGGCCGAGGGCAACCGTTCGTGGCAGGTGCAGTTCTGGCCGGACAAGAAAAACCTGGTGGGTCGCCAGGTCGAGCAACTGGTTACCGCCCAGCCGCAGATCGACGCCGCCGCCTTGGCCAAGTCCAGTGTCGTGGTGCAGGGCCTTTCGGCCTATGAATACATCCTCTACGACGCCAGGACTGACGTCGCCGACGAAACCCAGAAAGCCCGCTACTGCCCGTTGCTGGTCGCCATCGGCGAGCGCCAGAAGGCCCTGGCCGAAGAGATCCTGGCCAGTTGGAACAGCACCGACGGCATGCTTGCGCAGATGACCAAGTTTCCGAACCAGCGCTACGCTGATTCCCACGAAGCCATCGCCGACCTGCTGCGCGCGCAAGTGACAGCACTGGACACCCTGAAGAAAAAACTCGGCACGCCAATGGGTCGCCAGACCAAAGGCATCCCGCAACCGTTCCAGGCCGATGCCTGGCGCAGCCAGTCTTCCCTGCAAAGCCTGCAGGCCAGCCTCGCGGCAGCCCAGACCGTGTGGGTCGGTGTCGACAACAAAGGCCTGCGTGGCTTGCTGCCGTCGGAGCAGAAGCCGTTGGCCGACAAGATCGACGCCGCCTATGCCGCGTCCCTGAAACTGTTCGCCGGCAACCCGCGCACCCTCAATGAACTGTTGGCCGACGATGCCGGGCGCCAGCAGCTCAACGATATTTACGACAGCCTCAACGTCGTCCATCGCCTGCACGAAGGCGAGTTGGCCAAAGCGCTGGGCATCCAACTGGGCTTTAACGCCAACGACGGTGACTGATGATGCTCAGGCGACAGGCTTTGGCGGTTGGCAGCGTGCTGCTCAGTGCGATCACGCTGGGTGGCTGGACGCTGTTCAAGCAAAAGGACAAAGGGCCGCTGCTGCTGTCGGCGCGCGATGATGCGGACGGCAAGCACTACGCCGTAGGCTATCGCCTGGACGGCAAGCAGGTGTTTGCCACGCAGGTTGGCCAGCGCTGCCACGACATCATCAACCACCCGACGCTGTCGATTGCGCTGTTCGTCGCCCGTCGCCCGGGCACCGAAAGTTACCTGATCGACCTGCGTGATGGCGCGCTCCTGCAAACCATCACGTCGAACGCCCATCGCCACTTTTATGGCCATGCGGTCATTCACAAAAGCGGCAACTGGCTGTACGCAACCGAGAATGACACCTCCGATCCGGGCCGCGGCCTGCTTGGCGTGTACACGTTCGAAGGCGAGCGACTGGTACACAGCGGCGAAATTTCCACCCATGGTATCGGCCCGCATCAGGTGTCCTGGATGCCCGACGGCGAAACCCTGGTGGTGGCCAACGGCGGCATTCGCACCGAAGCCGAAAGCCGTGTGGAGATGAACCTCAACGCCATGGAGCCGAGCCTGGTGTTGATGCGCCGCGATGGCAGCCTGATCAGCAAGGAAACCCTCGACCAGCAGATGAACAGCGTGCGCCATATGGGGATTGCCAGCGATGGCACGATCCTTACCGGGCAGCAGTTCATGGGGCCGTCCCAGGAGCGTTCCGAGTTGCTCGCGATCAAGCGCCCGGGGCAGCCGTTCGTGGCGTTCCCGGTGGCCGATGAGCAATTGCAGGCGATGGGGCATTACACCGCGAGTGTCGCAGTGCACAGCGAACTGCGCCTGGTCGCACTGACGGCGCCACGGGGCAATCGCTTTTTTATCTGGGACATGGACAGCGGTGAGCTGCGCCTGGATGGGCCTTTGCCGGACTGTGCCGGCGTGGGCGCGGTGGCGGATGGGTTCGTCGTCACGTCAGGCCAGGGGCGCTGCCGCTTCTACGATTGCCGCCAGCAGCAGTTGGTCGCCAAGCCATTGGAGTTGCCGGCCGGGCTTTGGGATAACCATCTGCACCTGATCTGATCGCCGTCATGCATAGGGCCACGTATGGCCCTATAGCGGTGGCAGCGTCTTTGTTACTTCTTTTTAACTGCGTCTGCGTTCACGCCGGTAGCCAGGTTCTTGAGTGAAAACCCTGAGCAGGCAGTGGTGCTGTCGATGTCAAAGCGAACATTGACGACTTGCTCTGTGGTCGGCCAGCCAGGCGCGCCGGACAGGTCCACAGACGTAGTGCCCTGGTTAATAAAGAACCGGGCGCTGTGGCTTTCCATGAACCCTTCAGTGGGCGTGGACCAGAAAATCTGCACAGGCGTGAGTTTTTCCGCTGGGTTGAAGCATTCTGCATCGAAGGTCAACTGATGCGACTTTGAACCCGTGGCCTGTGGGGCCATGGTGAACACGATGAAAGGGTCCGGGCCAGTAATGTCATAGCGCCCTGCCGTTTTCGTGGTTTTGACGTCGTTGATCAGCGAGACCGTGCCCTTGGCGGACGGCACAAACTCATCGCTATTGGGCGACATCGCATACAGCTCAGGCGGCGAAACGAACAAGCCGATTCGCGACCCGCGCTCTACCACGGAATACACAACGTAGTCAGGTTTGAAGCGCTCAACCAATTTGGTCAGGCTGTCACTGTCGAGGGCATCGTGGTGCACCTGAACCACATTGGAAAAGGTTGCGGCCATGAAGGGAGACATCGCGATGCCATACGAATCGCGCAGCCACAGGACCTTTTTATCATTCAGAGCGTCCTTGGAGACAAACAGCTCAGCGTGATGCGGTGGCTCTGATGGCATATTCTGGCTCGTACCCAGCAATTTCCCCGAGTCGTAGTCGTAACGATCAACCTTGATTTTGTATTTTTCGTCAAAGCTCAGGACAACTCTCTGATCACGCGTCGAGTTTTGCACGCGCTGGAACTTGGCCAAATCACCGCCGCCCTGCGGGAGAATAGAAGCCACTTTACCGTCGGCAGGATCCGGCCAAATCAGCTTCGGCTCAGCTTTGCGCAAGTTATCCGCCAAGGCGGTAAAGGCGATCCAGGCACCCAGGTTGTTCCAGTGAGTGTCGGTCTTGAAGTACAGCGGTGGGTTCTTGTCTTTCGCTACCAGGAGCGGTGTGAACGCATCGACGTACACCCCTTGCGGAGCAACTTTCAGCAACTGCGCGGTCACAGGGTTGGCCGAATGGGCCGCCCAAGCGGGCAAGAATTCCGGGTAAATGGAATCTTTATCGGGGCCAATCAACACGCGGTACTGCTTAACGCCGTGGTGTTTGTACCACTTGTCCCACTTGGCCTGCGTGTCCGCGACTTTCTCGACAGTGCTGGCCTCTTGCGGCGTCATACCGGTGCGTTTAACCGAAATAGACTTTATGTAGTCATCGCCCAGGAACAGCCAGCCATCCTTGCCCAGGATCACTTCACCCGGATCGATAGAAACCCCGACCATGCTGTAAAGGCTGCCCAACAACGGCATCGCAAAATCAACGTTATAGAGGAACGAGAGTTCCCACCATTTCACATTTTCATCGGTATGGCCGGGCAAGCGTGTTGCAAGATTGAAGACCGGCGAAATCATCAGGATCAGAAATGCAGAAATGAAAAAGACCGCTATTTTATTTTTCATCACGACACCGATCAAAAGTTAAAATACAAGAAGACGGTGCTGGTCGTCTTCAGGGTGGAATACATGGCAATCGCAAATACCAGCGTCATCCAGATGGTTTTTTTCCAACCAAATGCGCCTTCGACTGTCAACGTGAACGAGTTCTTCATCGGGGTGATAATGAAACCAATCAGAATCATCGCGAAGCAAATCGCGTTCACGGCGATACCCTGTGGAAGCAGGCTCAGCAAGTGATCCGACAGCACGCCGCCCCACGCCAGGTTGGCGGTGGGTATGGCACTGACCGGTGTACCGGTGATGGAGCCGAAATCAAACATTTTGATAATGATGTTATTCGCGTCCTGCATCGAGGTCGCGCGGAAAAACACCCAGGTGATATTGATAAACAGAAAAGTAACCAGCCAGGCCAGCGGGTTCGGCATGCTCATGCCCAACTGCTTCCAGACTCGATGGATAACCAGTGCACCACCGTGCAACGCGCCCCAGATGACAAACATCCAGCTCGCCCCGTGCCACAGGCCGCCGAGAATGAAGGTCAACATCAGGTTCATGTAGATACGCGGGGATGAACAGCGGTTGCCGCCCAACGGGATATACAGATAATCACGCAGGTAGCGACTCAAGGTCATGTGCCAGCGACGCCAGAAATCCTGGATGTCGAGGGACTTATACGGCGAGTTAAAGTTGATCGGCAGCCAGATATTGAATAACAGCGCCGCGCCGATCGCCATGTCGCAGTAGCCACTGAAGTCAAAATACAATTGGAACGTATACGACAGGCTGGTGGCCCAGGCGCTGTAGAAGTCATGATGAGCGCCGGGTGCATAGCCTGCGTCCGCCCACACCGAGAAGGTGTCTGCCAAAATGACCTTTTTGAACAGGCCCACGCTGAAAATGAAGATGCCCATCAGAATGTTTTTGTGGCGAACAAACAACGTCCAGCGCGATTCAAACTGGGACATCATTTCTTTGTGGTGAAGAATCGGGCCTGCAATCAGATGCGGAAAGAACGTCACAAACAAGGCGTAGTTAATAAAGTCATATTCTTTCGCCTCGCCGCGGTAGCTATCGACCAGGAAAGCGATTTGCGTAAAGGTGTAAAAACTGATGCCCAGTGGCAAGATGATTTGCTCAAACCCGACATGACCACCGGCCAGCGCGTTAAAGTTATCAATCAAAAAGTTTGTGTATTTGAAATAGGCAAGCAACGAAAGGTTTATCGCAATCGCACCGGCCAGCGCCCACTTTTTGGCCCGCGCCGTTTGAAGAGCCTTTGTATACGGCGAGACTAACCAGCCGCCCGCGTAGTTAAAGACAATTGAGCCCAGCAACAGCGGCAGGTAGGCGACACTCCAGTAACCATAAAAAAACAAACTGGCCAATACCAACCAGATCTTCCCGGCTGATACCAACCTGGCTTTGTTTAAAATAAAGTACACGGCAAACACTATTGGCAAATACACCAATATGAATATAGAAGAGCTAAAAATCATTGACCCACCCCAAAAAAACAAAACTTGCAGTTAAAGACCACTGCGTTCCAACCCTCATAAGAGCCGCAGGTATCTATCCTTCATGTTTACCACTGCAAGCGTTCATCTTGAGCTATTAACGTTCATCAACATTCACCCGTTCCTTCAGCTACCGATATCCGGTCGATTATCCTTCTCCCCCCCTTCTGCAATACGCAAAGCGTCGACAGAAGCCCCAGTCGCTGGAAAAAAGGAGAGCGAAGATACCATAGCGCGCAGGAATTCGAGCGCTTGAAACAGGAAAATTCCGACACGTCTGTCAGACATTTCCTAAGGGTTCCCTGCACCAATGCACGCTAGAGGCGTCAATTTTCAAACAAGGTGAGTCATTGGAACGGACGTCTTTCGGCGGGTATCTGCGCGTTCAGTAACGTAAAAGGCCCCGCAGTGCGGGGCCTTTTACGTTGGCTGTGATGTATTCAACTCTGCGGTCTCATCCCTTGGGACATCCCGAACATGAATAACAGCAAATCATGATCAGGCTTGACCGCCACACTGGCCTTGGCAACACGTGGTAACAGACATTGCCCGCTACCCTGCACCGCGCTCAGCACTTGTGTGCGAGGTTGTTCCCACGCAGCCAGCGCCAGGGCTGCAATGCCCAACGCGCCGACCAGGAACAAACCTCGTGCTATTTCTAGCTTCATCTGGTTAAACCCTTGATAGCGCTGCCAAACGCCGTCTCGTAAAAGTAGCTGAGTTTTTCCCAGTCGGTACTGCTCCACGACGAATGGCGCCGCAGTTGCAGCATGTCATGGGAAGCCGCCCGATAAGCGGTCAAACGCTGGCGGCACTTTTCGAAATCCAGCAGCGCCACTTCCACATTGGCCGAGTCGCCCTCGCCAGTCACCCGTACAAAGATGTGTTTGATGTACAGGCAACCATGCTGCCAGCGGCCCTTGTGCATGCGTGCCAGGGTGTAGGCCAACTCCTTGAGCACGCGTTCGTGAACCAACTCGCCGTACTGCTCGCGGCCACCGGCGGCGTACCAGTTTTCGATTTCATCGAATCCGTCCAATGACGCGGTCACCAACAGCGCTTTCCACTGGTGCTCCGGATCACGGCGCGCGCCGCAGAACACCAGTTCCGGTACGCGTACATCCAAGGAGCGCAGGCCCTTCAGGGCATCGCGCTCGCGCAACACGGTCGGACGTCCAAACGGGTGGAGCCAACTGCGGTAGATGTGCCCGGTCTGGCGCTTGCTGTAGAGCAAGCGGCCATTGGGGCTGATCACCCGTTGCACACCACTTTCCCCCCCACGTCGACGGTTGGGCTCCTCGACCCACTCGCCCCGTTGGCGCCAGAAATAATCAAATCGCTCTTCGGGAGCTACGTGACTGCCTGATACGCACTCAACTGCCATCCTGTTACCTCTTACGCAATACATATACTCGCCACATGGCGTAGAGCGGCATGAAGTCCAGGGACTCCTGAACCCGGAAACCGGCCTGCTCAAACTCTGCCTCAACAGTAGCAGCCGGTAACACAAACCGGTTTTGATAACCTTCCTGCTCACCTTTCTCGCGACGTTTCGCTTCGAGGCGCTTGCGTTTCCAGGCCTTGAAATTGCCATCTACCCACAGCGAAACAATCACGCTGTCGCGGGTAACTCGTTGAAATTCCTTCAGTATCGCTAGCCTGTGTTCCGCATCACCAATGTGGTGCAGCAGGCGCATACAGAAAATGCTGTCGACCGAGTTATCCGGTAAATCAATATCGAATGCAGACGTCTGCAAAGGACGTACCCGTTTCACCACTTCAGCCGGTTGGGCAATGGTGGCGACGTTCAACATCGACGCCGAATTGTCGGCCCCGATAATCACCCGGTTGGGCTTTTCCGCCAGCAACGACCAGAAACGTCCAGCCCCACAGGGCAGGTCCAACACCAAGCCTGGCTCGCCGGCCATGGCCAACGCGCCGCGCGCCAATTGCTCGTCGCGTTTGTGGGACAACCGGCGAGCCAGATTGTCCTGATGTTTGAGCAAATATTCTTGCGCGTGCTGATCGTCGTACTTTTCAGAAAAATCGAGCTTGATCGGGGTAGACATCAACGGTTCTCCAGTTGCTGATGCCTACAACCTTAAGCAGCGAAGTGTGACTAACAGGTCAACCCGTTGTGAAAAACTTGTCCTGTCCAGCCCCATACATTTCAAGACTTTACAGACACAATCAGTGGCATGGGGCCATCTTCGCCGAAAAGCGGGGTACCTGCCGCAGGATAGCGGCAGGGAGGGTGCTCAGGGTTTGACCTGGCTCAACTGCACATGAAAGCGGCAGCCATTGGGCTCCATGGTGCTCAGGCTGACGCTCCAGCCCTGGCTCTCGCAGATCCGTTGCACCAACGACAAGCCTAAACCGAGGCCTTCACCGCGCTTTTCGCTGCCGCGCACAAAGGGCTCGAACATCGCTTCACGCTTGTCTTCGGGAATCCCGACGCCGGAGTCTTCCACAACAAAGCCGCTGGGTTCGAGTGTCAGCCGGATAAAGCCCCGCTCGGTGTAGTGCAGCGCGTTGCGCAGCAAGTTGCCCATCACTGCATGCAAGAAGGTGGTGTTGTAGCGGGTATCCAGGGGATTGCCCGGGAGGTAGATCAATTCAAGGCCTTTGTGCTCGATGGGCTCGCGCCAGATGCCGAGCAAATCTTCGGCCACCTGGGTCAGGTTGACCTGGGGCGACATGGCCGCATCATCGTGTTTGGCACGGGCCAGCATCAGGAAGGTTTGCACCAGCTCGCGCATTTCTTCGCAGGCCCGGGCAATGCGCAGCACCTGATTGCGGCCGCGCTGATCAATGGCGGGGTTTTCCAGCAGCAGTTCACAGGAGCTGGCCAACACCATCAGGGGGGTGCGCAACTCGTGGCTGACATCGCTGGTAAACAATTGCTCACGAGACAATGCCTGCCGCAACCGGCCCAGGGTGGCGTCGAAGGCCACGGCCAGCTCACCGACTTCATCGGCCGCGTAATCCGGCGCCAGGGGCGGCGCCAGACCCAGCAACTGGTCACGATGACGAACCTGGCGCGCCAGACGCACCACGGGCGCCATCACCTTGCGGGCCAGCACCCAACCGAGGAACACCGCCAGCGCCAGGCTGAGTACAAAACCCACCAGCACTACGGCAAACAGTACGCGCTCGCGCTCTTCGAAATCGCTTTGGTCTTGCAGCAGGACGTAGCGCCGGCCATCGACCACTTCGACCATGGCGTGGTACGACAGCGACTCGCGAAACACCTCATGAAAACCCGGTTCCAGATGGCGCAAATCCTTGGGCAGTTCGAAATCCCCGGGCCCGCCGCTGAAATAGAACAGTTGATCCGGCTCTGGGCGATGGCTCCAGTCCTCGACACTGTCCATCAGCAACAGGCGCTGCAGGTCGCCGCCCAGGCCGGCCGAAATCAGTTTTTCTTCCACCAGGTGCACGGTCGCAACGATGCCCATGGCGAACGCCCCCGCCACCAGTGCGCTCATCAAGGCAAAGGCGATGATGATCCGCTGGGCGAGGCTTTGCTTAAACTCCATCACGCCCCTCGGCCAGGCGATAACCCACACCGTGCACGGTTTGCAGCAACGGCTTGGCGAAGGGCTTATCGATCACTTGGCGCAATTGGTGAACGTGGCTGCGCAGGCTGTCGCTGTCCGGGCAGTCGTCGCCCCACAGGGCTTCTTCGAGAATTTCTCGGCGCAACACGTGCGGGCTCTTTTGCATCAGCACCGCGAGCAATTTCAGGCCCACCGGGTTGAGCTTGAGCAGGCGCCCTTCGCGGGTCACTTCCAGGGTATCAAGATCGTAATGCAGGTCGGCCACTTGCAGCGCGCGACGGCCGCCCCCTTGGGCACGGCGCAGAACCGCTTCGATGCGCGCGGCCAATTCCGACAGGGCGAACGGTTTGAGCAGGTAATCATCGGCCCCGGATTTGAAGCCCTGCAGCCGGTCATCCAACTGGTCGCGCGCGGTGAGCATAATTACCGGCGTATCGCGACGAGCGTCTTCACGCAGGCGTTTGCACAAGGTGTAGCCATCGATGCCAGGCAGCATGATGTCGAGCACGATCAGGTCGTAATGCTCGGTGGCGGCCAGGTGCAAGCCCGACAAACCGTCCTGCGCACAGTCTACGGTATAGCCTTTTAGCCCCAGGTAATCGGCCAGATTGGCCAGAATATCGCGGTTGTCTTCAACCAATAAAATTCGCATGGGCAGTGTCTCCGTACGCGGTAACGGCCGTGTTGGCTCGCGCAGCTTAAGGCCAAGCGAGGCTCAGGGATAGAGCTGGACGCCACGTCGATATAGGTTTTCAACCAATTATACAAACCAACAAGTTTTTCACTATAGCTTCACAAACTGGCTACAGTGACAGGCCGAATATCGGCGTCCATTGATATAAGGAATATGGACATGGGGTTTTTCAACACCGCGCCGATGCGCTTTCTGCTGCTCGTAACCGGCGCATGGCTGGTTATTTTCCTGCTTACCCGCACTGTGCTGCTGATCACGCATTTGGATGAAGTCGGTGGCAACCTGCTGCCCGTGTTTGGCGTTGGCTTGCTGTATGACCTGGCTTTCCTGGCCTATGCCGCTTTGCCGCTGGGGCTGTATCTGCTGCTCTGCCCACCCGCACTGTGGCGCCGCCGTGGCCATCGCTGGTTCCTGCAGGCGGTGCTGACCGTCAGCCTGTTCGCCATGTTGTTTACGTCGGTGGCCGAGTGGCTGTTCTGGGATGAATTCGGCGTGCGCTTCAACTTTATCGCCGTCGATTACCTGGTGTACTCCAACGAGGTGATGAACAACCTGCTGGAATCCTACCCGATCGGCAAGCTGCTCAGCCTGTTGGCGATGCTCGCGATTGTGCTGAGCCTGGCCTTGCGCAAGCCGTTCAACAGCGCCATGAACGCGCCCCTGCCGCCCCTGCGTGGTCGCTTGTTGAATGCCCTGTGCCTGTTGGTAGTCGCCGGTCTCTTCATGCAATTGATCAGTCAGGACAGCCCACGTTCCTCGGGTGGCAACGCTTACAAGAATGAATTGGCGAGCAACGGCCCGTATCAGTTTTTTGCCGCGTTCCGCAACAACGAGCTGGATTACACACAGTTCTATAAAAGCCTGCCCACCGAGGTTGTCGCCAAGCAATTGCGTGCTGAACTCAGCGAGCCCAATGCGCGCTTCATCGGCACCGACCCGCTGGACATCCGCCGTGCAATCACCAACCCCGGCACATTGCGCAAACCCAACATCGTGCTGGTGACCATCGAAAGCTTCAGCGCCAAATACATGGGCAGCAATGGCGACGACCGCAACCTCACACCCAACCTCGACGCCTTGCGTAAACAAAGCCTGTATTTCAATAACTTCTATGCCACCGGCACCCGCACAGACCGTGGCCTGGAGGCGATCACCCTGGCGATTCCTCCCACGCCCGGCCGTTCAATCGTCAAGCGCATCGGCCGTGAAAGCGGTTTCGCCAGCCTAGGCCAACAACTCGGCGCCATCGGTTACGACAGTGTCTTTGTCTACGGCGGACGCGGTTACTTCGACAACATGAACGCGTTTTTCAGCGGCAACGGTTATCGGGTCGTGGACCAGAGCAGCGTGGCGGAATCGGAAATCTCGTTCAAAAACGCCTGGGGCATGGCCGACGAAGACCTCTACCGGCAAACCCTGAAACTGGCCGATGCCGACTACGCCAAGCAGCAGCCCTTCCTGCTGCAACTGATGACCACGTCCAACCATCGCCCTTACACCTATCCGGAAGGTCGCATCGATATCAAATCCGGCAACGGCCGTGACGGCGCGGTGAAATACACCGACCACGCCATCGGCGAGTTCCTCGACGCGGCACGCCAGAAGCCGTGGTTCGATAACACGATTTTCGTGTTCGTCGCAGACCACACCGCCGGCAGCGCAGGCAAGGAAGACTTGCCTATCGCCAACTACCAGATCCCGCTGTTTATCTATGCACCCAAGCTGATCGAGGCCCGGGAAACCGCGCAACTCGCCAGCCAGATCGACCTGGCACCTACGTTGCTGGGTTTGATCAACCTGAGCTACGAATCCACCTTCTTCGGCCGCAACCTGTTGCAAGACAGCCCGCTGCCGCCGCGCGTAGTGGTCGGCAACTACCAGCACCTGGGGTTGTTTGATGGCAAGGACCTGGCGATCCTCAGCCCACGCCAAGGCCTGCGTCGCCACGATCAGGCCTTGGGCGAGAGCCAGGAGTTACGCGTGGGCACGGATGACCCGTTGATCCAACGCGCAATTACTTACTATCAGGCCGCCAGTTATGGGTTCACACAGCAATTATTGAGCTGGAAAGCGCCCAAGGACGCGGCGCCTGCAATCAGCGTGCGCTGACGCCCTCGTGAGCCCTTGCCTCCCCATGGCAAGGGCGTAACACTTGCGCCCATTCTCCGGCGATGGCGCCCTCTCATGTCCGACACCCTGCTGCTGATTGAAGACGACCGCCCCTTGGCCGCACTGACGGCCGAATTCCTGCGTGCCGAAGGGTTTACCGTGGCGGTTGAGCACCGTGGCGATCGCGCCGCACAGCGCATTCTTGACGAACAGCCGGCGCTGTTGATCCTCGATGTCATGTTGCCGGGCATCGACGGGTTTACCCTGTGCCGACAGATTCGCGATCAGTACCCCGGGCTGATCCTGATGATGACCGCGCTGGATGAAAACGCCGAGCAACTGACCGGCTTCAACGTCGGCGCGGATGACTATGTCGTCAAGCCTGTCGACCCGCTGCTGTTGCTGGCCCGAATTCGCTCGTTGCTGCGTCGCCATCCTCAAGCCCCGCGTGCTTATTACCAGTGGGGCGCCTTTCGGCTGGACCTGAACAGCCATTTCGCCTGGCTCGACGAGACCCCTTTACAGTTCTCGGTTGCCGAGTTCGAATTACTGGCGATTTTCGCGCGCCATTGCGGGGTGTTGCTGACGCGGGAAAAACTCCTGCAGAGCCTGCGCGGCCTGGAATACGACGGGCTCAACCGTTCCATCGATATGCGTGTGTCGCGCTTGCGTAAAAAGCTGATGAGCCTGGAATGCCCGGTGACCATCCAGACCATCACCGCCCAAGGCTACCTGTTCGTGGAAAGCCCGCAGGAGGCCCGACATGTTGACTAAGGTGCGGCCCTGGATGGTCGCCGTAGCAGGCGCGGGCTGGGCGAGTTTGACGTTTTATCTGCTGTGGCTATGCGCCAACGCCTCGGTGTTTGTCGGCGAAGACAGCTTTTTGCGCCTGATGGCCGGGCCGGCCTACCTGGTAGCCGAACAGCTCAGAGCCTTGCCGGCCGACCAACGTGAAGCACGCATGGAAATCCTGCGCGCGCACTTCCAGTACCCGGTAAATCTGATCACGCTGGACGAGGTCGAGTTGCCGCCGGAAGCGTTGGTCATGCTGGAACATAAACAACCGGCACTGAGCAGCGACGAAGACATCAGCTACTTTCCGCTGGATGACGATACGGTGATCCAATTCGGCCCTATGTGGGGCAGTGCCGAGGTCAAGGATCTGCTGAAATTCCCGGTTTACTGGATCACCGCCGGTGTAGCAGGCCTGCCGGTGCTACTGCTACTCTGGATCGGTTTACGCCTGCACCGCCGTCGCACCACTGACCTGAACACCCTCAAGACCTGCCTTGGCACACTGGCACGCACCCCGAATGTAATGTTGCCTGCCATGGGCAAGGAATGGACGCCGTTGCTGATGACGTTGCAGCAACACGCGCGGGATATCAGCGCCATGAACGAACGCCACCGCGAAGTCTCCCAGGCCGTGTCCCACGAACTGCGTACGCCATTGGCACGCATGCGTTTTGCCTTGACGCTTCTGGGTAAAAGCGAAGACCCGCTCACCCGTACACGCCTGCAAGAACGCTTGCTCACCGATGTCGAAGAGCTCGAAGCCCTGGTTCGCGCCAGCCTCGCCTTTGCGAGACTGGCGGGCGCACCGACCGACCTGCAGCATGAGCCGATCAACCTGCGAGAATGGCTGCACCAGGAGTTTGCCTTGCTCGACGGGCACCACCGCCAGTTGAGCCTGGAAACCGAGCCAGCCCACCTTGAACTGATCGGTGACCGTGCCCTGCTGCACCTGATCGTGCGCAACCTGTTGAGCAACGCCATCACCTACGCACGCGATCAAGTGTGCGTCAGTGCCACTTACCACGGCCAACATCACCTGGTGCTGCATGTAGACGATGATGGCCCCGGCGTATTGGCGGAGAACCGCGACAAGATCTTCGAGCCCTTTGTGCGGCTTGCCCTGGGCGGCGATGAGCCTACTGGCTCGGGCCTTGGCCTGGCACTGGCCAAGCGCGCAACCCAGTGGCATCACGGTGAATTGTCGGTATCGCGCAGCCCTTTGGGCGGCGCACGCCTGAGCCTTATTCTGCCACTAAGGCCGATGTAACCTGCGTGTTACAGCCTGTGACAGTGAAGCTTTCGCATTGCTCGTAACCTCACCAACTGAATCCCAGGTTGGAGAGCTCTTTCATGCGTCCCCGTAAGAAGCATTTGTCCACGTTGATGCTGTCGCTGTGCATCTTTTCCGGCTCACTCTTGCCCGGCAATGCGTCGGCCTCGCGCCTGGCGGTCACAGACTCGCCATCGCCACGAATGGAAGACAAACACGCTGGCGACCACACCGCGAATACGGCGCGCCCCGCAAAAACCCAGGGTCTGGTCGTCACACCCGCGCCTGGGAGGCGGCCCAGGCCCACCGCCCCTGAAAAACTCGCGCACCTGCCTGTCCCTCGCCCACTCAAGGAAGTTGCTGCACCGCAACCCCTGGCACTTATGCCGACTGCCCAAGTGACCTTGGCGCGGGGAATGACCTTCAGGAAGCTGTTGCGACGGCGCACCCTCGGCTGATTCATCATCAAGCCCCATAAAAAAACCCCGCCTGCATCGCTGCAGGCGGGGTTTTTATTAGCCGGGTAAGGCTGGCTTACATCATGCCGCCCATGCCACCCATGCCGCCCATGTCTGGCATACCGCCGCCAGCCGAGCCTTCTTTCTTCGGTGCATCAGCGATTGCCGCTTCGGTGGTCAGGATCAGACCGCCGATGGAAGCTGCTGCTTGCAATGCCGAACGAGTCACCTTGGTAGGGTCCAGGATGCCCATTTCGATCATGTCGCCGTAGACGCCAGTGGCAGCGTTGTAACCGTAGTTACCTTTGCCGTTCTTGACTTCGTTGACCACAACGCTTGGCTCGTCGCCGGAGTTGGCAGCGATCTGACGCAGGGGTGCTTCAACAGCACGACGCAGTACAGCGATACCCACGTTCTGGTCAGCGTTGTCGCCTTTGAGGTCAACCAAAGCTTCCAGAGCACGGATCAGCGCAACGCCACCGCCAGGTACCACGCCTTCTTCAACGGCTGCACGGGTTGCGTGCAGGGCGTCTTCAACGCGGGCTTTCTTCTCTTTCATTTCAACTTCGGAACCAGCGCCAACCTTGATTACTGCAACGCCGCCGGACAGCTTGGCCAGACGCTCTTGCAGTTTTTCACGGTCGTAGTCCGAGGAAGTTTCAGCAACCTGGGCACGGATCTGAGTGATGCGAGCCTGGATGTCCTGCTCTACGCCAGCACCGTCAACGATGATGGTGTTTTCCTTGGAGATGGTCACGCGCTTGGCGCTGCCCAGGTTTTCCAGGGTGGCGCTTTCCAGGCTCAGGCCGATCTCTTCGGAGATAACGGTACCGCCGGTCAGAACAGCGATGTCCTGCAGCATGGCCTTGCGACGGTCGCCGAAGCCTGGAGCCTTGACGGCTGCGACTTTAACGATGCCACGCATGTTGTTCACAACCAGCGTCGCCAGGGCTTCGCCTTCAACGTCTTCGGAAACGATCAGCAGCGGACGGCCGGCTTTGGCAACGGCTTCCAGTACTGGCAGCATTTCGCGGATGTTCGAGATCTTTTTGTCGACCAGCAGGATCAGCGGGCTGTCCAGCTCGGCAACCATGGTTTCTGGCTTGTTGACGAAGTACGGGGACAGGTAGCCACGGTCGAACTGCATGCCTTCTACAACCGACAGTTCGTTTTCCAGGCCAGTGCCTTCTTCAACGGTGATCACGCCTTCTTTACCGACTTTTTCCATGGCTTCGGCAATGATGTCGCCGATGGAGCTGTCGGAGTTGGCGGAGATGGTGCCTACCTGAGCGATAGCCTTGGTGTCAGCGCATGGCTTGGACAGGTTTTTCAGCTCAGCAACAACGGCGATGGTCGCCTTGTCGATGCCGCGCTTGAGGTCCATCGGGTTCATGCCGGCAGCGACGGCCTTGTAGCCTTCGTTGACGATTGCCTGAGCCAGAACGGTAGCGGTGGTGGTGCCGTCGCCTGCGTCATCGTTGGCACGGGAGGCAACGTCTTTGACCAGCTGCGCGCCCATGTTTTCGAAACGGTCTTCCAGTTCGATTTCTTTAGCGACCGAAACGCCGTCCTTGGTGATGGTCGGAGCGCCGAAGCTCTTCTCGATGATCACGTTACGGCCTTTAGGGCCCAGGGTCGCTTTTACTGCGTCAGCCAGGACGTTGACACCGGTGAGCATTTTTTTGCGGGCGGAATCGCCGAATTTAACTTCTTTAGCAGCCATGATCGATATTCCTTAAATTCTTTGGAGTAACGGAAAAATGAGCGGGAAAATCAGCCTTCCAGTACAGCGAGAATTTCGTTCTCAGCCATTACCAGCAGGTCTTCGCCGTCAACTTTCACAGTGTTGCTGCCGGAGTAAGGGCCGAAAACAACCTTGTCACCGACTTTAACGGCCAGCGCACGCACTTCACCGTTTTCCAGAGTCTTGCCTGGGCCTGCAGCGACGATCACACCGTGGTTGGCTTTTTCAGCAGCCGAACCTGGCAGAACGATACCGCCAGCGGTTTTCTTTTCTTCTTCGCTGCGACGGATAACGACGCGGTCGTGCAGAGGACGAAGCTTGCTCATTGTCGATCTCTCCTAATTGTGTTTTTCATCGGCCGGTATTGGTACCGGCGGGTTGTATTCCGGCTGTGCCGGTCGCGCCTCGCCAAGCAAGACGCGGAAGTCTGTCTGGTGTCGCCACCAGAAACCTTGCGGTGACCGTTACATAAGGGCGCATAAGCTTATTTCAAGGGGCCGCGGCGGAAATTTTTTGCGTGTGCCGGGCGGTAAACGCAACACGGCACCCGAAGGTGCCGTGCCGATTAAGCGGTTATTTACTGTCGCGGTGCTCGAACTCACCTTCGATCACATCACCTTCACGCCCCAACGGTTGGCGCGGAGCCGGGCCACCACGAGTTTGCAGGTCATCGGCGAATGCACGCTGGCGAATCGCAGCCTCTTCGGCACGCTGGCGCATCTTGCCGGCCAACAGCTTGCGGGTGAACGGCAACAGCATGACCAGGCCAACCACATCGCTGATAAAACCCGGCAGGATCAACAAGCCACCCGCCAAGGCCATCATCAGGCCTTCAAGCATGGTCTGCGCGGGCAGTTCGCCACGGTTCAGGCTTTCACGGGCACGCAACGCAGTTGCCAGGCCGGCGACGCGCAGCACCAGGACGCCGAGCATCGAGCCCGCGATTATCAGCAACAGTGCCGGGAAGAACCCGATCGCACTGCTGACTTGAACGAATACGAACAGCTCCAACACCGGAAACAGCAGAAAGAGCAATAAAAAAGGGCGCATCAAATGGTTCCTCAACGCAAGAATGCCTTGCCAGTTCACCTTAGATGACGTCGCCGTTTCGTGATTTCAAGCGTCGGCGGGTTCTTTTTTCGGCCAAACTTCGGCGTGAGCCAATGAAACCAGGGCTTCGCGTACTTGTGTCGGAGTGTTGCAAGGCTCTGCGAAGGGCAGCCAATGCAGGGACTGACCGATACGCAGGTGCATGCCTTCGCTGTCGATACCGGCCAATTGCGCCGGTTCATGTGCAGGCAAGCCGGCGAGTTCGACGTAATGCGCAATGGCCTTGGTGTGGTCGCTGTTCATGTGCTCGATCATGCTGCGCTCGGTCTTGACGGCGAACGGGTTGGCCAGGGTCAACTGATCGACCCAGTGAATCGCGCCAAACCCGCCGATATAGCGGTGCCGCACGGGCTTGAGCACCCAGAAGTCGAAATCGTGGGCTTTGTGATAGTTGGCAGAATCCGGGAAGTAGCGGTAATACCGCTCGGCGGCCGCTTCAATCGCAGCCTCATCCTCAAGCTTTTCAGCTTCGGCCAGGTAGGTCAGGCGCCCTACCGCTTGTATATCATCGGCCTCGCGCTCCCCCACCAGCAGCGAACACTTGGGATCTTTCTGCAGGTTATGGGTGTGCTGGGCGATACGGCTGATCAGGATAATCGGGCGGCCCTGCTCGTCGAGGCAATAGGGCACGACCGAGCCGAAGGGAAACCCGGGCATGGCTTTGGACAATGTGGAGAGAGCCCCACGGTATTCCTTGAGCAACAGCTCTCGGGCGTTCTTGGCAACCTGCGCGCTCAATGTATGACTCCTCGGGTGTTCAGCCGCCCACAGCGTACGACGTCTATGGGAATGAATCTCAACACAAGGTAATCAATATCCGCGCAGGTTGCCAGAGTGACCGATGCAGCTTTTACCAGGCCACGCCGAACCCTGCGGTGTAGCGCGTCTTGTCCAGGCTGCTCTGGGATTCGCCATTAATGATGTCGCGCTCAGCCTTGAGGTTAAGCGAAGCCCATTCAGTGACTTTGTAACGCAGCCCCATTTCCGCATCCAGGGAGTATTCGGACGGCCCGGCAAGTGGTTTGCCCAATTCACCATTGGTGAAGAACTCCACGGTCTTGCCCACCAGGTAGCGGTTGTAGCTCCACTTCATGGCCAGTGAATAGAAGTTGGTTTTGCCGCCGTCGGCGTATTCATAATCGGTGCGGTTAACCAGCGAACCGAGGGAGAACGCGCCCAGCTCATCGTCCCAGAACTGGTAGCCCGGGCCGGTACCGACGGTGCGCTGGCGGGACAAGTCTTCGACCTTGTCGCGTTTGTAGGTCAGACGGCCCTGCCAGAACCAATGCTCGGTAATAAAGCGGTCCAGGTCATATTCCAGCGCCCAGTTATCGGTGGTGGTCACGTCATCCTGGAACTCGCGGTTGTATTCACCCTTCGCGGTATGGCGCCACTGGCCGTGACGGGCCGAGGTCTTGAAGTCAACGTCGTAGTCGTTGGTGTCTTTGTCGGCGCGCTTGTAATCCAGCGCCAGGTCGACGTTGCCCTTCCACACCAGGTCTTCGATGACCGGCTTGGGCTTGATGATTTGCTGGATGCTGGCCAAGTCCACAGTCTTGGGCGCTTCGCCATTGGCGAGAACGACCTTGCCGTCCTCCGCCGCTTTCAGGGACTTGGCTTTTTCACCGCTGTAGGCGTCCTGCTTGACCAGCAGTTCCTGATCGCTCTCCAGGGTCTTGACCTGCTTCCAATCCACCGGGATCGCCCCCGCATAGCTGGTCTGAATCAGCAGCTTGCCACCGTCGAAGACTTTGATCTTGCCGGTCAGGCGGTCACCGTTCTTCAGCCAGACGGTGTCGGCGAGCAAGGGCGTGGAGGCGCTGAAAACAGCAAGGCACAGCAGGGTTCTGGACAACATAAGCGGATTCGGGGCTCAGGATTGGCGAAAAAAGGGGCGCTATCGTGTTAGATAGGTACGACTGACTCAAGTATTTATGATGAGTTCAATGCTCACCACCAAGCTTACAGACGTTTCTTACAAATCAACCGACGATACCTACAGTGAATCAACCTGCCGAGACACCACAAAGCCCCGCCGAAATGCGCCGCACGGCGTTGTACCTGACATTGGCGCAAGTGCCCGAAGGTTGCGTGGTGAGTTATGGCGAGCTGGCGCAGCTGGCCGGGCTGGGCCGTGCCGCCCGCTGGGTCGGGCGCACGCTCAGCCAACTGCCCGAGGACACCCGGTTGCCCTGGCACCGGGTACTGGGTGCCGGTGGTCGGATAAGTCTGCCAGCGGGCAGTGCGTCAGGCGACGAACAACGTGCGCGTTTGCGCAGTGAAGGCGTCAGTATCCTGAACAATCGCGTTGATATTCAGCGTCATGGCTGGCGCCCGGTAGAGCACAGCGGTTAGAGTGCGCGCTTTGTTTCCGCAAATCTGAGGCAGACTCCAGCCCATGCCCCGTAAAACCTGGCGCGCCGCGCTCGCCGCCTATGCCAGCCCCTCGACGTTAGTGCTGTTGTTGCTCGGCTTTGCCGCCGGCTTGCCTTACATGTTGGTGTTTTCGACGCTTTCTGTGTGGTTGCGCGAGGCCGGCGTGGCCCGCGAGACCATCGGCTATGCGAGCCTGATCGGCTTGGCCTATGCCTTTAAATGGGTCTGGTCGCCGCTGCTCGACCAATGGCGCCTGCCGCTGCTCGGTAAACTCGGACGTCGTCGTTCCTGGCTGGTACTTGCCCAGACGCTGGTGATCCTCGGGTTGATCGGCATGGGCTTCTGCGACCCGCAAAAACATCTGTCCTGGCTGATCGCCATTGCCGTCATCGTTGCCTTCGCCTCAGCCACCCAGGACATCGCGGTAGACGCCTATCGCCTGGAAATCGCCGACGACAGCCGCCAGGCCGCTCTGGCCGCCAGTTACATGTCCGGTTATCGCATCGCCGCCCTGCTGGCCACGGCTGGCGCGCTGTTCTTTGCCGAAGGCTTCGGTTCGACCGGCTTCAACTATAAGCACTCGGCATGGACCGGCACTTATGTGCTGTTCGGCTTGCTGATGATCCCGGCACTGCTGACCACCTTCTTCATGCGTGAACCCGATGTGCCACTGCGCACCCAGTTGCAGGCCGGCCGCTACAGCTTCGCGCACCAATTGGTCTCGGTGTTCGTGCTGATCGTACTGCTGGTGTCGGTCCCCGCGATGTTCACCCAGTTGTACAACACGGATTTCGCCAGCGTGCTGTTCCACGGTGTAAGCCTGTGGGAATTGCTGATGGAAGACCGCGCCTTCCTGCGCGCCATCTTGTACATCATCCTTACCACACTGTGCCTCTCGGCCATGGGCCGGCGTGGCTTGGCGCCGGTGCTGACGCCGGTCAATGACTTTATCCTGCGCTACCGCTGGCAGGCGCTGCTGCTGCTTGGGCTGATTGCGACCTATCGCATGTCCGATACGGTGATGGGCGTGATGGCCAACGTGTTCTACATCGACCAGGGCTTTACCAAGGACCAGATTGCGGGGGTCAGCAAGATCTTCGGCCTGATCATGACCCTGCTCGGCGCCGGTATGGGCGGCCTGTTGATTGTGCGGTTCGGTATCCTGCCGATCCTGTTCATCGGCGGCGTAGCCTCGGCGGCCACCAACCTGTTGTTCGTGATGCTCGCCGACATGGGCCCGGACCTGCAGATGCTGATTTTCACCATCTCCCTGGATAACTTCAGCTCAGGCCTGGCCACCTCGGCCTTTGTCGCCTACCTGTCGAGCCTGACCAACCTCAAGTTCTCCGCCACCCAATATGCGCTGCTCAGCTCCATCATGCTGCTGCTGCCGCGCCTCATTGGTGGCTACTCGGGCGTGATGGTCGAGAAGTTTGGTTACCACAACTTCTTCGTCATCACCTGCCTGCTGGGTGTGCCGACGCTGTTCCTGATTGCGTTGCACTGGTTTCAGGAAAGTCGGCGGGCTCGTTTGAGCCCTTCACAGGAAGACTGACACCACTCGGTCACACATACCCCTCTGCATTCTGATACCTGTACTCCAGCAGTTTGCGCCCGTACAATCCCAAGTCATTTCAAGTCCAAGCAACCGACAACGGCCTACCATGCGTACCAGTCAATATTTGCTCGCCACACAGAAAGAAACGCCTTCCGACGCGGTCGTGATCAGCCATCAGCTGATGCTGCGCGCGGGCATGATCCGCAAACTGGCCTCCGGCCTGTACACCTGGCTGCCCATGGGTTTGAAGGTGATGCGCAAGGTCGAAGCGATCGTTCGCGAAGAAATGAACGCCGCCGGCTCTCTGGAAGTGTTGATGCCAAGTACCCAACCGGCTGAGTTGTGGCAGGAGTCCGGGCGCTGGGAAGAGTACGGCCCTGAGTTGCTGCGCTTCAAGGACCGTCATGGCCGCGATTTCTGCGCCGGCCCGACCCACGAAGAGGTCATCACCGACCTGATGCGCAACGAGCTGAGCAGCTACAAGCAGCTGCCGCTGAACCTGTATCAGATCCAGACCAAGTTCCGTGACGAAATCCGCCCACGCTTCGGCTTGATGCGCGGCCGCGAATTCATCATGAAGGACGCCTATTCGTTCCACGCTGACCAGGCGTCGCTGCAGGCCACCTACGACCGCATGCACACCGCCTACTGCAACGTGTTTACGCGCCTGGGCCTGAAGTTCCGCCCGGTTGAAGCGGACAACGGCTCCATCGGTGGCGCCGGCTCCCACGAGTTCCATGTACTGGCCGACTCCGGCGAAGACGATATCGTGTTCAGCAACGGCTCCGACTACGCGGCGAACATCGAAAAAGCCGAAGCCGTACCACGCGAAACGTCCCGCCCGGCGCCAAGCGAAGAGCTGCGCCTGGTCGACACGCCAGAAACCAAGACCATCGCGGCCCTGGTGGAAAAATTCAATCTGCCGATTGAAAAGACCATCAAGACCCTGATCGTGCGCGCCGAAGAAGAAGGCAAGCTGATCGCCCTGGTCATCCGTGGCGACCACGAGCTCAACGAAATCAAGGCAGCCCAGCAGCCAGGCGTGGCCAGCCCGCTGGTCATGGCCACCGACTCCGAGCTGCGCGACGCCATTGGCGCCGGTGCCGGTTCGCTCGGCCCACTGAACCTGCCGTTGCCGATCATCATCGACCGTTCGGTCGAGCTGATGAGCGACTTCGGTATCGGCGCGAACATCGACGACAAGCACTATTTCGGCGTGAACTGGGAGCGTGACCTGCCGGTTCCGACCGTGGCCGACCTGCGTAATGTGGTAGCCGGTGACCCAAGCCCGGATGGCAAGGGCACTCTGGAAATCAAGCGCGGCATTGAAGTCGGGCACATCTTCCAGCTGGGCAACAAGTACAGCAAGGCGATGAAGTGCGAAGTGCTGGGCGAGAACGGCAAGCCGATCACCCTGGAAATGGGTTGCTACGGCATTGGTGTGTCCCGCGTGGTTGCCGCTGCAATCGAGCAGAACAACGACGAGAAAGGCATCATCTGGAGCGACGCCCTGGCGCCGTTCCAGATTGCCCTGGTACCGCTGCGTTATGAAACCGAGCAAGTACGCGAAGCCACCGACAAACTGTATGCCGAACTGACGGCTGCCGGTTTTGAAGTGTTGCTCGATGACCGGGACAAGAAAACCAGCCCGGGCATCAAGTTCGCCGACATGGAACTGATTGGCATCCCGCACCGGATCGTGGTCAGTGACCGCGGCCTGGCCGATGGCAATCTGGAATACAAGAGCCGGACCGAAGCCGAAGCCCAACCGTTGCCGGTGGCTGACGTGCTGTCTTTCCTTCAGGCGCGTATTCGTCGCTGAAAACCAGATCAAGAGAAGTCATGTTCAAGCGAAACACCAGAGCCCTGGGGGGCGCCGCCTTGTGCGGCGCCCTGCTGGTCAGCGGCTGCGCCAACCAGATGTCGCAACGCAGTGAGCACGAGGAGCGGGTCGAGCGTAAGTTGCTCGATCACAGCCTGCAAATCGATGTAGGCGAACCCAAAGTATTGGAGCTTCCACAACGCCGGGTGCGCATTCACGAGCAAAAGACCTTCGAGGTCACCGAATTCGAAGTCACCCGCCGTTACGATCGCTACACCCCCTACCAACCCTGGCGCAAACTCTATGAAATGCCCCTGGGTGCGGTCGCCCTGGTGGCGGGCGCAGGCGCCAACGTGGCGAATATCTTCGCCCTCGGCAACTTGCCCACCAGCATGACGCGCGATTGGCTGACGTACGGCGTGGATGGCATCAACCCGTTCATGAACGTGCAATCCCATGGCCGAGCGCAACAGAACCTGGCCGGTATCGATGAGGTCCAGCGCGACAAGCGCACGGAGTATTCGAGCCTGCCCTGGAGCGAGCGTCCGGTACAGGTCACCGCCGGCAAGCAAACCCATGAGCTGACCACCGACCGCGACGGCATACTGCGCCTGAACCTGTTGGACAGCCCATTTGCCGAGCAGGACCTGAACCGCATCACCACCTTGAAAATCAGTGTGGAAGATGGCCAGGACGACGTGCATTCGGACTCGACCCTGGCGATCAGCACCACTTTGCGCGGCAAGTTGCTGGAAGCTCATGGCCTGATCTACGACGATCTGGAGGACGACGAAGTCAACCAGTGGGTCCACCGGGTCAAGCGCCTGTCGGAACTGGGCCTGGAAGAAGAAGCCAGCGAACTGGAACAAAGCCTGATCGAACTGACCCGTAACGATCCCGAGTTGCAGCAGGAATTCCTGCAAGCGCTGACCAGGGATGCGGGGCGGCTTGTCGCAGATCCTGGGGCACGCTGAGATTCTGAAAACGCTATAGATCTAAATGTGGGAGCGGGCTTGCTCGCGAATACGATGTATCAGTGATGAATGTATCGACTGACATTGCGCATTCGCGAGCAAGCCCGCTCCCACATTTGGTTTCCGGTTTTTACCAGGGAAACTGCAGCTGTTCATTGCCGCTGCTGAGGTCGAGCAACCGCACCCCAATCCCCAACAACCGCACCGGCTTACCGCCACGATTGAACGCCTGGCTCAACAGCTGTTGATAACTCTCCAGGTCCCGCCCTGCCCCGGCCTGCTCCAGGGTGGTCTGGGTAAAGTCATGAAACTTCACTTTGACGAACGGCTTGCCCGCGCGGTAACTGCTGTCGATGCGCGCCATGCGCCCGGCCAGGGTTTCCATCAGCTCGGGAAGTTTCGCCAAACAACTTGATAGATCCGGTAGGTCTACATCGTAGGTATTTTCCACGCTGATGGATTGCCGCCGGCTGTCGTTCTGCACCACGCGGTCATCAATCCCACGGGCCAGGCTCCAGAGCCGCTCGCCAAAGCTGCCGAATTCGCGCACCAGTGACAGCTTGTTCCACTCGCGCAATTGCAGGCAGTCTTCAATGCCCAGGCGCGCCAGCTTATCGGCCGTGACCTTGCCGACCCCGTGCAACTTGTTCACCGGTAACTGCGACACAAAATCTTCGACCTGATCCGGCGTAATCACAAACAGGCCGTTGGGCTTTTTCCAGTCGCTGGCAATCTTGGCTAAAAATTTGTTGGGCGCCACGCCTGCGGACACGGTGATGTGCAACTGGTTGGAGACACGACGGCGAATGTCCTGGGCGATACGTGTGGCGCTGCCGCCAAAATGCGGGCTGTCGGAGACATCAAGGTAGGCCTCGTCCAGCGACAGTGGCTCGATCAGGTCGGTGTATTCGCGAAAGATCGTCTGGATTTCCTTCGACGCTTCTTTATAGGCATCCATGCGCGGCTTGACGATGGTCAGGTCCGGACACAGCTTCAAGGCGTGGCGCGAGGACATGGCCGAGCGAACGCCATATGCCCGCGCTTCATAGTTGCAGGTGGCGATCACCCCTCTTCTATCCGCCGAGCCGCCGACCGCCAGGGGCTTTTGCGCCAGGCTCGGGTCGTCGCGCATCTCGATGGCGGCGTAGAAGCAATCACAGTCGACGTGGATGATTTTGCGCTGCGTCATATAAACAGAGGGTGTAATCCAACGGGTGGCCAGTATCGCACTCACCCCTGTATATAGCACCAGTAGTTTGAATCTTCCGTTCGAGCGGTAGGAAAACGCCAGGTTGAATTTATTTTTTCAATCGAAATCAGCCTACCGATAGAGCTGAAACCCTCGGCCAGACTGGCCCGGAGGCGTTTCTACCAGCGCTTTGGAGAGCTAACCGATTGAACCACAAGCGCTTTTCTTCAATTCACAGGTTGACACACCTGCGTTCCGCTGTAGAATGCCGACACACAGACGCGGGATGGAGCAGTCTGGTAGCTCGTCGGGCTCATAACCCGAAGGTCGTCGGTTCAAATCCGGCTCCCGCAACCAAACATCAAAAAAGGCTACTCGAAAGAGTGGCCTTTTTTGTGCGCCTCTGTTTTATCCCTGTATGAAAATTGTAAGACAAAAAACTCTTTCCCCATCGCGGACTTACCGCACATAGTCAACACGCAGCGGCTAATTCACACTTATTTGACCCATCGGCCGATTAACGGTTGACACCCCGCCGCTGGGCTGTAGAATGCCGGCCACAGACGCGGGATGGAGCAGTCTGGTAGCTCGTCGGGCTCATAACCCGAAGGTCGTCGGTTCAAATCCGGCTCCCGCAACCAAACATCAAGAAAGGCCACTCGAAAGAGTGGCCTTTTTTGTATCCGGTTAAAAAAGTTCTTCTGAAACAATGGCATGGCATCTTTCATGAAACCGTATACGGTTTGCAGAGTCCATGTCATTGCAAGCTATGCTCAGTACTCAAGCACGACCCTCTACGACCAATGGCCGCATTCGCCCCACCCGGCGATAAGCGTTAATATTTGTAATTATTTTGTCCATAGGGATTGGTAACTTGGCTGGATACCTCCATCCTGTCGCGCACAATCCACGAGGTGATTGATGCGCGCCAACTCGTCTGAACCACAAGACACCGTCACAGCGGAACAACCGATTACTCCCACCCGTTTGCGTTGGCTGGATCTGTTGAGCAAATACCGTCAACCCATCGGGCTGGCCGTCACCCTGTTGCTGTTCGCAATTGCCCTGATCGCCTGCCGACACCTGCTGCTGGAACTGGACCTGTACGCCCTCCACGACTCGATCCTGGAAGTGCCCAAACCGGCATTGCTGGGCGCGTTTGCGGCGGCGGTCGCCGGTTTCATCATTCTGTTGGGTTACGAGTTCTCCGGCGCCCGCTATGCCGGGGTGAAACTGCCTGCCAAGACGTTGGCTCTGGGTGGTTTCACAGCCTTTGCGATTGGCAACGCCATAGGCCTGTCGATGCTTTCCGGCGGCTCGGTGCGTTACCGCTTATATGCACGCCATGGCATCGGGGCCTCGGAAGTTGCCCACATGACCGTATTCGCCAGCCTGGCCCTGGGCACTGCCCTGCCACCGCTGGCCGCACTGGCCACGCTGAGTAACCTGCCGGCTGCGTCCACCTACCTGCATCTGTCGCAAGGTTTGCTCGGCAGCATTGCCGGCGCGGTATTGCTGTTGTCGGTCGCGCTGTGCATCGGCATTTATCGTCGCCGCCTGCCGGAACAACCCTACCCGGACAACCTGCTGGTCAAGGCCGGGCGCCGCACGCTGCGCCTGCCGGGCCGGCGCCTGACCTTCCTGCAGTTGATCATCACCGCACTGGACGTGGCGGCCGCCGCCACTGTGCTCTATATGTTGCTGCCGGAAGCGCCGCCGTTCGGCCCCTTCCTGCTGGTGTATCTGCTGGCCCTGGCCGCCGGTGTACTCAGCCATGTTCCGGGCGGCGTGGGTGTATTCGAAGCGATTCTGCTCGCCGCCTTCGCCGACAAGCTCGGTGCCGCGCCTTTGGCCGCGGCCCTGCTGCTGTACCGGATGATCTACGTGGTCCTGCCGCTGCTGATCGCCTGCGTGTTCCTGCTGGTCAACGAAGCTCAGCGCCTGTTCCAGACCCAGCAGAGCCTGCGGGTTGCATCCGGCCTGGCCGCACCCGTGCTGGCCGTACTGGTTTTTTTGTCCGGCGTGGTCCTGCTGTTTTCCGGCGCAACGCCGGAAATCGACACACGCCTGGAAAACATCGGCTTTCTGATTCCCCACCGCCTGATTGACGCCTCGCACTTTGGCGCCAGCCTGATCGGCGTGCTCTGCCTGTTGCTTGCCCAGGGCCTGCGTCGGCGCTTGTCGGCTGCGTGGATGCTGACCATGGTGTTGCTGCTGACCGGCGCCCTGCTCTCGCTGCTCAAAGGCTTCGACTGGGAAGAAGCCAGCCTGATGATCATGACGGCGGTGCTGCTGGCGATCTTCCGTCGCTCGTTCTACCGCGCGAGCCGCCTGACCGAACTGCCGTTCTCGCCGTTGTACCTGGTGGCCAGCGTTTGCGTGCTGGGCGCCTCGATCTGGCTGCTGCTGTTTGCCTATCAAGACGTGCCGTACAGCCATCAACTGTGGTGGCAGTTCACCCTGGATGCCAACGCCCCCCGCGGCCTGCGCTCATTGCTCGGTGCGGCAGTGTTGCTGGTGATCGTGTCGTTGACCTGGCTGCTGCGCACTGCGCGGCCGGTGATCCACTTGCCGACACCCGACGAACTGGAGCGCGCCACCAAGATTCTGATGGCCTCGTCCCAACCCGACGGCGGCCTGGCGCTGACCGGCGACAAGGCGCTGCTGTTCCACCCTAACGACGAAGCCTTCCTGATGTATGCCCGTCGCGGGCGCAGCCTGGTGGCCTTGTATGACCCGATCGGCCCGACCCAACCCCGCGCCGAGATGATCTGGCAGTTCCGCGACCTGTGCGACATCCATCACGCCCGCCCGGTGTTCTACCAGGTACGCGCCGAGAACCTGCCGTACTACATGGACATCGGCCTCACCGCGATCAAGCTGGGCGAAGAAGCCCGTGTCGACCTGAAACGCTTTGACCTGGAAGCCAAGGGCAAAGAGATGAAGGATTTGCGCTACACCTGGAACCGTGGCACCCGGGACGGCCTGTCCCTGGAGATCTGCGAACCGGGCCAGGCGCCGATGGATGAACTCAAAGTCATCTCCGATGCCTGGCTGACCGGCAAGAACGTACGGGAAAAGGGCTTCTCCCTGGGCCGTTTCAGCGACGACTACCTCAAGCACTTTCGCATTGCGATCATTCGCTTCGAAGGGCGCCCGGTGGCCTTCGCCAACCTGCTCGAGACCTACAACCATGACCTGGCCAGTCTCGACCTGATGCGTGCGCACCCGGACGCGCCGAAGCTGACCATGGAGTTCATGATGGTCGGCCTGATTCAACATTATAAGAACCATGACTACGCCCGCTTCAGCCTCGGCATGGTGCCGTTGTCGGGCCTGCAACCACGCCGTGGCGCCCCGCTGACCCAACGCCTGGGCTCAATGGTGTTCCGCCGTGGCGAGCAACTGTATAACTTCCAAGGTTTGCGCCGCTTCAAAGACAAGTTCCAGCCTGACTGGGAACCCCGTTATATGGCCGTGCCCGCAGGACTTGATCCGCTGGTGGCACTGGCCGATACCGCCGCCCTGATTGCGGGCGGCTTGACTGGATTGGTGAAACGCTGATGATTCGACGCTCCTGGCGGTATGTATTGGCCTTTGTAGTGCTGCTCGCCCTGATCGCAGGCGGCGGCTTTTGGTTCTGGAACCGCCCTGCCCCGCAACCGACCCTGGAACAACTGCCACAGGCTGATGGCACGGTTATGACCCGTGTGACGCCCAACGGCTCGGCAAAAGCCCGTGTGGCCGTGGCCGTGATGGCTGATGAAACCCTGACCGACAGCCAGCTGATTGCACTGAGCCAAGGTGGCGCTGCGCAAATCGTTCAAGTGATCCTGCCGAAGGATGACTGCAAGTTGCAGGAACAAGCCCTGCAAAGCGCCCTGGGCCAGCTTAAAGGCCCGGCGACCCTGGTCAGCGGCATTGGCCCTGGCGCTGCGCTCGCCTGGCGCTGGCTGGCCACACAGAGCGATGACAAAGCCAACGCCATCTCCGTCGGCTTCACCCTGGTACAGGAAGGTTGCAAGGACCCGCTGCCGAAAACCTCCGCCCATGGCAACTGGCTGGTGGCCTGGAACGACAACCCTGACGACGAAAGCGCCAGTTTCGTACGCGACACCCCGCGCGCAACCACCAGCATCAGCGACTACGACATTCACTACCCGCAAGTGTTGAACAACGAACTGCGTAAGCAGCTGGTCGGTTCGGACAACGGCGGCCTGGCGATTCCTGTAGTGGAAGTACCGGCTGGCCAAGCCAAAGATACCGTCACCCTGTTCCTCTCCGGTGACGGTGGCTGGCGTGACCTGGACCGCGACGTGGCCGGTGAAATGGCCAAGATCGGCTACCCGGTGGTCGGCATCGACACGCTGCGCTACTACTGGCAGCACAAGACCCCGGAACAAAGCGCCAAAGACCTCAGCGAACTGATGCAGCACTACCGGCAGAAGTGGGGCACCAAGCGCTTCGTACTGACCGGCTACTCGTTCGGCGCCGACGTACTGCCCGCCATCTACAACCGCATGCCGGAAAACGAACAGCAGCGTGTCGACGCCATTATCCTGCTCGCCTTCGCGCGCACCGGCAGCTTTGAAATCGAAGTGGAAGGCTGGTTGGGCAACGCAGGCAAAGAGGCCGCTACCGGCCCGGAAATGGCCAAGCTGCCCGCCGACAAGGTGGTGTGCATCTACGGTGCCGAAGAAGTCGACGAGAGTGGCTGCACCGACAAGACCGCTGTGGGCGAAGCCGTGAAGCTGCCGGGCGGGCATCACTTCGATGAGAACTACCCGGCGCTGGCCCAGCGTCTGGTGGACATCATCGTGAAGCACCAGGCCAAGGATAAAGCCGAGTAATCCCGAGCTGTACGCCAAAAAACGGTGTGCTGGCTTGTGTGGGAGCTGGCTTGCCTGCGATGGCATCACCTGGGTGTGTCAGTCACACCGCAGTGCTGCTATCGCAGGCAAGCCAGCTCCCACATTTGGTTTTGCGGTGCTGGTCGGATTTAGCGCGGTTCGATATGCGCGATCATCAACTGCACGGTTTCCTGCCCACGAAATTCGTTCACGTCCAGCTTGTAGGCCAATTCCACCCAACGCACCGTCGGGTTAGGCCAGACCTCTCGGTCCACGCCAAACGCAATGCCATCGAGCTTCACTGACCCGCATTCGCTCTTGAGCACCACCTTGAGGTGCCGCTCCCCTACTACGCGCTGCTCGACCAACTGAAACACACCGTGAAACAGCGGCTCAGGAAAGTGCTGGCCCCATGGCCCGGCATGCCGCAATGCGCGCGCCAGTTCCAAGTGAAACTCTTCCACAGCCAAGGTGCCGTCGGACAGCAGCCGCCCGGTGAGGTCTTCTTCGCGCAGTTGCCGACGCACTTCAGCATCAAAGGCCTCGGCAAACAGTGGGAAATTCGCCTCGGGCAAGGTCAAACCGGCCGCCATCGCATGACCGCCGTATTTGGCGATCAGGTTGGGATGCTGGCTCGCGACGACCGCCAGGGCATCACGGATGTGGAAACCCTGCACAGAGCGCCCTGAGCCCTTGAGCAGGCCATCACCGGCGTCGGCGAAGGCGATGGTCGGGCGGAAGTACCGCTCTTTCATGCGCGACGCCAAAATGCCGATGACGCCCTGGTGCCATTCCGGGTCGAACAGGCACAAACCGTAGGGCATCGATTCCACCGGCAAGTCCTTGAGCTGGGCGAGCGCCTCGCGCTGCATGCCCTGCTCGATGGATTTACGGTCCTGGTTCATGCCGTCCAGTTGCGCCGCCATTTCCCGGGCCGCCGCGAAGTCGGTGGTGAGCAGGCATTCGATGCCGAGGCTCATATCATCCAGGCGGCCGGCGGCATTCAGCCGTGGCCCAAGAATAAAGCCCAGGTCGGTCGAGGTGATACGGGCATGGTCGCGCTTGGCGACCTCAAGGATCGCCTTGATCCCCGGCCGGGCGCGACCGGCGCGAATACGCTCCAGCCCCTGATGGACCAGGATGCGGTTGTTGGCATCCAGCGGCACCACGTCGGCGACGCTGCCCAGGGCGACCAGGTCGAGCAATTCACCGATGTTCGGTTGCGGCGTGTTGTCGTACCAGCCCAGGCTGCGTAAACGCGCGCGCAAGGCCATCAACACATAAAAGATCACGCCGACACCCGCCAGCGCCTTGCTCGGGAACTCACAGCCGGGTTGGTTCGGGTTGACGATGGCATCCGCCGCCGGCAATTCATCGCCGGGCAAGTGGTGGTCAGTGACCAACACCTTCAACCCCGCCGCTTTTGCCGCCGCCACGCCTTCGACGCTGGAGATGCCGTTATCCACGGTAATCAGCAACTGCGGCGTGCGCTGCAGCGCCACGGCGACGATTTCCGGCGTCAGGCCATAACCGTACTCAAAACGGTTGGGGACCAGGTAATCGACATGGGCCGCGCCGAGCAAACGCAGGCCAAGGGTGCCCACGGTGCTGGCCGTGGCGCCGTCGGCGTCGAAGTCACCGACGATCAGGATGCGCTGGCGCTGCTCGAGGGCGGTCACCAGCAGGTCCACCGCCGCGTCGATGCCCTTGAGCTGCTGGTAGGGAATCAACCGCGCCAGGCTCTTGTCCAGTTCGGCTTCCGACTGCACCCCGCGTGCGGCGTAGAGACGGGTCAACAACGGTGGCAATTCACCGAGAAACGGCAGGACAGCGGGCAACGGGCGAGGATCAATACGCATGGGGTGACGGAAGCTTCTCTTCTGGTACAACGGTTAAACAAAGATATTCACAGCGAGATAGAACAAATGTGGGGGCTGGTTTGCCGGCGATGCAGACACCTTGGTAAGTCAGTTACGCTGCGGTGATGCTTTCGCGAGCAAGCCCGCTCCCACACACGCCAGCTCCCGCATGTTTAATCACGCTCGCCGACCAACCATTCCAACTGCACTTCATGCTGGCCACGATCATCCGTCACGAAGATCGTGCCTTCGCTGATCATCACGTCCCACTTGATAACGCGCGGCATGTCCTTGGCCAGGGTCTCGAGGATTTCCTGAGGCACAGCGGCGATGTGTACATTCTTCAGGTTTTTTGCCACCGGCACCACTTTGCCTTCCCACACACGCAGGCTGCCGTAGGCTAGCAAGCTGGTGCGTTCGGTACGGCGCGAGCACCAGGTGAGACGATCGGCGTCAGGCTGGCCGACCTCAATCCAGTGCAGAACACGATCATCCAGGCTTTTTTCCCACAGGGCTGGCTCGTCTACATCTGACAGACCACGGCCGAACGACAAATGCTCGTTGTACCAAAGTGCGTAGGCCAAAAGACGCACGGTCATGCGCTCTTCGGTTTCCGAAGGATGGCGGGCGATGGTCTGTTTGACGCTCTCGTACACCGAGCGATCAAGGTCGGTGAGGTTGAGTTCGAATTTGTAGGTCGTGGACGGCTGGGCCATGAACGGGCTTCTAGAGACAGGGAAAGGCGGCCAGTCTAACCGATGGCGCGGCCATTCAACGAATACTGCGCTGCATCATCCTTATCCCTGGGCCGCTCGCCTATGTTAAAAGGCATCACACCACCGTTCCACGCTTGATAAGGATCCTCATGTCGTTTAATGCCAAACCGCTGGCCGGCCTGAAAGTCATCGAACTGGGCACCTTGATCGCCGGCCCGTTTGCGTCACGCATCTGCGCCGAATTCGGTGCCGAGGTGATCAAGGTCGAATCCCCGGGCGGCGGCGACCCGCTGCGCAAATGGCGCAAGCTGTATGAAGGCACCTCACTCTGGTGGTTCGTGCAGGCGCGCAACAAGCAGTCGCTGACACTGAACCTCAAGCACCCGGAGGGTTTGGCCATCCTTAAGCAGTTGCTGGCGAATGCCGACATCCTGATTGAGAATTTCCGCCCCGGCGTCCTGGAAAAACTCGGTCTGAGCTGGGAAACCCTGCATGCGCTGAACCCGAAATTGGTGATGGTGCGGCTCTCGGGTTTTGGCCAGACCGGCCCGATGAAAGACCAGCCGGGGTTCGGCGCGGTGGGCGAGTCCATGGGCGGCTTGCGCTATATCACCGGTTTCGAAGACCGCCCGCCGGTACGCACGGGGATTTCCATCGGCGACTCGATTGCCGCCTTGTGGGCGGTCATCGGCGCGCTGATGGCGCTGCGTCATCGTGAGGTCAACGGCGGGCTCGGCCAAGTCGTGGATGTGGCACTGTACGAAGCCATCTTCGCGATGATGGAAAGCATGATCCCGGAGTTCGACGTGTTCGGGTTTATTCGCGAGCGCACCGGCAACATCATGCCCGGCATCACGCCGTCATCGATTCATACCACTGCCGACGGCAAGCATGTGCAGATCGGCGCCAATGGCGATGCAATCTTCAAGCGTTTCATGAGCGCCATCGGCCGCGAAGACCTGGCCAATGACCCGCAGCTGGCGAGCAATGACGGACGCGATAGCCGCCGTGATGAGCTGTACGGCGTGATTGATCGCTGGGTCAACTCGCTGCCGCTGGACCACGTGATTGAGCAACTGAACAAGGCCGAGGTGCCCGCCAGCCGCATCTACAGCGCCGAAGACATGTTGGGCGACCCGCAGTTTCTGGCGCGGGAAATGTTTCTCGAGGCTCAGTTGCCGGGCGGCAAGGGCTTCAAGATGCCGGGGATCGTGCCCAAGCTGTCGCAAACACCGGGTAGTTGTGAGTGGGTCGGGCCGCAGTTGGGCGAACATAACAGCACGGTCCTCAATGAACTGGGTTACGACGCCGCAGCCATCACCCGTTTGCGCGAGGTTGGCGCGATCTGATGGCTCGCCCGTACCAATGCCGGTTTATCCCTCTGTGCCTCATGAGCGTGATGCTCGGCGTGTGGCCGCTCTCGGCGCATGCCGAGGACACGCTGATCTGGCTGTTGCGCGACCTGCCGCCCATCACCATCTTTGAAGGGCCTCAGAAAGGCCAGGGGGCACTGGATGAGTTGTTGCCGATACTCGCCAAGCGCCTGCCGCAATACCGCCACACCGTGATGCACGTCAACCGCGCTCGCGGCATTCAAATGCTGCGCTCGCCGTCCCTGACCTGCGACCCCTCGCTGCTGTGGACGCCGGAGCGCGCGAAGTACATTGTGTTTTCGGCCCAGGCATTCGTGGTGGTCAGCAACGGGGTGACGATCCAACGCAGCCAGCAGGAGGCAATGGCACCCTTTATTGCCGAGGGCCAATTTGATCTGCAAGCCTTTCTCGAATCCCATAAAGCGCGCATTGGCGCTACCGCCGAACGCAGCTACGGCCCCGCCATCGACGAACAGCTCAAGCACGCTGCTCCCCACACCCTGGCATTGCATTACGGCAATGACGCCCTTGGCAGCCTGTTGCAAATGCAGCGTCTTGGGCGGCTGGAAGCGGTGTTGGGTTACCCGCCGGAAATCCGCTATCACGCCCGGCAACAGGGTATCGCTGCCCAGGACCTGATGTTCTATCCCATCAAGGGCTCAGCGCGTTATCAACGTTCGCATATTGGTTGCTCGGATACGCCTCAAGGCCGTCAGGCCATGCAGCGAATCGATCAGGCGATACGGGATATCCCACAGGCGCGGGTCCAGCAATCCTACGCGTCATGGTTGGACCCCGTGATGCGCGCGCAGTATTTGTTGGACAACCCGAGTTTTTTCCAGAGTTTCCCTGAGCCCTGACAAATCGCAGGCAAAAGAAACCCCGAGCAGTGGGGAGACAACTCGGGGTTAAACGTGGCCTACAAAGACCAGTACAACAAGCCACAAACACCGGAGCACAATGTTTGCTCTTGCTGTTATGAAATCTGACCGGGCATGCGGTAGGAAGTTTCCATCATTAAACAATTCTTCATGCGAGGGCGGCGCCACGGGTTTGGGCTGCGTTACGCAATGCTGCGATAACCGAGGGTTCCAGGCGCCCTTCAGCGATTTTCAGATCGCGTAGCAAGCAATCCACCACATCCACCAGTACACGCTTATCGGTCAATTGGGCCCGATCGACTTCACGCTCGACGACGATAGCGCCAGCAGGGTTCTTCACGGTCACCAGGCACTCGCCCTGTAGGCCCGAGGTGGTCAACGTAACCTGATAAGGGCTCAGTGCTTCTTCGAGCAATAGGCTGATACTTTCCATCTCGATCACCACTCAATCATTCGAATAAGGTTCGAAAAACAAAAATGTCATTAAGGTGCTTACATTCAAGTGACCCGTACTCAAAGCAGAAAGTTCGACCTTTTGTGTAGCCTCCTGCCCGAGTCAAGCGAGCATGCACGGCAAAGATGACAGAGAGAAAACATCCACCGACAGGCTAGAATCCCTGGATTACCCTGGGAGCCTGCCTTGAAAGCCGCGTCTGAACAGCCATTGCGCGCCGTCCTGGACGCGCGCCGACCAGGCTCAGGTAATCGGCACTGATGCCCTGTTAGCGATTGCGGTCGCGGGTAATCAATCGGTTGATAATCATCAATCGAAATGCCCACCTTCAATGTCCGAGAGCGGTGAACCACTGCTGCTCCGCCGGTGCCAGGGGCAAAGGCTCCAGCGGGATAAACCCCGGCACCCGCTTGAAAGGCAGGCTGACAGCCGCCTGGCCCTTAGGCAGATGGCCGAGCAACAGCACGCAAGCCAGCCGCACCGCCCATTGAATCACTACACGCACCGATTGAGTTTCTTGAGTTTGCTGGTTGGCCGCCCGCGCAAGTATGGCTCGCCAGAATGAAAAAGCCCGTCACGAAGACGGGCTTGACCTACCGCGTAGCAACCTGTGGATCAGAGCGGCTTACCGCGATTGCCGTGCTGGCTGACAAACGCCTGCATGGCTTTCAGATCGTTCGCCAACACCGTGCAGCGCTCTTCACGCTCGAACAGGTCAGCCAGGTGCTCGGGCAACTCCAGCGCTTTGCCAACACCGGCCTTCTCCACCGCTTCCGGGAATTTGACCGGGTGGGCAGTGCCCAGAATCACCATCGGGATGTCCAGGCTGCGACGGCATTCGCGTGCGGCCTTCACACCGATGGCGGTGTGTGGGTCGAGCAGTTCGCCGGTCTGGGCGTAGACCTCAGCGATGGTTTCACAGGTCTGCGCATCGTCCACGGCCAGGGAGTCGAACAGCTTGCGGGTTTCGGTCCAGCGCTCTTGCTCGACGCTGAAACCGCCACCTTGCTTGAAGCTGTCCATCAGGCCAGCCAGGGCGGCGCCATTGCGACCGTGCATGTCGAACAGCAGGCGTTCGAAGTTCGACGACACCATGATATCCATGGACGGCGACAATGTGGCGTGCAGGGTTTCCTTGACGTACTGGTTGCCACTCATGAAGCGGTGCAGGATGTCGTTGCGGTTGGTGGCGACGATCAACTGGTTGATCGGCAGGCCCATGTTGCGCGCCAGGTAGCCGGCAAAGATGTCGCCGAAGTTGCCGGTCGGCACCGAGAACGACACCGAACGCGCCGGGCCGCCCAACTGCAGGGACGCGTGGAAGTAGTAGACGATCTGAGCCATGATCCGGGCCCAGTTGATCGAGTTTACCGCCACCAGGCGCGTACCTTTCAGGAAGCTCTGGTCAGCGAAGCTGTTCTTGACCATTTCCTGGCAGTCATCGAAGTTGCCTTCGATGGCGATGTTGTGGATGTTTTCACCGAAAATGGTCGTCATCTGGCGACGCTGCACTTCCGACACGCGCTTGTGCGGGTGCAGGATGAAGATGTCGACGTTTTCGCAGTGCTTGCAACCTTCGATGGCGGCCGAACCGGTATCACCGGACGTAGCGCCGATGATCACCACACGCTCGCCGCGCTTTTCCAGCACGTAATCGAGCAGGCGACCCAGCAATTGCAGGGCGAAGTCCTTGAACGCCAGGGTCGGGCCGTGGAACAGCTCCAGCACCCATTCGTTGCCGTTCAGCTGACGCAGAGGGGCGATGGCGCTGTGGGAAAACACGCCATAAGTCTCTTCCAGAATCTTTTTGAAATCCGCATCCGGAATGCTGCCGGTGACGAACGGGCGCATCACCCGGAACGCCAGCTCGTGGTACGGCAGGCCCGCCCAGGACGCAATTTCTTCCTGGGTGAAACGTGGCAGGTTTTCCGGCACATACAGGCCGCCGTCAGTGGCAAGGCCTGCCAGCAAAACGTCTTCGAAATTCAGGGCCGGTGCCTGGCCGCGGGTGCTGATATAACGCATGACTGGCTCCTCTAAAACATTCTCGAACAGAGGCCGCCGAACACACGGGGCCCCTGGATCAAATCGGTTAGTTCAAGTGTTCGACGCGAATCCGCACCACCGGGCCAACCACCCCTTGCAGGGCTTCGAGGGCGGCGATGGCATCGTTCATGCGCTGTTCGAGCACGCGGTGGGTCAACAGGATCATCGGCACCTGGCCGTTTTGCTCCTCGACTTCCTTCTGCATGATCGACTCGATATTGATGCCGCGCTCCGACAGGATGCTGGCAACCTGGGCCAACACGCCCGGATGATCCTGAGCCTGGATGCGCAGGTAGTAGGCACTTTCGCAGGCTTCGATCGGCAGGATCGGGTGGGCCGACAGCGAGTCCGGCTGGAAGGCCAGGTGCGGCACGCGGTTTTCCGGGTCGCTGGTCATGGCGCGGACCACGTCCACCAGGTCGGCGATGACCGAGGAGGCCGTCGGTTCCATACCGGCACCGGCGCCGTAGAACAGCGTGGAGCCGGCTGCATCACCGTTGACCATCACGGCGTTCATCACGCCGTTGACGTTGGCGATCAGGCGGTCGGCCGGGATCAACGTCGGGTGCACACGCAGCTCGATACCGGCCGGAGTGCTGCGCGCCACGCCCAGGTGCTTGATGCGGTAGCCCAGGGCTTCGGCGTAGTTCACGTCGGCAGTGGTCAGCTTGGTGATGCCTTCGGTGTAGGCCTTGTCGAACTGCAGCGGGATACCAAAGGCGATGGAGGCCAGGATGGTCAGCTTGTGGGCCGCGTCGATGCCTTCCACGTCAAAGGTCGGGTCGGCTTCGGCGTAACCCAGCGCCTGGGCTTCGGCCAGCACGTCTTCGAAGGTACGGCCCTTCTCGCGCATTTCGGTGAGGATGAAGTTGCCGGTGCCGTTGATGATGCCGGCCACCCAGTTGATACGGTTGGCGGACAAGCCTTCACGGATCGCCTTGATCACCGGGATGCCGCCGGCCACAGCCGCTTCGAACGCAACGATCACGCCCTTCTCGCGCGCCTTGGCGAAGATCTCGTTACCGTGCACGGCGATCAGCGCCTTGTTGGCGGTGACCACGTGCTTGCCGTTCTCGATGGCCTTGAGCACCAGCTCGCGGGCCACGGTGTAACCGCCAACCAGCTCGATGACGATATCGATTTCAGGGTTGGTGGCCACGGCGAAGACATCGTTGGTAATCGCAATACCGGTCGTTTGGAACTGAGGCTTTGGCGTACGCGTGGCAATTTGCGCCACTTCAATCCCACGCCCTGCACGGCGGGAAATTTCTTCAGCATTACGCTGAAGTACGTTCAAGGTGCCGCCACCGACGGTCCCTAACCCACAGATGCCTACTTTGACCGGTTTCACTGAAGAACTCCCCATGAAACGGCCGACTCAAGGTCGGCCGTGGTAAACAGCCGCACAACTGCGGCTCTCAATTAATGCCCCGTCGACTGTTCGGCGGGGCATGATCGTCAAAGGCTCGACGATGACTGCTTACTTTGCACCCAGCGCCAGTTTGGCAACTTGTGGCGCAGGCTGGTAGCCCGGAATTACTTGGCCATCAGCCAAAACGATGGCCGGTGTACCGTTCACACCAATCGACTGGCCCAGGGCGAACTGCTTGGAAACCGGGTTGGCGCATTTGGCCGACTTGATTTCCTTGCCATCGACCATTTTGTCCATGGCGGCTTTCTTGTCGGCCGAGCACCATACGGCTTGCAGTTGTTCGTCACCCGGCGAGCCCAGGCCCTGGCGCGGGAACGCGACGTAGCGCACTTCGATACCCATTTTGTTCAGCGCAGGCACTTCGGCGTGCAGCTTGTGGCAGTACGGGCAGGTGGTGTCGGTGAACACGGTGATGTGAGTCTTGGTCTCGCCGATGGCCGGGTAAACCACGGTTTCAGCCACTGGAATGCCGTTGATCAACTTGGACACGCCCAGGCGCTCGGCTTTCTCGGTCAGGTTGACCGGCTTGCCGTCTTTCAACTGGAACAGGTAACCCTGGACGATGTACTGGCCATCGGCACTGGCGTACAGCACACGGCTACCCTTGAGCTTGACTTCATACAGCCCGGCCATCGGGCTGGCACTGATGCTTTCAATCGGCGTGTCGAGTTGCAGGTTGGCCAAGCTCTTGCGAATGGTCTGCTCGGCGGCGTCATCGGCGACAACAAAGGTGGAAACCAACGCAATGGCTGCGGCGGCAATAATCTGGGTCAAGCGCATGGGAACTCCTGAAGGCAGATGCAGGGACGGGCGCATGAACACCGATCTGGAAACACGGGGCTGTCAATACGAGCCTGGGCGCCGTCCCCTTTGCGAACCGGCAAAGCCTACCACAGTTGGGCCGGGGGGCAGACTGCGGCAGGTAAATTGGGCCTTTTCCGACGTAATTTTATCCGCGAGGGTGATGCTTGGCGTGCATCTCCTGCAGACGTGCGCGCGCGACGTGGGTGTAAATCTGGGTTGTGGATAAGTCACTGTGCCCCAGCAGCATTTGCACCACCCGCAAATCCGCACCGTGGTTGAGCAAATGGGTGGCAAACGCGTGGCGCAACGTATGTGGCGACAGCGCCTTGCCGATCCCAGCCACTTTGGCCTGGTGCTTGATACGGTGCCAGAAGGTCTGGCGGGTCATCTGCTCACCGCGCAGGCTGGGGAACAGCACGTCGCTGGGCCGCCCGCCGAGCAATTCGCCACGGGCATCACGCATATAGCGCTCAACCCACACAATCGCCTCCTCGCCCATCGGCACCAGTCGCTCCTTGCTGCCTTTGCCCATGACGCGCAGCACGCCCTGACGCAAGTTGACTTGCTCCAGGGTCAGGCTGATCAGTTCAGTCACCCGCAGCCCGCAGGCGTAGAGCACTTCGAGCATGGCGCGGTCACGCTGTCCGATGGCTTCACTCAGGTCGGGCGCGGCGAGCAAGGCATCGACGTCGGCTTCCGACAGGGATTTGGGCAATGGCCTGCCGAGTTGCGGCATATCGATTTGCAGGGTCGGGTCGACCGCGATCAGCTTTTCCCGCAGCAGGTAGCGATAAAAACCACGCACGCCAGATAGAAATCGCGCAGTGGAGCGAGGCTTGTAGTTCTGCTCAAGGCGCCAGGCCAGGTGATCAAGGATCAGCTCGCGACCGGCATTGATCAGTTCGAGGTTTTTCTCCTGCAGCCAGCCGTTGAACAGGGCCAAGTCACTGCGGTAGGCCTGGCGGGTGTTGTCCGACAGGCCTTTTTCCAGCCACAGGGCATCAAGGAAGCGATCGATCAGGGGATGGTCAATGGCGGGCATAGGGGCTCAAGCGAATGAATGTAGTGTCGGGTAGATCCTATCGCAGGCAAGCCAGCTCCCACATGGGTTTTGTGTCATGCCTGATCTCATGATCAACATCGATCAAATGTGGGAGCTGGCTTGCCTGCGATGGCCACGACTCGGTTTCAGATCAGTCTACAAACCCAGGCAATACCGGAACCGGCCGCTTATCGGCATCAATCGCGACAAAGCTGAACACACCCTGGATCGCCTTTTCGCGGCCATCGGCACTCATGCTTTCCACAAACACTTCGACTTCAACCTTGAGGCTGGTGTTACCGACTTTGACAACGCGCCCGATCAGCTCAACGATGGAGCCGGCCGGAATCGCGTGATTAAAGTCGATCCGATCAGTGGAGACCGTCACCAGCGGCAAACGACAAAAACGCGTGGCCGTGATGAACGACACTTCATCCATCCACGCCAGCGCCGTACCGCCGAACAGGGTGTTGTGGTGGTTGGTGGTCGGCGGGAACACGGCCTTGGTCACGTAGGTCACGGACAGGTCGGTACGACGCTGGATTTCTTCGAGGCGGGTGGTCATGGGAAAATACCGGCAAATTGACAAATTTCAGGCACAAAAAAGCAGCCCGTAGGCTGCTTTTTTCTGCATCGGGAAGCTGGACTTAAGCCAGTTTTTCCTTGATGCGAGCTGCTTTACCGGACAGGTCACGCAGGTAGTACAGCTTGGCTTTACGTACGTCACCGCGACGCTTAACGGCCATGCTGTCGATTTGCGGGCTGTAGGTCTGGAAAGTACGCTCTACGCCAACACCGTTGGAGATTTTACGAACAGTGAAAGCACTGTTCACACCACGGTTACGCTTGGCGATTACCACGCCTTCGAACGCTTGCAGACGCGAACGGTCGCCTTCCTTCACTTTCACCTGAACGACAATAGTGTCGCCTGGGGCAAAGGTAGGGATCTCTTTGGTCATCTGCTCTGCTTCGAGTGCAAGGATGATTTTGTTAGTCATGCTGTGCTCCTAAGGTAAGTCATCGGACCTACCATCGATACGTTGTTAACTATCGTCCCGCGCGAGGATGTATTCCTCGAGCAGCTTCTTCTCTTCTCCAGAAAGCGAGCGGCTTTCCAGAAGATCGGCGCGTCGTTCATAGGTCCGACCAAGGGACTGCTGTAAACGCCAACGCCGGATGTGTGCGTGATTGCCACTTAGCAATACGTCGGGAACACGCTGATCCGCATACACCTCCGGTCGGGTGTAGTGCGGGCAATCCAGCAAACCATCCGTGAAGGAGTCTTCCTCCGCGGAGTCCGCATGCCCTAAAGCTCCAGGCAGCAGTCGTGTAACCGCATCTATCAGGACCATCGCCGGCAGCTCGCCGCCAGACAGGACATAGTCCCCAATCGACCACTCTTCATCGACATGAGCTTCAATAAACCGCTCGTCAATGCCTTCATAGCGACCGGCAATCAGGATTAATGCTTCCTCATTCGCCAGTTCGCGAACCCCAGCCTGTTTCAGCTGACGGCCTTGAGGGGACAGGTAAATTACCTTCGCCTTCTCCCCGGCAGCTGCCTTGGCCTGGGCCAACGCGTCTTCCAGGGGCTTGATCTTCATCACCATGCCCGGGCCACCGCCAAATGGGCGATCGTCCACAGTGTGATGTCGATCCGTCGTGTAGTCTCGCGGGTTCCAACAGGTAAGCTGCAACAGCCCCTGTTTCACCGCCCGACTGGTGATGCCGTACTCGCTGATGGCGGAAAACATCTCGGGAAACAAACTGATCACTTCAATGCGCAAATTAGCCACGCTTAGAAGTCCGCGTCCCATTCCACCTTCATCTCGCCCGCTGCCAGGTCGACGGCCAACACGCATTGCCCGGTATACGGCAACAGGCGTCCGCGATCATCCAGGCTGCCAGCGCAAGGCTTGACCACCATTACATCATTGGCGCCGGTTTCCAGAAGATGATCGATTTTCCCGAGCAATTGCCCCAGTTGATCAATAACCTTCAGACCTTCCAGCTGGTACCAGTAGTACTCGCCGTCGGTCAATTCAGGGAACAGGTTGCGCGGCACGCAGATCTCATAACCGGCCAGAAGACGAGCTTCTTCACGATCATCAAGACCCTTGAGCTTTGCGACCAGGAACTTATCGCTCCCGCGTCCACTGACCAGCTCGACCTGTTTCACACTCCCTTCGCGCTTGAGCGTCCAGGTTTTGTACTGCAACAGGTTTTCAGTCGGATCAGTAAAGGAATACACCTTCACTTCGCCGCGAACGCCATGAACAGAGTAAATCTTGCCGATAACGATCAAATCATCAGCAACAGCTGGCGTCGCGTTCATATTGCTCAGGCTGCGGCCTTAGCCGAGTCCTTCAACAACTTGGCAACACGCTCGGATGGCTGTGCACCAACGCTCAGCCAGTAGGCTACGCGCTCTTGGTTCACGGACAGACGAACTTCTTGACCACGAGCAACAGGGTTGAAGAAACCAACCTGTTCCTTGTGCGAACCGTCACGCGGGTTGCGGCTGTCGGTTACGGTCAAGTGGTAAAACGGGCGCTTTTTGGAGCCGCCAAGGGCAAGACGGATTGTTAGCATGTGAACATCGTTCCTGTAGTCGGTGCTGCAAATCTAAATGCACAGCGGGCATAGGTGCCCGAAAGGCCGCATATTCTAAGGAATATCCGGACTTTTGCAAATGTCTTTTTCTGGCGCCTATCAGCGTGCCACTCAGATCTGCTATAGAGCCGTCGGTTAAAACGGCGAGTCAGCTCCCGCTAACCGCGGGTTTGCTGGAGATCCCACATCCTTGTGGGTCGGAGCGCAAGCATGCTTGCGCTCGAATACTTTACATTTTGGGCATGCCACCGCCGGGCAACATACCGCCCATGCCGCGCATCATCTTGGCCATTCCGCCTTTGGCGGAGAATTTCTTCATCATCTTCTGCATCTGCTTGTGCTGCTTGATCAAGCGACCGATGTCCTGCACCTGGGTGCCGGAGCCCATGGCGATCCGACGTTTGCGCGAACCACTGATCAGCTCAGGGTCGCGGCGCTCGGCCGGGGTCATGGAATTGATGATGGCTTCCATCTGCTTGAATTGCTTCTCTGCCGCGCCCTGGGCATTGCCCATTTGCGCCAGGTTCACACCGCCGATGTTCGGCAGCTTGTCCATCAGGCCGCCGAGGCCGCCCATGTTTTTCATCTGTTGCAGCTGGTCGCGGAAGTCTTCGAGGTCGAAGCCCTTGCCCTTCTTCAGCTTTTTGGCCAGTTTGTCGGCCTTGTCTTTGTCGAGGGTGGCTTCGGCCTGTTCGATCAGGCTGAGCACGTCACCCATGCCGAGGATGCGCGAGGCGATCCGCTCTGGGTGGAACGGCTCGAGCGCGTCGCTCTTCTCGCCCATACCAATGAACTTGATCGGCTTGCCGGTGATGGCACGCACCGACAGCGCGGCACCGCCACGGGCGTCGCCGTCGACCTTGGTCAGGATCACGCCGGTCAGCGGCAGTGCGTCACCGAAGGCCTTGGCGGTGTTGGCCGCATCCTGGCCGGTCATGGCGTCGACCACGAACAGCGTTTCGACCGGGTTGATCGCGGCATGCAGCGCCTTGATCTCGCCCATCATCTCTTCGTCGATGTGCAGGCGACCGGCGGTATCGACGATAACCACGTCGATGAATTTCAACTTGGCTTCTTTAATAGCCGCGTTAGCGATGTCGACCGGCTTCTGGCTCAGGTCAGACGGGAAGAAGGTCACCCCCACTTCGCCGGCAAGCATTTCGAGTTGCTTGATGGCCGCCGGACGGTACACGTCGGCCGACACCACCATCACGGACTTCTTCTTGCGCTCTTTAAGGAAGCGCGCCAGCTTGCCGGCGGTGGTGGTTTTACCCGCACCTTGCAGACCAGCCATCAGCACAACCGCTGGCGGTACGGCGCTGAGGTTCAAATCTTCGTTGGCCGCGCCCATCAGGCTTTCGAGTTCGGCCTGGACGATCTTCACAAAGGCCTGGCCCGGGGTCAGGCTGCGGGACACTTCGGTGCCGACCGCGCGCTCTTTGACCGAGTTGACGAAGTCCTTGACCACAGGCAAGGCCACGTCGGCTTCCAGCAACGCCATGCGCACTTCACGCAGGGTGTCTTTAATATTGTCCTCGGTCAGCTTGGCCTTGCCGGTTACGTGGCGCAGCGTCTGCGAGAGACGGTCAGTCAGGTTTTCAAACATGCGCGATCCTTTCAGGCCCTATTCATCGAAATGCAGTGGTGACCGAGGTAATGGCGGCCCAGGCTGTGGTAAATCGCTATTAAAAACAGCGCTCGGCGAGCCTGCGGCGTGGGCAGGTCGCGGATTATAGCGAAGACTGCGCCTGTGCACACCCGCTGTCTGGCCCGGGAGTCTTTCGTGGAGCGCAGGTGTGTGCCAAACTCAGCGCCTTTCGGGCTTGTCTATCAGGATTTATGGTCCCCTTGTCACCCAGTTTGCTACCCAGCCTCGCCGCCGCCCTTTTGTATGCCGCTGCGACTCTCTATCAGGGCACTCGTCTGGCCCAGGGCACAAAAGCGGACAAACGCCTGCTGGTGGGCTTTGGCGTCATCGCCCTGCTGGCTCACGCCGCCAGCCTGTTCACGCATCTGATGACGCCGGTCGGCCTGGGCCTGGACTTTTTCAGCGCCGCCAGCCTGATCGCCGCCGCCGTCATCGCGCTGACGCTGATGGCCTGCTATCGAATCCCCGTCGAGAACCTGTTGGTGCTGCTATTCCCGCTGGGCATGCTGACGGTACTGCTGGCGCAATTTGCCCCGACCGGCACCGTGCAGGTCATCGACGAGGAACCGGGCATCCTCGCCCACATTCTGTTGTCGATTCTCGCCTACGGCATGTTCACCATCGCCGTGTTCCAGGCGTTGCTCGTGCTGCTGCAAGACCACCAGCTTAAAAACAAGCACCCGTCCGGGCTGATCAAGAACTTCCCGCCGCTGCAAACCATGGAAAGCCTGCTGTTCGGTTTCCTGTGGGCCGGCTGGACACTGCTGTCGTTGTCGCTGATTTCCGGTTGGCTATTCGTCGAAAACCTGTTCGCCCAGCACCTGGTGCACAAAACCTTGCTGGCGTGCCTGGCCTGGATCGTTTTCAGCGTCTTGCTGTGGGGTCGCAACCGTCTCGGCTGGCGTGGGCACAAAGCGATCCGCTGGACCCTGGCCGGTTTCTGCCTGCTGATGCTGGCCTATTTCGGCAGCAAGCTGGTTCGCGAATACATCCTGCATATCTGACGGGCAGCGATCATGGACAACTTGCCCCTTGGGCCGATGCTCGCGGTAATCACCTTGCTGGTGTTATGGGCGGCGCTGTTTACCGCCATCGAAGCCGCACAACAACACCTGCTGGCACTGCGTCCTGGTACACGCCAGGGTGACAAGGCGGCCGCCCGCCTGAACTTCCCGCGTCACAGCCTGATCCTGTGCAACAGCTTGTGTCGCGCTGCAGTGGTTATTCTCTGCACCTTGCTGGCGATCTATGCCTGGGCGCAGAACGGCCCGTGGCTCGGTTGGCTGATTTCTTGCGCGATCCTGCTGGTGCTCGCCGACTACCTGCCCCGCGCCCTCGCGGTTCGCCATCCCCAGGCCGTACTGGGCTTCGGCAATACGCTGCTGGGCGTGCCGCTGAAAATTCTTTATCCGCTGGCGTGGCTGCTCAATGGCATCAGCCTGCTGCTGCTGCGCCCCTTCGCACGCAAAACCGGCGTGGTGAAAAAAAGCGACGAGCCGCTGCCCGATCACGATGATGAACCGGAGCCCGAGTCCGACGACAACCGAACCCCCGGCATGCCCGGTATTCACGCCCTGGACAACATCACGGTCAACGACATTCTGGTACCGCGCAGCGAAGTGGACGGCATCAACCTGGACGATCCGGTTGAAGAAATCATCGAGCAATTGCGCGCTTCCCAGCGCACGCGCCTGCCGGTGTTCCACAGCGACATCAACCAAGTCGAAGCGGTGCTCAACACCCGGCAGATCCAACACCTGCTGCCTGATGCCAGCCTGACCAAAGATGCCTTGCTCGCCGCTTGCCACGAACCTTACTTCGTCCCGGAAAGCACCCCGCTGCAACTGCAGCTGCTGAATTTCCACAAGCAGCAGCGACGCCTGGGCATGGTGGTGGACGAATACGGTGAAGTGCTCGGCATCGTCACCCTGGAAGATATCCTCGAAGAAATCGTTGGCGAATTCGAAAACGATCAGACGGTGGATAACCCGCATATCGACGCGCAACCCGATGGCCGTTTCATCATCGACGGCGCCGCCTCGATCCGCGAACTGAACAAGAGCCTGGGCTGGCACCTGCCCAGCGATGGCCCCAAGACCCTCAACGGGTTGGTGACCGAAGCGCTGGAGACCATTCCGGATTGCGCGGTGTGCCTGAAAATCGGCCGCTATCGCCTGGAAATCCTCGAGACCGAGGACAACCGCGTCAGCAAAGTGCTGATCTGGCACACCAGCCGCGTTCCGGTCGCCGCATAACCTCTTGGCATAACACAATCCAATGTGGGAGCGGGCTTGCTCGCGAAAGCGGTGGATCAGTCAGCTCATCTAGACCTGACCCACCGCTTTCGCGAGCAAGCCCGCTCCCACAGTTGATTTGCAGCGTTTGATAGATCGTGATTGAGCCCCTTGTTGTCTGTTCAACCCCCTTCCTATAATCGGCTCGGCTTACCCAAGCCCCGCCCGACCGCGTGCTACCCGCACTCAGCGCGTCCAGGCACCGCTTTACCGTGTCTGACCGGTGTTTGCTCCCATCCCGAGCCGCCCCGCCTACGCCCCTGATCCTTGGGTGTTCGACCAATAATAATCCGCGTCCAAACGCGCAATGACCGTCAGGGATACCGCCATGAGCACCACCTATAACGAGGCTGCAACCGCCGCCCCGCTCAACTCGACCGCACGGGTCGCGACCGCGAGCATCGTCGGCACCGCCATCGAGTTCTACGATTTCTATATCTACGCCACTGCTGCTGCGCTGGTGATCGGCCCGGTGTTCTTCCCGCAGACGTCCGGCACCGCGCAGATGCTGGCGTCGTTCCTGACCTTCGGCATCGCCTTCATCGCCCGCCCATTGGGCTCAGCGCTGTTCGGCCATTTCGGTGACCGTATCGGGCGCAAATCAACCCTGGTCGCCTCGTTGCTGCTGATGGGTGTGTGCACCACATTGATCGGCTTGCTGCCGGGCTATGACAGCATCGGCGCCTGGGCTCCGATTCTGTTGTGTGTGCTGCGTTTCGGCCAGGGCCTCGGGCTGGGCGGGGAATGGGGCGGCGCAGCATTGCTGGCGACCGAGAACGCACCAAAGGGCAAGCGCGCCTGGTTCGGCATGTTCCCGCAATTGGGCCCATCAATTGGCTTTCTGGCCGCGAACGGTTTGTTCCTGATCCTGGCCATGAGCCTGAACGACGAGCAATTCCGCAGCTGGGGCTGGCGCATACCGTTCATCCTCAGCGCGGCGCTGGTGATGGTCGGCCTGTATGCGCGCTTGAAACTGCATGAAACCCCGGTGTTCGCCAACGCCGTGGCCAAAGAAGCACCGGTGAAAGTGCCGTTGGTGGAACTGTTCAGCCAGCATTGGCTGCCGGTACTGTTGGGCGCGGCGTCGATGGTGGTGTGTTATGCGCTGTTCTACATCACCACTGCGTTTTCCCTGAGCTACGGCGTATCGACGCTGGGCTACAGCCGCGAAACGTTCCTGGGCTTGCTGTGTTTCGCCGTGCTGTTCATGGGCCTGGCCACGCCATTGGCAGCCTTGGCCAGTGACCGCTACGGGCGCAAGCCAGTACTGATCGTCGGCGCAGTGCTGGCGATTCTGTCGGGCTTCACCATGGAACCGCTGCTGACCCACGGCTCGACCTGGGCGGTGGCGTTGTTCCTGGCGCTGGAGCTGTTCCTGATGGGCGTGACCTTCGCGCCGATGGGCGCCTTGCTGCCGGAACTGTTCCCGACGCGCGTGCGTTATACCGGTGCTTCGGCGGCGTATAACCTGGGTGGGATTGTCGGTGCGTCGGCGGCGCCGTTCTTCGCGACCAAGCTGGTGGCGATGGGCGGGCTGAGTTATGTCGGCGGGTATGTGTCGGCGGCAGCGCTGCTCAGCTTGATCGCTGTGCTGTGCCTGAAAGAGACGCGGGATAATGATTTGAACAAGGTCGCCTGATAGATTGCTATCGCAGGCAAGCCAGCTCCCACATTTGAAATGTATTCACACATCAAACTTTGTGAACCCGATCAAATGTGGGAGCTGGCTTGCCTGCGATAGACGCGACGCGGTTTAGAGTTCTACTACAACAGCCTTCGAAGCACGCGTTGCCTTAGCCCGAGCCGCCTCAATCGACTCATCCCGCGCCAACGCCACACCCATCCGACGCTGACCATTCACTTCTGGCTTACCAAACAGACGCAACGCCGTGTCCGGCTCGCTCAAGGCGGCGCCGAGGTTGGCGAATGCCGTCTGGGTGGACTGCCCTTCCACCAGGATCACCGCCGAAGCCGAAGGCCCGAACTGACGGATCAATGGAATCGGCAGGCCCAGAATCGCGCGAGCGTGCAGGGCAAATTGCGACAAGTCCTGAGAAATCAGGGTCACCAGGCCAGTGTCATGCGGGCGCGGCGACACTTCGCTGAACCACACCTGATCGCCCTTGATGAACAACTCCACGCCAAACAGGCCGCGACCACCCAGCGCCTCAGTGACCGCTTTGGCCACGCGCTCGGATTCCGCCAGGGCAATCGGGCTCATGGCTTGCGGCTGCCAGGATTCCTGGTAGTCGCCCTTCTCCTGACGGTGGCCGACCGGCGCGCAGAAGGTGGTGCCGCCGATGTGGCGCACGGTCAGCAGGGTGATTTCGTAGTCGAAGTCGATGAAGCCTTCGATGATCACGCGACCTTTACCCGCCCGCCCGCCTTCCTGGGCGTAATCCCAGGCTTTCTGCACGTCATCAGTGCTGCGCAGCAGGCTCTGGCCCTTGCCCGACGAACTCATCACCGGCTTGACCACGCACGGGAAGCCCAGGTCCTGCACGGCCTTGCTGTAGTCTTCGAAGGTGTCGGCAAAGTGGTACGGCGAAGTCGGCAGGTCCAGCTCTTCAGCGGCCAGGCGACGGATGCCTTCACGGTTCATGGTCAGCGACGTGGCGCGCGCAGTCGGGATCACGGTGAAGCCTTCGGCCTCCAGCTCCACCAGGGTGGCGGTGGCGATGGCTTCGATTTCCGGCACGATGAAGTGCGGTTTTTCCGCTTCGATCACGGCACGCAGGGCGGCGCCGTCGAGCATGTTGATCACATGGCTACGGTGGGCGACCTGCATGGCAGGCGCGTTGGCGTAGCGATCCACGGCAATCACTTCAACGCCCAGGCGTTGCAGTTCGATTACCACTTCCTTGCCCAGCTCACCGCAGCCACACAGCAAAACGCGGGTCGCGGTTGGCGACAATGGAGTTCCGATTCGGGTCATCTCAGGTCCTCAGGGGAGCGGATCATGGGGAGAAAGGCCGGCATTTTACATGAACTGTAAAAATTGGCCTCAGTTGGCGACGGCCCGTTTGCGCAAACGCCACGCCATGATCAGCCACACCACCGTGACCCCGGCGAATTTCGACACCAACGCCGTGCCGGCCACCGCTGGCGTCAGCGCGCCGATCAGGCCAAAGAAGATAAAGGTATCGATGGGAATGCTCAGCGCCGAACTTATCCACAGGCGATCATGCAGCGGGCGCTTGGTGATGCTGAACACCAGCCAGTCGATGCACTCGGACACCGCGAATGCCGTGGCGCTGGCCAGGGCGATGGACGGGTCGGAGGTGATATACGACAGCACCAGCGCCGCCAGCATGGCAATGATCGCGCCGTGGCCGAAACGGGTTTGCACCATGTCGCGCAGGATAAACACCAGGCCACCCCAGGCGGACCAGATAACGTCCAGGTGCGGGGCGGTGGAGAAAGCGAAGTTAATCAGCACGACACTGCTGATGTAGGCGATCAGGAAGAACATAGCGCGGGAGACCTGTGGGCAAGGGCCACAGGGTACTTCACATTTTGAAATATGTCGTCTTGGAAGGGCCTCATCGCGGGCAAGCCCAGCTCCCACACTTTGACCGTATTCCTACAGGATAAACACGATCAAATGTGGGAGCGGGCTTGCTCGCGAAAGCGGTCTATCAGGCCCCCGACTTACCGGGCATCATCCACACCAACCCACTCGCCTTCGCCCGCTCATGGCACAACCCCAGCACCACTCGGCGCTCGGTGTTGTCCATGCGACTCCAGCGCGTAATCTCATCCACGGTGCGCTGGCAGCCGGTGCAAATATCGTCATCATCCAACGCGCAAATACTCACGCACGGTGAGGCGACAGGCCGTTCTACCGGGTTCATTCTTCTTGCTCAGCCAAATCACGCGCATACCGCTGCGCGTTATGCACATAGTGTGCAGCGCTGGCTTCGAGCATGCGCTTTTGCGCCTCGGTCAGTTCCCGCACCACCTTGCCCGGCGAGCCCATCACCAACGAGCCATCGGGAATTTCCTTGCCTTCGCCGATCAACGAATTGGCGCCGATGATGCAATGCTTGCCGATCCTGGCGCCGTTAAGGACGACTGCGTTAATGCCGATCAAACTGTAGTCGTCGACGGTGCAGCCATGCAGCATGGCGTTATGACCGATGGTCACGCCGGTGCCCAGGGTCAGCGGATAGCCCATGTCGGTGTGCATCACGCTGCCGTCCTGCACGTTGCTGTTCTTGCCGATCAGGATCAGTTCGTTGTCGCCACGCAACACCGCGTTGAACCAGACGTTGGCGCCCTCCTCCAGCTTGACCTTGCCAACCAGCGTGGCATTCGGCGCCACCCAGCTGCGTGGATGAGTCTCGACGCGGGCGTCGCCCAGGCGGTATTTCATGGTTTTTCCTCACGGCTGGCCATTCAAGCGATGGCTTATATATTGATAAAGCTCTTGGGCGGCTGATGCAGGCTGATCTTCGCGTCGTCATAGAGCAGGTTGATCAGCTCGACAATCATGATCGCCGTCAGCCCCCAGATCTTGTATTCGCCAAACCGATAGCTGGGCACATACCAACTGCGGCCCTGGTAATCGATTCGGTGGGTATGTTCGCGCGGGTCCTGACGGAAAAACTCCAGGGGCACGCTGAAGACCGCAGCGATCTCCGCATCATTGGCCAGGTATTCGACGTAATCGGGGATAACCCCGACATAGGGCGTTACACGGATGCCGTGCAGGGAAATCAAGGGGCTCAACGGGCCGATGACCTCCACTAGGCCGGGCGGCAAGCCGATTTCTTCTTCGGCTTCGCGCAGTGCGGTAAAGATCAGGTCCGGGTCTTCGGGGTCACGTCGCCCGCCCGGAAACGCCACTTCGCCACCGTGGGTCGACAGGCCGCTGGCGCGCAAGGTCAGGATCAGCTCAGGTTCGTCACTGCGAGTAATCGGCACCAACACCGCAGCCTCGGGAAAACGCCCGTCGGTCTCCAGCGTGTGAGGGGTGTGATTGCTTACCCGGCGGAGTAGCTCGTCCAGCATGAGTCATCTCGGTCTGTTGGCTACCTTGCATCATGCACCAAAGCGTGCGGGTGCCCAACCCCAAAACCCGGTGCATGTCGCGAAACGACAACTTGCAGGAAAGCCTGGCACCGAGCCAAGATGTGCCGACTCTCCAGGAACCCCAGCATGAACTTCTGCAGCCAGTGCGGTAAACCGGTTACCCAGCGCATTCCCGAAGGCGACGCACGCCTGCGCTTTGTGTGTGATCACTGCTCGACCATTCACTACCAGAACCCCAATATCGTCGCCGGCACCGTACCGGTGTGGGGCGATAAAGTGCTGCTGTGCCGCCGCGCCATCGAGCCCCGCCTGGGTTACTGGACACTCCCAGCCGGTTTCATGGAGAACGGCGAGACCGTGGAACAGGCCGCCATGCGCGAAACCCTGGAAGAGGCCTGCGCCCGCGTGCGCAACCTGAGCCTCTACACCCTGATCGATGTGCCGCACATTAGCCAGGTGCATATCTTCTACCGCGCAGAGCTGGTCGACCTGGACTTTGCCGCAGGCCCCGAAAGCCTTGAAGTGAAGCTGTTCGATGAAGCCGACATCCCTTGGTCAGAGCTGGCTTTCCGCACAGTCGGGCGTACCTTAGAATGTTTCTTCGCTGACCGTCAGCAACAGCTGTTCCCGGTTCGCAGCGAGTCGGTGCCGCCCATGACGCGGCCGGCCAAATAACAACACTCCAGGCAGCACCTTTACTAGGGAAACCGTTTTAATGCGTTGGTTGCTCGCTCTTATCTGCCTGTCGTTCGCTACCCTGTCTTCGGCCTCTTCGGTGGAAACCCTCGGCGGCAAACCTGTCGAGAAAATCCTGGTGCTCAAGTCCGCCCATCAGTTGCAACTGATCAACGACGGCAAGCCGCTCAAGAGCTATCGCATCTCCTTGGGTAAAAATCCTAAAGGCACCAAGCAGTTCGAAGGTGACCGCCGCACGCCGGAAGGCTTTTATTGGATCGACTGGCGCAAGACCAGCGACCGCTTCAACCTGGCCATGCACATCTCCTACCCGAATATCAGCGACTCCGCCCGTGCGCGCCGCGAAGGCGTGAGGCCAGGCAGCATGATCATGATCCACGGTACGCCCGACACCGAGGAATACCCGGAGCAGTGGTTCCACACCCTGGACTGGACCGACGGCTGCATCGGCATGCGCAATGTGGATATGCGCGAAGTCTGGAACCTGGTCAAAGACGGCACCATGATCGAGATTCGGCCGTAAAGTCGTACCGCTCGTAAAATAATTCAAAAATAATTTCCTGCCCACGGCAGCACCTGCCGGTGAATACCAGTTCACCGCGCGGGCTGCGCACTTGCGCGCGCCATAAAGACCTCTCTAATACCACTTGATACCAGGCACCATTAAGGCGCCCTGAAACCGGCACTCGCACCGTTTTGGCAGCATTGACATGGTATTTAAGTGGTATTAATTTCCGGCCATTACCGGGCGACAACACTCCAATAACCGCATCGGAAACTTCACAGATGAACCCTATCCTGACGCTGCGCCCAGACGACAAACAATCCACGCCGCTGTACCTGCAACTGGCCCGCAACCTTGAAGCGGCGATCCATGCCGGCCAGTGGAAATCCGAGCAGGCACTGCCATCGGAACGCGCCCTCAGCGAGCAATTAAGCATCTCGCGGGTCACCGCCCGTAAAGCGCTGGAAGTGTTGTTTGCCCAAGGCCTGATCCGCCGCAGCCAAGGTTCTGGAACCTTTATCACACCGCGCCTGGAACAACCGCTGTCACGCCTCTCAGGCTTCAGCGAAATGTTGCGCCTCAAGGGGTTTGTGCCGAGCTCCCAGTGGCTGGAGCGCGATATCACCCAGCCAACCCACGAAGAGCTGATCCGCCTGGGCCTGTCGCCCACCGACAAAGTGGCGCGCCTCAAGCGTCTGCGTAAAGCCGACGACACCGTCATGGCGATTGAAATGACCGCCATGCCTGCCTCAGTGCTGCCGCACCCGCAAGCCATCGGCAATTCGCTGTACGAATACCTGGAAAGCATCGGCAAGCCCATCGTGCGCGCCCTGCAACATATCCAGGCGATCAATGCCTCGGATGAGTTCGCCAAGCTGGTAGGCATCGCCCCCGGCACCGCCATGTTGCTGATGACCCGCGTCGGCTACACCGCCGACAACACGCCGATTGAAATCACCGACACCTACTGCCGCAACGATTACTACGACTTTGTCGCAGAGCTGCGCCGCTACGATTTTGCCGCTGAATTGCGGCCTTAGAGAACTGCCCATGTCCGAAGATAATATCCTCACGCCCCACGGCTGGATTCGCGGCCGCCTGGTGCACGAACACGGCAAGGTGGTCGCCATTGAAGGCGCGCCGTGCGACCCCGCTGAAAACGATTTGCCGTACCTGCTGCCGGGCTTTATCGACCTGCATGTGCACGGCGGTGGCGGCAAAGACATCATGGAAGGCGCCGACGCCTTCGAGACCATCACCCGCACCCACGTGCGTTTTGGCACGACGTCGCTGCTGGCCACCACGATGACGGCACCGGTGGACGAAATCTCCCGCGTGCTTGGCCAGCTCGGCACTTTCTGCGAGCAGCGCCCCACCGGCAGCGCCCGTGTACTCGGCGTGCACCTGGAAGGGCCGTACATCAACCCCGGCAAACTCGGGGCCCAACCCAACTTCGCCCACACCGCACTGATGGCCGAAGTGGAAGCCTATCTGCGCCTGGCGCCGATCCGGGTGATCACCATTGCTCCGGAGATCGCTGGCCACGATGCCCTGATCCGCGCGCTCAGCCAACGCGGTGTGCGCATGCAGATCGGCCACACCCTGGGCAGCTATGAAGAAGGCGTCGCCGCCCTCGCTGCCGGCGCCACCAGCTTCACGCATTTATATAACGCCATGAGCCCGCTGCATCACCGCGAACCGGGCATCGTTGGCGCCGCCCTGGCGCACGCCAAATACGCTGAGTTGATCCCGGATTTGCTCCACGTACACCCCGGCGCCATCCGCGTGGCCCTGCGCTCGATCCCGTGCCTGTACTGCGTCACCGATTCCACCGCCGCCGCCGGCATGCCCGACGGTGAATACAAGCTGGGCAGCCACACCGTGACCAAATGCCTGGGCGGCGTGCGCCTGGCGGACGGGACCCTCGCCGGCAGCACCCTGACCATGGATCAGGCGCTGCGCAACCTGGTGAAAATCGGCCTGCCCATCAGCGAAGCCTCACAACGCCTGTCGCAATTTCCTGCGGATTACCTGGGCCTGGAAGAACGCGGGCGCCTGCAACCGGGCAGCTTTGCCGATTGCGTGCGGCTGGACCGCTCCCTGCACCTCACCGACGTAATGGTCGAAGGAGAAACCATTGACTTCAAAAATGCTTGAAGAGGCCCTGGCCTCCTGTGACGCCGTCGCGGCGCAACTGCAACGCCTGAACCCGATGCTGGAGGAAGTCGCCGGGCGCCTGCGCCGCCAGCCACCGCAAGTGGCGATGACCATTGCCCGTGGCAGTTCGGACCATGCCGCCAGCTACTTCGCCTACCTGGCCATGCAGCATGTGGGCATTCCAGTGGCGTCGTTGCCGATGTCGGTGGTGACGCTGTTGCAGGCGCCGCTGAAAGTCAGCGGCCAGGTCGCGTTCGGTTTCTCCCAATCGGGGCAAAGCCCGGACCTGGTCAACAGCCTGCGCTTGCTGCGCAAACGCGGCGCCTTGAGCATTTCGATGGTCAACGCCGAGGACTCGCCGCTGGAAGCCGCCTGCGAATTCCATGTGCCATTGTGCGCAGGCCCGGAACAAAGCGTGGCCGCCACCAAAAGCTTTATCGCCACCCTCAGCGCCAGCGCGCAGTTGATCGGCCACTGGAACCAGGACCTGTTGCTGCTGCAAGCTTGCCAGGCGTTGCCCGCCGGCCTGCGTGAAGCCGCCACACAGGATTGGACCCCAGCCATCGACGCCTTGCGCACCAGCCAACGGCTGATTGTCATCGGCCGAGGCGCCGGTTTTGCCATCGCCCAGGAAGCTGCGCTCAAGCTCAAGGAGACGTCGGCGATCCAGGCCGAAGCCTTCAGCAGCGCCGAAGTGCGCCACGGGCCGATGGCCTTGATCGACCAAGGCTACCCGTTGCTGGTGTTCGCCCCACGCGGTGCAGAGCAAGCTGGCCTGCTGAGCCTGGCCGCCGACATGCGCCAACGCGGTGCCCGCGTGCTGCTGGCCGCGCCGGACGATATCAGCGAGCGCGACCTGACCCTGACCCGCGCCGAACACCCAAGCCTTGACCCGATCCTGGCGATCCAAAGCTTTTACGTAATGGCCGCTGGCCTGGCTGAAGCGCGGGGCATGGACCCGGACCAGCCGCGTCACCTGAGCAAAGTTACCCGCACTCACTGAGTAGCGTTTTCCTGATGAGTACCGTGCCCATGTCTTACAACAATAATGAATTGACCCTAAGCGCCCCACTCAGTGGCCCGGTGCTGACCCTGGGCAACGTTCCCGACGAAGTGTTCGCCAGCGGCGCCATGGGCGACGGTATTGCCATCGACCCGCTGAACGACTGCCTGCACGCGCCCTGTGACGGGGTGATTATCCATGTCGCCCGCACCGGGCATGCGCTGACGATTCGTGCCGAAAACGGTGCGGAGGTGCTGATGCATGTGGGCATCGACACCGTGGAGCTGAATGGCGAAGGGTTTGCGCTGCTCGTAAAGGAAGGCGCACGGGTGAGTCAGGGCCAGGCGCTGGTGCAGTTCGATCTGGACCGGATTGCGCGCCAGTGCAAGAGCCTGATCAGCCTGATCATTCTGACTAATGGCGAGCACTTTGAGCTGCGGCCGGTGGCGGGAAAAATCGTCAAGCTTGGTGAGCCGTTGCTACACATCGTGGCGCGCTCGGCAGCACCGGCTCAAACGCCTGTGGATAACGCGTTCACCGAAGTCCGTGCCAGCGTGCGTATCACTCACCGGGGTGGTTTGCATGCGCGCCCCGCCGCGTTGATCCGCAAGACCGCCCAAGGTTTCAGCAGCCAGGCGCAGCTGCACTTCGCCGGTAAATCGGCGGCGTGCGACAGCCTGATCGGCCTGATGGGGCTGGGTATCGGCGAAGGCGACGAGGTACGTGTCACTTGCCGCGGCAAGGATTGCGAGGCCGCGTTGCAGGCGTTGGTTGCGGCACTGTCTGTCGCCATCAGCGAAGAACCGCACGCGCCGGTTGCCGTCGCGCCACGCAAGGCAAATACCGAAGCCGGTGTATTACAAGGCGTGTGTGCAGCGCCCGGCCTGGTGTGCGGGCCGCTGTTTCGCCTGACCGGTATCGAGCTGCCGGCAGACACCGGCAACCATCGTGCCGACGAACAATTGCAACGGCTGGATACGGCCCTTGAGCGCGTGCGCGGCGAGATCCGCACTACGCTGGACCAGGCACGCCAACGCAAAGCCGTCGAGGAAGAAGATATCTTCGCCGCCCACCTCGCGCTGCTGGAAGACCCGACGCTGTTGGACGCCGCCACCGGCGCCATCGAACACGGCAGCGCCGCCACCCACGCCTGGCGTGATGCGATCCAGGCGCAATGCGCCGTGTTACTGGCGCTGGGCAAACCGCTGTTTGCCGAGCGCGCCAATGACCTGCGGGATCTGCAACAACGCGTGCTGCGCGCACTGCTGGGGGAAACCTGGCACTTCGAATTGCCCGCCGGTTCAATTGTCAGCGCCCATGAACTGACGCCATCCGACCTGCTGCAATTGAGTGCGCAAAACGCCGTAGGCATTTGCATGGCCGAAGGCGGCGCCACGTCCCACGTCGCCATTCTGGCCCGCGGTAAAGGCTTGCCTTGCGTCGTGGCATTGGGCGCCGAAGTGCTCGATGTGCCCCAAGGCCAACGCGTGGTGCTGGATGCGGCCAACGGTCGCCTGGAACTGGCTCCCAGCGAGGCGCGCCACGCCGAAGTGCACCAGATTCGCGACGCACAAACACTGCGCCGCCAACAGCAACAGGCCCACGCGCAGGAACCGGCCCGCACCACCGATGGCGTGAGCATTGAAGTCGCCGCCAATGTCGCCTCCAGCGCCGAAGCCCAAGTGGCCTTTGAAAACGGTGCCGATGGCGTCGGCCTGTTGCGCACCGAATTCCTCTTTGTCGACCGTCGCACCGCGCCGGATGAGCAGGAGCAGCGCCAGGCCTATCAAGCCGTGTTGGACGCTATGGGCGACAAGTCGGTGATCATCCGCACCATCGACGTTGGCGGCGACAAACAGCTCGACTACCTGCCGCTGCCCGTCGAAGCCAACCCAGTGTTGGGCCTGCGCGGGATTCGCATGGCTCAGGTGCGGCCTGAACTGCTCGACCAGCAATTGCGCGCCCTGCTGCAAGTCAGCCCGCTGGAACGTTGCCGCATCCTGTTGCCGATGGTCAGCGAGGTCGACGAATTGCTGCAGATCCGTCAGCGCCTGGATGAATTGTGCGTGGAGCTGGAATTGACCCAACGCCCGGAGCTGGGGGTGATGATCGAAGTCCCCGCCGCCGCGCTGATGGCCGAGCAGTTGGCCCAGCATGCGGACTTCCTGTCCATTGGCACCAATGACCTGTCCCAGTACACCCTGGCCATGGACCGCGACCACGCCGGCCTCGCCGCCCGGGTCGATGCGCTGCACCCGGCATTGCTGCGGCTGATCGCCCAGACTTGCGCGGGGGCTGCCAAACATGGGCGTTGGGTCGGCATCTGCGGCGCCCTCGCGTCCGACCCGCTGGCCACGCCGGTACTCATCGGCCTGGGTGTCAGCGAGTTGTCCGTCAGCCCGCCGCAAATCGGAGAAATCAAGGACCGTGTCCGCCACCTGGACGCGGCTCAATGCCGGCAATTGAGCCAACGCCTGCTCGACCTGAGCAGCGCCAAAGCCGTTCGCCAAGCCTGTCAACACCACTGGCCGCTGAGCTGAAAACAACAAGAATAGGGAGACACGCCATGTACCAACACTTTATCGAAGGCTTGCAACGCCTCGGCCGTGCGCTGATGTTGCCGATCGCGATCTTGCCGATCGCCGGCCTCTTGCTGCGCCTGGGCGACACCGACCTGCTCAACATCGCCGTGATGCACGATGCCGGGCAAGCGATCTTCGCCAACCTCGCGCTGATCTTCGCCATCGGCATCGCCGTGGGGTTTGCCCGCGACAATAACGGTACAGCGGGCCTGGCGGGCGCAATCGGTTACCTGGTGATGGTCTCCACGCTCAAGGTGATGGACACCACCATCAACATGGGCATGCTCGCCGGTATCGCCAGCGGCTTGATGGCCGGCGGGCTGTACAACCGCTTCAAGGACATCAAACTGCCGGAGTACCTGGCGTTCTTCGGCGGGCGGCGGTTTGTGCCGATTGCCACGGGTTTCTCGGCCGTTGCGCTGGGGGTGATCTTTGGCTTGATCTGGCCGCCGATCCAGCACGGCATCAACAGCTTCGGTGTGTTGTTGATGGAAAGCGGGAGCATTGGTGCCTTCGTATTTGGCGTGTTTAACCGTCTGCTGATCGTCACCGGCCTGCACCATATCCTCAACAACATGGCGTGGTTTGTGTTCGGCAGCTTCACCGACCCGGTAACCGGTGCAGTGGTCACCGGCGACCTGACCCGCTACTTCGCCGGCGACCCGAAAGGGGGCCAGTTCATGACCGGTATGTTCCCGGTGATGCTGTTCGGCCTGCCCGCCGCGTGCCTGGCGATGTACCGCAACGCGCTGCCGGAACGCCGCAAAGTCATGGGCGGGATTTTCCTGTCGATGGCGCTGACCTCGTTTTTGACCGGTGTGACTGAGCCGATTGAGTTCGCCTTCATGTTCCTCGCGCCGTTCCTGTATTTGATCCATGCGCTGCTGACGGGCCTGTCGATGGCGGTCACTGACCTGTTGAATATCCACCTGGGCTTTACCTTCTCCGGCGGCTTTATCGACATGGTGCTGGGCTGGGGCAAGTCCACCAATGGCTGGCTGGTGTTCCCGGTCGGGTTGGCTTACGCGGTGATCTACTACAGCGTGTTCAACTACTGCATCCGTCGCTTCAACCTGAAGACACCGGGTCGCGAAGATATCCCGGTGGTGCAGGCCGAGGCGATGAGTGAGAACCAGCGGGCCGGTGCGTACATCCGTGCGCTGGGCGGTGCGGCTAATTTGTTGAGTGTCGGCGCCTGCACCACGCGCCTGCGGCTGGACATGGTGGATCGCAACAAGGCAGTGGACGCGGAACTGAAAGCGCTTGGCGCGATGGCCGTGGTGCGGCCTGGCAATGGTGGGAGTTTGCAGGTGGTGGTGGGGCCGATGGCCGACAGCATTGCTGATGAGATTCGCTTGGCCATGCCGTCATTTGTTGCCACTGCACCGGTAGCGGCTGCGCCTGTGGATAAGCCGGTTGCGGTGAATGTGCACGAGGCCGAGAAATGGCTGAGCGCCTTGGGCGGCCGCGGGAATGTGCGGCAGCTGGAAGCCGTGGCGATGACTCGGTTGCGCGTGGAATTGGGGGATGACTCGGTGCTGTCCGAGGCCGACTTGACTGCGCTGGGTTGCCAGGGTGTGAGCCAGTTGGACAGCGGGGTTTGGCACCTGTTGATTGGTGACAAGGCCTTGGGGTTGGGCGAGGCGCTGGAGCGGTTGGTCAGTGGCCGTGAGGTCGGCGCCAGGGTCTAGCGCTGTAGCGGCTGTTCTGGCCTCATCGCGGGCAAGCCCGGCTCCCACATTTGGCTGTATTCACAGCTCAACATGTGGGAGCGGGCTTGCCCGCGATTGGGCCAGACAGGCGCCCGATTACTTCTGTTCGGGCACCTCAACTAAATCCAACACCCGATCCACCATCAACTGAATACCCTCCAGCATCCGATGAATCCCCAGCACCGCATCACGCTGCGGGCCGTCGATATCAAACGCCAGATTGCCCGCCAGCGCCTGCACGGATGCCAGGTCTTGGGAGGCGTTGGCGAGCAGGGTTTCGCTGTTCAGGTTGGGCAGTACGGTGAAAATATGGTCGGTAGATTGAGAATCAGATGGAGGATTGGGACTGTCTTTGATCATGGTAAATCTCCTGAAAAATAGGAGCTGCCAACATCACTTGCAGATGATGGGAGGCAGCTGTGCGCGGGTCTGCAAGACCGAGTCAGGAGCAGCTCGGCAGACCCGAAGGTCTCCCACGCACAGCCACCACAAAACGATGACCATGAAAAACGCCACGATTATAGCGGCGCTTCTTAGCTCCCAACATGATTTCGGCAGGCTTGCAGTCCCGATCGCTGAATTGGCAGCGACTGGCGAAGGTTAATGAGGCCAGTTCCGAGGGACAACCTGAAAGGCCTGTGGGAAATCTCCGAGACCTGAAGATAGCGCAGACAATAAAAAACCCGGCCTAAGCCGGGTTCATTGTTTGCAATCTACGCCTAAGCAGACGCCGCACGCTGCTCAGCTTCGTAATGGCGCGTCTGAAAAGGCATCAACGCTTGAGCCTTTAAACCCAGCCCCTCACTCAACCCCCAAGACACCGCCAGTTCATCACGACGGCTGCGCAGCGCAACAGCGCCTTGCGGTTGCACGTTGTGCTTGGCAGCAGAAGCCGAAAACAATTCAAGCGCCTTCAACGCTTCCAATACCCGGGAATCCGTCGCACATGAAAAGCGCGTGAATCGCTCCAGCAAGTAGCCTGCGCGGCGAAGCTCCACTTCACTGGAGTGCGCCTTCAGAAAAGCCCTCACCTCGCCCACAAGGTTCGCGTCCGAATACCAAACCGCCTTCGCTGCAACGACAAGCGCAGCATCATCAGCCTGATTCAAAGGGCTTTTGACCAGCGTATCCAAGGCGGATGAGAGGACGGGAGCGTTAAAAGGCTTCGTCAACTTCAGTCTCCAAGTAGTCGTGCAGAATATTGGTCAGAATGGATCTAGGTGATTCTTTGTTGCCAACATACATATCAATCGCCTGCAATGCCAATCGACGGAACTCAGTGGTAACGATGAAGCCTGCCCTGAGCAACGCCATGATGTCGCTTATATCCTGATCAGTAGCTCTGCCCAATTTGGAGATCGCAATATCGATAGGCGCAGCTATGTGCAGATGCAGTGAAGATTTATCAGGAAACGCCTCGAGGGGAATACTTCGTTCCCAGTAGTCTTCATGAAGCGGGCCAAATGCAGTGTTGTATTGAAGATCGTAGTTCAGCTCCATGACGCGGCCGGATTGCTCATCGAAAAATGTTTCTGGAAACTCCGCCAGCAATGTCCGTAGACGCAATGTGTCTCGCGCATTCGCGCAATAAATTTCTGCATCCACATCAGTGGAAACTCGATGGTGCGTATACAAATGGACAGCACAACCGCCAAAGACAATAACCTTTACCGCGCCGGGCTTGGCGCCCTCAACCATCAACTCCACCTCGATGGACTTGAACATTGAAATCAAAGCCTGGCCCAGTGGGGTATTCGTATTGAGTCGGGGAGAGACGACATCTGGAAAACCCATTATTGAATCTCAAGCCGGTGCAACGTTGTTGAACGGGTATTGAGCTCAAATCCCGATCACTGACTTTTCAGTGACCGAGCAAGGCTATTGAGACGGGTTCCGAGGGACAACCTGAAAGGCCTGTGGGAAAGATCTGAGGTGCCTGTCCCGGCGCGTTCGCGAGCAAGCTCGATCCCACAGTTTGATCGGTGCCTGACGTGGCAATGCGGTCAAATATGGGAGCGGGCTTGCTCGCGAATAGGCCCTTGCAAACAACAAAAAACCCGCTGACCAAACTGGCCCAGCGGGTTTCTTGTTTCTACAATCTGCGAATCAAAAATCCGCCAACTGCCACACCTCATACGCCGGTGTCTCATAGGGATGGCTCAGTTTCAACGCGGCCACAACCGCCACGATCAACTCATCCGCCACCACCAGCTCAACCTTCCATTCTTCAACCACTTCAACCTGGCCGACTTGCCCGATAAACGGCTGGCTGCCGTCCAACGCGCGAAATTGGCCCTGGCCCAGCACTTGCCAGGCACAGCTGTCGTAATTGCCGATGCGCCCGCCGCCAGCGGCAAAGACGGCGGTTTTCACCGTCTCCACATGGCTGTCGGGCACAAAGAAGCTGAGCTTGTACACCGCCTTAGTTCACCCACACGCGGGCGTTGCGGAACATGCGCATCCAGGCGCCGTCTTCGTTCCACTCTTCCGGACGCCACGAGTTCTGCACGGCGCGGAATACACGCTCCGGGTGCGGCATCATGATGGTCACGCGACCGTCGCGGCTGGTAAGGCCGGTGATCCCGCGCGGCGAGCCGTTCGGGTTGGCCGGGTAGCTTTCAGTGACCTTGCCGTGGTTGTCGACGAAACGCATGGCCACACAGCCGGACAGGTCGGCTTCGAGCAAGGCTTCTTCGCTGGAGAACTCAGCGTGACCTTCACCGTGGGCAATGGCGATCGGCATGCGCGAACCGGCCATGCCTTGCAGGAAGATCGAGTTGGATTCCTGCACCTGCACCATGGCGACACGGGCTTCGAACTGCTCGGAACGGTTACGCACAAAGTGCGGCCAGAACTCGCTGCCCGGGATCAGCTCGTGGAGGTTGGACATCATCTGGCAACCGTTGCACACACCCAGAGTGAAGCTGTCGTTGCGCTCGAAGAAACCCTGGAACGCATCGCGAGCACGGCTGTTGAACAGGGCCGACTTGGCCCAGCCTTCACCGGCACCCAGCACGTCGCCGTAGGAGAAACCGCCGCAGGCCACCAGGCCTTTGAACTCGTTGAGGTCAACGCGACCGGCGAGGATGTCGCTCATGTGCACGTCGATCGCATTGAAGCCGGCGCGGTCGAACGCGGCCGCCATCTCCACCTGGCCGTTGACGCCCTGCTCACGCAGTACCGCAACTTGTGGGCGAATGCCTTTCTTGATGTAAGGCGCGGCGATGTCCTGGTTGACGTCGAAGCTGAGCTTGGTGCTCAGGCCCGGGTTGTCTTCTTCCAGGATCACGTCGAATTCCTGCTCGGCGCACTCAACGTTGTCGCGCAGACGCTGGATCTGGTAGCTGGTTTCAGCCCACTGGCGTTGCAGCAGACGGCGCTGGCCGGCAAACACAGTGTCGCCGTTGAAGGAGATATTGATCTCGCCATTGTTGATCGGCTGGCCGATCACGGCCACGCAGTCGTCCAGGCCAGCGGCGCTGAATTGTGCGAGTACGTCCGGCGTAGCGTCCTGGCGAACCTGGATCACGGCGCCCAACTCTTCGTTGAACAGGATGCCGTTGATCTCGGAGGCGTCCTCGGCAACGCTGTCGAGCACGATGTTCAGGCCGCAATGACCGGCGAAGGCCATTTCCACAACGCTGGTCAGCAAACCACCGTCGGAACGATCGTGGTACGCCAGCAGGTGGCCGTCGGCATTCAGGCCCTGGATGACGGCGAAGAAGGCTTTCAGGTCTTCAGCGTCATCCACGTCCGGCGCGTGCTTGCCAAGCTTGCCATGGGTTTGCGCGAGGATCGAGGCGCCCATGCGGTTCTGGCCACGGCCCAGGTCGATCAGGATCAGATCGGTGGTGCCCTTGTCCATGCGCAGTTGCGGGGTCATGGTTTGGCGGATGTCGGTAACCGGTGCGAAACCGGTGACGATCAGCGACAGCGGCGAGGTGACGCTCTTGTCGGTGCCGTCTTCGTTCCAACGGGTGGCCATGGACATCGAGTCCTTGCCCACCGGAATGGTGATACCCAGTTCAGGGCACAGCTCCATGCCGACAGCCTTGACGGTGTCGTACAGGCGCGCGTCTTCACCCGGGTGACCGGCAGCGGACATCCAGTTGGCCGACAGCTTGATGTCGGACAGCTTGCCGATGCGGGAAGCGGCGATGTTGGTGAGGGTTTCACCAATGGCCATGCGACCCGACGCCGGAGCGTCCAGCAGCGCCAGCGGCGTGCGCTCGCCCATGGCCATGGCTTCACCGGTGTAGACGTCGAAGCTGGTGGCGGTGACGGCAACGTCGGCCACCGGCACTTGCCATGGGCCGACCATTTGGTCACGGGCAACCAGGCCGGTGATGGTGCGGTCGCCGATGGTGATCAGGAAGCTTTTGCTCGCCACGGCCGGGTGGTGCAGCACGCGTTCGATGCTGTCGGCCAGTTCCAGGGTGCTTGGGTCGAAGTCATCGCCCAGCTCGGTTTCACGTACCGCCGAACGGTGCATGCGCGGGGCTTTGCCCAGCAGCACTTCGAGTGGCATGTCGACCGGGCTGTTGCCGAAGTGACTGTCGGTAACCGTCAGTTGCGGCTCGGCAGTGGCTTCGCCGACCACGGCGAACGGGCAACGCTCGCGTTCGCAGATGGCCTGGAAGCGCGCGAAGTCTTCAGGGCCGACGGCCAGCACGTAGCGTTCCTGGGATTCGTTGCTCCAGATTTCGTGCGGGGCCATGCCCGGCTCGTCGTTTGGAATGTTGCGCAGCTCGAAACGGCCACCACGGTCGCCATCGTTGACCAGTTCCGGGAAGGCGTTGGACAAACCGCCAGCGCCGACGTCGTGGATGAAGCTGATCGGGTTCTTGTCACCCAACTGCCAGCAACGGTCGATGACTTCCTGGCAGCGGCGTTCCATTTCAGGGTTTTCGCGCTGTACGGAAGCGAAGTCCAGGTCAGCCGAGCTGGTGCCGGTGGCCATGGAGGAAGCTGCGCCGCCGCCCAGGCCGATCAACATCGCCGGGCCACCGAGTACGATCAGCTTGGAGCCGACCAGGATTTCGGCTTTCTGTACGTGTTCTTCACGGATGTTGCCCATACCGCCGGCCAACATGATCGGCTTGTGGTAGCCGCGCACTTCATCGCCACGCGGGGTGGTGATGGACTGCTCGAACGTACGGAAATAGCCGGTCAGCGCCGGGCGCCCGAATTCGTTGTTGAACGCGGCGCCGCCCAATGGGCCTTCGATCATGATGTCCAGCGCGGTAACAATGCGCTCAGGTTTGCCGTACGGCACTTCCCACGGCTGTTCGAAGCCCGGGATCTGCAGGTTGGACACGGTAAAACCGGTCAGGCCCGCCTTTGGCTTGGCGCCACGGCCGGTAGCACCTTCGTCACGGATTTCGCCACCGGAACCGGTGGCGGCGCCCGGGAACGGGGCAATCGCGGTCGGGTGGTTGTGGGTTTCAACCTTCATCAGGATGTGCACCGGCTCCTGCACCGCGCCGTACTGGCGGGTTTCAGGGTCCGGGAAGAAACGCCCGGCGACGGAGCCGACGATCACCGAGGCGTTGTCCTTATAAGCCGACAGAACGCCTTCGCTGTGCATCACGTAGGTGTTCTTGATCATGCCGAACAGGCTTTTTTCCTGGCTTTCGCCGTCGATGTCCCAACTGGCGTTGAAGATCTTGTGACGGCAGTGCTCGGAGTTGGCCTGCGCAAACATCATCAGTTCGATGTCGTGCGGGTTGCGCTTCAAGCCAATGAAGGCGTTGACCAGGTAGTCGATCTCGTCTTCGGCCAGGGCCAGGCCCAATTCGGTGTTGGCCTTCTCGAGGGCGGCGCGGCCACCGCCCAGCACGTCAATCGCGGTCAGCGGCTTGGGCTCGGCGTGGCTGAACAGACCGGCAGCCTGTTCCAGCTGGCTGACGATGATCTGGGTCATGCGATCGTGCAGGCTGCTGGCGATCAGCTCGGCCTCGGCATCGCTGAACTGGCCGGCGACGTAGAAAGCGATACCGCGTTCCAGGCGCTGGATTTTTTCCAGGCCGCAGTTACGCGCGATATCACTGGCCTTGCTCGACCAGGGCGAGATGGTGCCGAACCGCGGCAGAACCAGGAACAAGCGGCCGGTCGGCTCTTGAACGGGAACGCTGGGGCCGTACTTCAGAAGGCGTGCGAGCACTTGCTGTTCGTCGGCGGTCAACACGCCGGTAACGTCGGCGAAGTGAGCAAATTCAGCATACAAGCCTGTAACCGCTGGAACCTTTTGGCTCAGTTGCTCAAGGAGTTTGCTGTGGCGAAAGGCAGAAAGGGCAGGAGCGCCGCGCAGGATCAACATCTTCGGGACAGCCTCGGGAAGGGGTGTGCTTTGAGGCCGTGCATTCTAGCGTAAACCGCCGCCAACGGCACCCGAAACGGCACGGCTGGCGGCTGCCGAACGTCAGTTGGCACGGATTGCACGGTATCGGAGCGTTTTCCAAGGGTTTGCGCGCAGTTATTTTAACCGTCACAAACCCTCGTCAACCCACGTTTCTGCGGGCTTCAGCCCGGTTTTGCGGGCGCTAGCAGACAAGTCCCCTGCTGTCGAGATATGGCGCCGAGGGTCGTTTGCGTATACTGCGCAGATGTTCTCCCCTACTGCTTTACGCCCGCGATGCGCCAAATGGCTCATCGCAACCGGACTCTTCCTGATGCTCAGCGCCTGTGTTGATAAGCCCAGCACGCTCGAGCGAATCAAGGAGGATGGCGTATTGCGGGTGATCACCCGGAACAGCCCGGCGACGTATTTCCAGGACCGCAATGGTGAAACCGGTTTCGAGTACGAACTGGTCAAGCGTTTTGCCGATGACCTGGGTGTGAAGCTGGAGATCGAGACCGCTGATAACCTCGATGACCTGTTCGGCCAATTGGGCAAACCCAAGGGCCCGGTTCTGGCCGCCGCCGGCCTGGTCAGCAGCGAGCAACGCGCGCAACAGGTGCGCTTCTCCCATCCGTACCTGGAAGTGACGCCGCAGATCATCTACCGCAATGGCCAGTCTCGCCCGACCACCCCGGCGGACCTGGTGGGCAAGAAGATCATGGTGCTCAAGGGCAGCACCCACGCCGAGCAATTGGCCGAGCTTAAAAAGCAGAACCCTGCGATTGAATACGAAGAGTCCGACGCCGTTGAGGTGGTCGACCTGCTGCGCATGGTGGACGAGGGGCAAATCGACCTGACCCTGGTGGACTCCAACGAAGTCGCGATGAACCAGGTGTACTTCCCCAACGTGCGCGTGGCGTTCGACCTCGGCAATGCCAGTAACCAGAGCTGGGCCGTGGCGGCGGGGGATGACAACAGCCTGCTCAACGAGATCAACAGTTACCTGGACAAGGTAGAAAAGAACGGCACGCTGCAGCGCCTTAAAGACCGCTATTATGGGCACGTTGATGTACTCGGCTATGTCGGTGCCTACACCTTCGCGCAGCATTTGCAGCAGCGCCTGCCCAAGTACGAAAAGCACTTCAAAGCCTACGCCAAGGAAGAAAAAGTCGATTGGCGATTACTGGCAGCCATCGGCTATCAGGAATCGCTGTGGCAGCCGGCCGTCACCTCCAAGACCGGCGTGCGCGGCCTGATGATGCTGACCCAGAACACCGCCCAGGCGATGGGCGTGTCCAACCGCCTGGACGCCAGGCAAAGCATCATGGGCGGCGCCAAGTACCTGGCCAAGATCAAGGATGAGCTGGACGACAGCATCGCCGAGCCGGACCGCACCTGGTTCGCCCTCGCCGCCTACAACGTCGGCACCGGCCATCTGGAAGATGCGCGTACGCTGGCCAAGCGAGAAGGCCTGAACCCGAACAAGTGGCTGGATGTGAAGAAGATGCTGCCGCGCCTGGCGCAAAAGCAGTGGTACAGCAAGACCCGCTACGGCTATGCGCGCGGCGGTGAGCCGGTGCACTTTGTGGCGAACATCCGGCGCTACTACGACATCCTCACGTGGGTGACCCAGCCGCAGCTGGAAGGCAACCAGGTGGTCGAAGGCAACTTGCATGTGCCGGGTATCGACAAGACCAAGCCGCCTGAAGACACCCCGCAGCTTTAACACCAGACTCGCAAACACTGCAGAATCCTGTGGGAGCCGGGCTTGCCCGCGATGGCGTTCTTACAGCCGACACATGCGTTGCCTGACATACCGCTATCGCGAGCAAGCCCGCTCCCACATTTTTGATCTCCGCCTGGCTTAGAGACCGGTGAGCAGATGCACGACGCCGCCGGTCAACACCATCACCCCCGCAACACCCGCCGCCTTCAGCGCCTGCGCATCCAACCGCCCGGCATCCTGCAGCTGCACGCGCACCCGCGTCAGCGCCACGCGCTGCTGCGACTTGAGATTATCCGCGCCCCCCAACGCATTCAGCATTTCGGCCGACAACAGACTCGGTGTCGGTGCCACCACTGTCTCGGCAATCAGATCCGGGGTCAGGGCTTTCCAGAACGCCCGCTGCAATTTCTCGAACATGCTCAGTGCTCCACGACAGGTGAGGTTTCAACGGTGGCCGCGTGATAGAGGCGCAGGGCCTCGCGCACTTGGGCAGCTTCTTCCAGGCCGAGCACCTGGCGGGCGATGATCTGGCAGTCGGCCAGGTCCAGCTCGCGCACAGTGGCCTTGATGGTCGGGATCAGCGGTACGCTCACTGACAATTCATCCACGCCAAGCCCGATCAACACCGGCACCGCCAGCGCTTCGGACGCCAACGCGCCGCACACACCAACCCACTTGCCATGCGCATGGGCGGCCTTGACCGTGGTGGCGATCAACCGCAGCACCGACGGATGAAAACTGTCGGCCTGGCTGGCCAGCCGTGGGTGGTCGCGGTCCATCGCCAGCGTGTATTGGGTCAAGTCATTGGTGCCAATAGAGAAGAAATCCACATGCGGCGCGAAAACGTCCGCCATCAACGCGGCAGAAGGCACCTCGATCATGATCCCCAGCTTCGGTAGTTCGCAGAGCCCCAGCGCCAGCGCTTCTTCTTCAAGAATCTTGCGCGCCAGGTGCAGCTCCGACAGCAGGCTGACCATCGGCAGCATGATATGCAGCCGCGCAAACCCGGCACTCGCCAGGATCGCACGGAACTGCTCGCGCAATAACGCGGGGCGTTCCAGGCACAGGCGAATACCACGCAAACCGAGGAAGGGGTTGGTCTCGCTCTCCATCGGCACGTAGGCCAATGGTTTGTCGCCACCGACGTCCAAGGTGCGCACGACCAAATTGCGCTCGGTGCCCAGGGCGCGGGCGATGGCGCTATAAGTACCGGCTTGCTCCTCGGGGCTCGGTGCGCGATTGCGGTCCAGGTAGAGGAACTCCGAGCGCAGCAGGCCGACGCCTTCACCGCCCAGGCTCAAGGCTTGCTCCACTTCCTGCAACGACGCGACGTTAGCCGTGACCTCAACGTGATGACCATCGCGTGTGGTGGCCGGTAAGGCCGCCTGTGCCACTTCGCGTTGACGGCGCAGCACCTGCTGCTGGCGGGCTGCCTGCAGTTGTTCAATTTCGGCCAGGTCCGGGTCCAGGTGCAGTTCGCCTTTGTCGGCGTCGAGCAGTACTTGTTTGCCGTTGGCCAGCGCCAGCACGTGCGCTGGCACACCGCAAATAGCCGGAAGACCCAGTGCCCGGGCGAGGATCGCGACATGGCTGGTCGCACCGCCGCCGACAGTGACAAAGCCCAGGACCTTGCGTGTGTCCAGGCTGGCGGTCTGTGACGGGGTCAGTTGCTCGGCGATCAGGATGGTTTGCTCAGGCAAGTCCCAGGCACGCTCCTGGACACCGAGGATCAGTTTAAGCACGCGCTGGCCGACATCCGCCAAGTCTGCCGCGCGCTCGGCGAGCAGCGCGTTGCCCAGGCCCTGGAACAATGTGGCGGTGTTTACCGTGGCGCGGTTCCATGCAAAGGCAGCGCTTTTGCCATTGGCCAGCAGGGCATGGGCTTGCTCCAGCAGGGTTGGATCTTCAAGCAGCTCTTGATGGGCGCGGAAGATCTCCGCCTGGGCACTGCCGGCCGCCTTGGCCTGCAAGGCTTGCAGCGCCTCGGTTGCCGCCAGCAGGCCACGTGCCAATATGGCCCGCTCGGTCGCCTCTCCTGCGCCCGCTTCGGTAATCTTCAGTTCAGGCTCGGCCACTTGCACCACCTGGCCAAATGCCGACCCCGGGGACGCGCATACGCCCCGCAGCAAGGTCGCCGACGATACCGGCGCAACGGCCTCGACCACCTCGGCCACCTCAGCCGGTGCCGCGATCGTCTCGCCACACCCTTCAGCCAGCAGCGCGACCAATGCCTCGATCGCCGCCTCGGCATCCTCACCCACCGCACTCACCTGCAAGGTATCGCCCTGCACGGTTTGCAGCGCCATGATCGCCACCAGCGACTTGGCGTTGGCACTCTGGGTTTGCTTGTGCAGGTAAATGCTGGCACTGAACCCTTTCGCCGCCTGGGCAAAGACCGCCGCAGGACGGGCGTGCAAACCGTTGGTATTGGGCAAGGTCAGCGGCTTGGAAAACCGCGCATCGCCCTCCTCCTCGACCGCTGCGGAAGCGGCCTCCCCCGGTGATACTCGCAACAGCGGCTGGCCTGCATCCACCACACCGCCGTCCTCGGCCAGCAGCGTAAACGGTTCGCCACTGACCACCAGCATCAAGGTCAGCAAACTGCGCGCATTGAGCGCCACGTAGTCGGCGTCGAACTCAATCAGCGGCTGCCCGGCCTCCACCCGCTGGCCTTCCTGCACCAGTCGGCGGAAGCCCTGACCCGCCAGGTTCACGGTGTCCAGGCCGATATGCATCAGCACCTGGACGCCATTGTCGTCGGTCACGCTGACCGCATGACCACTGTCCTGGATATTGCTGATCACCCCGGCCAACGGCGCGCACAGGGTTTGCGAGGTGGGATCGATGCACAGGCCGTCGCCGATCACGCGACTGGCGAACACTGGGTCGGGCACCTGATCCAGCGCCAGCAGCACCCCGGACAGGGGCGCCAGCAGTTCCAGGGGTTGAGTTGTGGTCATGACTTCACCTGCTGTTTTGTTCTGTAAAAATCATAGGGTGGATGTGAGTCCTGGGATGACGAAGATCAAATGTGGGAGCGGGCTTGCTCGCGAATGCGGTGTATCAGGCGACACATGTATTGGATGACCCACCGCTTTCGCGAGCAAGCCCGCTCCCACATTTAGTCCGCGTACATTTACAGATTTACTTCCACCAGTATTCGACCTGCACACCCACATTCGACCCGTGCCGCGCCGTACCGTAGGCGCCGGTGTCGGACAACGCCGAACCTGCCGCCAGTTCATTCGCCGCGCGCTTGGCCGCTTCGTTCCAGGTTGCATAGGTGTAGTACAAACGCACTTCCGGCCGCGCCCAGAAATCCGGGCCGTTGGGCGACCAGGTCGGGGCGAAGGTAAATTTGCTCAACTTGCGCGTACCACCGGCGGCCTCAACCTGATCATGCCCAAGTTCGGTGACCAGTTTGAACTGCTCGCTGATGGCGTACGCCGGGCGCACGCCGATGGACATCCAGGTCTGGTCCTGGCTGCCAGGGCGGATGTCTTTCTGGTACACCGCCTCGATCTGTCCGCCGAATCGCGGGGTCACCTGCCAGTCAAAAAATTCCACGGCGCGGTAACTTTTGCTGCTCTTGTCCAGCGCGGTGTCGCCGGTATAACCCAAGCCCGTGCCGGGGCCTTCGCCGTACTGCAAGGCGAATTTGTTCTTACCGCCAAGGAAAGGTTTTTGCACATGCTGCGCCGTGATCGCCCAACCGCTGTTGGCGTCACGCCCGCCGGCTTTTTCGATGTAGCTCAAGCCGAACTCCAGCTCACCGCCGGGGTTGGTCTTGAAGCCTGCGACGTTGAAGTCGTGACGGGTGGCGTATTCCTTCTGGTACAGGTTGTCCTTGCGCGAGAGGGCGTAGCTGTACTTGAGGTCACCGATCAACACGTCCTCGATACCGCCGCCCGTGGCGCTCTGGTTCCAGTAGTAGAAGTCGGAGATATGGATGTCGTTACGCTTGTAGTAACGTCGGCCGGCCCACAATGAACCGCCATTGAGACTGGGCAGGTTGGACCACTGCGCATACATCTGCGGCATGCGCGCCGAGCCGTTGTCTTCACCCTGGAATTTCAGGGCGCGGTCGTACTTGTTGTACAGGGACGCCATGGCATCGACGCTGAGCACCGAGCCGTCGTCGAGGGTCAGCAGGTCCTGGCGCAATTCAAATTCAGCGTACTGCTCGCATTCGTTACCCAGACGGTATTTCGATTGCGCTCCCGGCAGTTGGAAACACTGTTGCTTGCCACTGCCCGTCGACGTGCCCGCGCCGCTGCGCAAGTAACCGGCAAATTCGAGGGCCTGAGCGGCAAAAGGGGCGGTGAGACACGACGCAATAAGGCCCAGCTTTATTGTTGTTTTCATGAAGCACTCCAATATTTTTATTATGTTTTGGTGAAGCGCCCCTGCACTCCCATACAGGGGTTGAAGCGGGTCTCAGTCCTTGAGGTGCAGCACAAACGATTCATAAGGTCGCAACACCACCGTGCTCGAACGCAATGGGCAGTCGGGGTAATTGCTGATCAGCAGGCGTTGCTCGTTCGCCGCACTGATGACGCCTTCCGGCAGTTGGATTTCGCAGGGTGTGCCGTAGAAGTTGTTGAGTACCAACAATCGCTCGCCATCGCCTTCGCGCAGGTACGCCCAGACCTGGAGGTGGTCTTGCAGCAGTTGGCGATAAACACCCTCCTGGATCAGCGGCTCGTGACGACGCAACGCAATCAGCGCGCGGTAGTGATGCAGCACCGAATCCGGGTCATCCAGTTGGCTTTCGACGTTGATCTGCGCCGCGTTGGCCGGAATACCGATCCACGGTTCCCCGCTGCTGAAACCGGCATTGGCCTGCGTGCTCCACTGCATCGGCGTGCGACCGTTGTCGCGCGACTTCTGCATGATCGCCGCCATGCTCGACGCCTCGGACTCACCGGCATCGCGCTTGAGCCGGAAGATGTTCAGCGTCTCGACATCTCGGTACTGATCAATCTTGTCGAACCCTGGATTGGTCATGCCCAGCTCTTCGCCCTGGTACACATACGGCGTGCCCTGGAGAAAGTGCAGCGCAGTGGCGAGCATCTTGGCCGAGACCACGCGGTACTCACCGTCGTCACCAAACCGCGAGACCACCCGCGGCTGGTCGTGGTTACACCAGAACAGCGCGTTCCAGCCGCCACCGGCCTGCATGCCCAACTGCCAGTCGGAAAAAATCTGCTTGAGTTGCAGGAAATCGAAGTCAGCCTTCACCCACTTTTGCAGGTTCGGGTAATCCACTTTCAGGTGATGAAAGTTGAAGGTCATCGACAGCTCTTTCGATGCAGGATTCGAATAGCGGATGCAGTGTTCCAGGCTGGTGGACGACATCTCGCCGACGTTGATCAGGTCATGGCCTTCGAAGACTTCACGGTGCATTTCCTGCAGGTATTCATGCACGTTCGGGCCGTCGGTGTAGAAGCGGCGGCCGTCGGTGTTGTCTTCGGGGAAATCGGCAGGCTTGGAGATCAGGTTGATCACATCCAGGCGGAAGCCACCCACGCCTTTGTCACGCCAGAAACGCATCAACTGGTACACCTCGGCGCGCACGTTGGGGTTGTCCCAATTGAGGTCAGCCTGGGTGTGGTCGAACAGGTGCAGGAAGTACTGGCCGGTTTGCGCCTCGTATTCCCAGGCCGAGCCGCCGAACTTGGATTCCCAGTTATTCGGCTGGTCGCGCCAGATGTAGAAGTCGCGATACGGGTTGTCGAGGCTGCTGCGCGCCTGCTGGAACCACTCATGCTCGATGGAGGTATGGTTGACCACAATGTCGAGCATCAGCTTGATGCCGCGCTTGGCCGCTTCGCTGATCAGCAGGTCGCAATCGGCCATGGTCCCGTAGCTGGGGTCGATAGCGTAGTAGTCGCTGATGTCGTAGCCGTTATCGCGTTGCGGCGAGCGCAGGAACGGGGTGATCCACAGGCAGTCCACGCCCAGCCATTTCAGGTAATCAAGTTTGTCCACGATGCCCAGCAGGTCACCGGTGGCGTTACCCGCGTGGCTGTGAAAGCTTTTTGGGTAGATCTGGTAGATCACCGAGTGTTGCCAGTTTTGCATCGTGGACTCCTTCAATTAAGTTGTGTGTTGGCCTTGAAGGCCTCATCGCGGGCAAGCCCGGCTCCCACTTTGATTTGTGAACACATTCAAATGTGGGAGCTGGCTTGCCTGCGATAGCGATCGATCAAGCGACGCGATACCCCGGCCGCACAATCTTCATGCTCAACGCACAGGTCAGAACAAACGGCACCACAATCGCGATGACCATCCCGATGACAAAAACCGGGATGTACTGCGGAAGAATTGAGATAAACGCCGGCAAACCACCGACGCCGATCGCCGAGGCGGTCACCTTGTTCAACGACAGGAAAATGCTGCCCAGCGCCGAGCCCAGCAGCGCGGCATAGAACGGAAACTTGAAGCGCAGGTTCACCCCGAACATCGCCGGTTCAGTGATACCGAAGTAAGCAGAAATCGCCGAGGTGGAAGCCATGCTTTTGTCCCGCGCGTTGCGGGTCATGTAGAACACACCAAGCGCGGCGCTGCCCTGGGCCAGGTTGGACATCACGATCATCGGCCAGATAAAGGTGCCGCCCTGGGTCGAGATAAGCTGCAGGTCCACGGCGAGGAACATGTGGTGCATGCCGGTGATAACGAGCGGCGCATACAGCAGGCCGAAAATCGCTCCGCCGACCATCGGCGCCAGGTCAAACAGGGTGACTACGCCTTCGGTGATCAGGATGCCGAGGTGGCGGGTGACCGGGCCGATGATTGCCAGGGCCAGCACGCCGGTGACGACGATGGTGGTGATGGGCACAACGAGCAGTTGAATCGCATTCGGCACCCGTGCGCGCAGCCATTTTTCAATCACGCTCATCACATAGGCCGCCATCAGGATTGGCAGGATCTGCCCCTGGTAGCCGACTTTTTCGATCTTGAACCAGCCGAAAATATCGAAGTAAGGCAGGCTCTGGCCATCGAGCCCGGCGACTGCCTTGCCGTAGTTCCACGCGTTGAGCAGATCGGGGTGCACCAGCATCAGGCCGAGCACGATGCCGAGGATTTCACTGCCGCCAAAGCGCTTGGCCGCCGACCAACCCACCAGCGCCGGCAGGAACACGAACGAGGTATTGGCCATCAGGTTGATCAGGCTCCACAGGCCGTCCAGGTTCGGATAGGCCTCCAGCAGCGTCTTGCCCTCGATGAACATGCCTTTGGCGCCCATCAGGTTGTTCACGCCCATCAGCAGGCCGGCGATGATCAGTGCGGGCAGGATCGGCATGAACACATCGGAGAACACCCGCACCAGACGCTGCATCGCGTTGGTCTTGTCGGCGCCCTTCTTCTTCACGTCGGCGATGGTGGCGGCGGCGAGGCCGGTCTGTTCGCGCAGTGCGGCGTAGACCTTTTCCACTTCACCCGGGCCGATCACCACCTGAAACAAACCACCGGTGAAGAACGAGCCTTTGACCAGATCGACCTGGTTCAACGCACTGCTCTTGACCAGGCTCGGGTCCTTGAGCGCGAGGCGCAGACGCGTCACGCAGTGGGCAGCTTGCTCAAGGTTGTCGCTGCCCCCGAGGTTCTCGAGAATCTCGCGGGCGATATTCGAATAATCGTGGCTCATGCTTGGTATCCACTTTGATTTTTTTATTTGGGGGCAGTCATTGGCAGCACGCCGAGGGCAAAAATACTCGTCTGTACGAGTTAAAGCAATAACTCGTCTGTACGAGTTAAGAAATGTTTATTTTTCTGAGTTTTAAGTCAGACATTTCTCTTATTCCACTTGGGTCCAATGGACAAAGCCCACCTCTGCCACTAAGGTTCCTGCCTTGAACACCGTTCACCCTTCATCACGTCGGGCACAGAGCCATCGCCATGAGCAAATACAACCAGATCTATACCGATCTGCTTGCCAACATCACCACTGAACGCCTGCAACGCGGCACGCGCCTTCCCTCCGAAACCGAACTGATGGACGCCTACCAAGCCAGCCGTGGCACCGTGCGCCGCGCTATCGAGCAGCTGCAGGAACGCGGGTTTGCGCAAAAAATCCACGGCAAGGGCACCTTCGTGCTGTCGCCCAACCCGATCGAGTTCCAACTGGGTGGCATCGTCAGCTTCCACGAAACCCACGCCGACCTGGGCGATGACGTACGCACCGACGTCGTCGAATTCAGCCAGTTCCCGCTGGAAGGCTCTCTGCTGCAACACATCGAAGCCGAGCCCGGCACGTTGATCACGCGGATCAAACGGGTACGGCGCATCGGCGGCAAACGGGTGATCCTCGACATCAACCACTTCGTCGCCGACCTGATCCCAGGCCTGGACCGCTCGATTGCCGAGCAGTCGATCTATGCGTTTATCGAAGACACCTTGCAGCTGCAGATCAGCTACGCGCAGCGCACCATCGAAGCCCTGCCCCGCAGCAAAGACGACCAGGCACATCTGGACCTGGATGGGCAAAGCCATGTGATCGTGGTGAGTAACCAGACGTTTTTGCAGGATGGAAGGCAGTTCGAGTACACCGAGTCGCGGCATACGTTGGATAAGTTTTATTTTTCGGACATTGCCCGGCGCTGAGGCCCGAGCGAAGATCAAATGTGGGAGCGGGCTTGCTCGCGAATGCGGGGTATCAGTCACCTGTTCATCAACTGACACACCGCATTCGCGAGCAAGCCCGCTCCCACACTTTTGATCGATGGTGTTTGATTTAGCGTATTCCAGAAACACAAAACCCCGGCACATGGCCAGGGTTTTGTTATTCAGCGCTCACCTGCTACGCAGGATCATTCCCACTCAAACATAAAGAATATTAATAAATCATAGCCTTATTTTAATCACGCCAGCTAATACCACAAAAAATACCATTTGACGAAAAACCCTTTTCACAAACACTGTATTACTCTTACGGCATGATCGTCGACCAACTAAAAAGCAAGAGCACTCAGCACATAAAAATAAAAGATTTTTCAATAATCCTCCAAAAGAAAGCCCAACTTGAACTGGGCCTTCTTCACAACGCTTTATAAACTATTCAAAAGAATACTTATTTTCAGCCACGAAGGCCGGCTCTTTCCAATTAAGGCCTTTCCTTAGGCTATTACCAGAGTCGACGATGAGTCCTTCATCTACCATATTACTAACGAGCTTTAATAGTTCAAGATTATTTGAAATATTGGCCCAATTGTTTCTATTATAAAGTTTATCCAGCCGAGGATACGAAATGCCGTCTTCGCCTTTCGTTAGAAATAGAACAACATCCCTAGGGTCTTCTGAAATCACCACATCGTTTATTGTATTCACTTTGCTTCCCTCTCGCTCTGTACCCTGTCAGCTTCTATTGCTTCTGGAGTGTAAAACAGACCTTCACCATCTTTGAGCTTATAATCTTCCAAGGTTGCCGCATGGGCATTATTCCAAGTAACCCCTCTGTCATCAGGTGCTATTCCATCTGCAACCCCCAATGCCCTATATCGCTCCAACTCTCGAATTTCATGGGTATAAAAGCGTTTGTCAACATCAGCAATAGGGACATGACCACTCAAGATCTTTTCTAGACGGTCAATCATGATTTTATTAGCATCGGAGGGGGCAAATCGTCCCGTATGCAACTTAACTAGATCAATACCTTCCAGGGTCACCGACGCCGTAGTCCAGTCGAGGTCTTGAGTGGGCCCACCCGCCTTGTCTGGATTGTACAGCCGCCCGCTGTGCTCACCTTTGGTGGTTGCCCCTTCGTAAGGGCTACTAAATACCGCATAGATCGGCGGCAAACCCGAATCTGCGGGATAAACGTAAATACCGTCTCGGATGCTCAACTGGCTGGCAATCGGAAACGGCTCAAGTTTGACCTCAATTGGGGTCAGCGTGATCCCGGTGTATACCGGAGTTTCCAAGGGTTTTGCGGGAGTCGCTGTTGAGCTTTCACCTGGTACTGCGATCGGGAATGTCAGGGTGATCGGCGGTGTGTCGTTTGTGGTGAACGTATAGGCGTTGGCTACAGGATCAAGTACCAATGCCCTTACCGGTACGGAGGACGTTACCCCCCCTGTAGTTTGCGTGGCCACAACCGAATATTTTGACTGATCGCCATAAACCCGATAGGGCACATCAACCGTGCCACCCGCTGCTGCTATATCGTGCAGGTTGTCAGGTAGATTAGGCGCCAAGTCCTTAGCTGGCAGGTCCAACATTGTCGCGGGCAGTTCCCCGTTGCCAAGGGACTCTGAATACGTCAACGCCCCAATACCGACTGCCGTGGCCGCACTTACAACTGTACCCAGCGCTACCTTAGCCGCTTGAATCGCTGCATCCAGTGTAATGCCTGAACCTGTCGTAATAGCAATAGAACCTGCCGCTGTGCTGAGCTGCGTTGCTCCAGCTGCAGGAAGCCTGAAAGTGTGAGCGGCTTTAAGTGCTGCAGCTTCAACGGCGACCCTGGCGGCCTCGGCGGCTGCAGCCTCATTGGTAATACGCTTAGCTTCAGCCTCCTCTGCAAGACGTACTTGCTCAGCGGCTTCGGCAGCCACGCGTTGCGCTTCAGCTTCTGCCGCAAGACGAGCCTGTTCAGCTGCGGCCGCCGCTGCGGTTTCGGCTGCCACACGAGCGGCCTCATCTACCACACGCTTAGCTTCAGCTTCAGCTTCCGCTGCAAGTCGCGCTTGCTCAGCAGCTTCTGCAGCTACACGTTGAGCCTCTACCTGCGCAGCGACTATTGCTGCCTCAGTTGCAGCCGCTTCATTGGCAATACGCTTAGCTTCAACCTCTGCTGCCGCTCGCTGCGCTTCGACTTCGGCGTTTGCACGTGCTTGAGTCGCCTGTTCTTGCAGTTTCTGCTTCAGGGCACCTAAATATTCGATTTCACGGCCGATATATTTTGCAGAATACGCAGCCTCAAGTGAGGCGTACCATTCTTTATAGTTCCGATCCGGAGGGTAATTCGTCCTCCCCATGCTAATAGCATTAGTGATAAATCGACTCGTGGGGAAGCGAAAGAAATCACCGTAGTAGTACTTATCGCCAATCGCTTTTTGAGCAGCGTACGCCTGTGCTTTTTGAGCGATAAGTGTATCAACTGAGCGATTATGCTTTTCAATCTGCGCAGCAACGCTCTCGGAGCTGTTTTCACTCTGCGCTATTGAGTAAATACTTTCTGTAATAGACGTGGGCATAGATTGAAGCTTTTTTGCAAAATTCGCTTCTTGGTCCCTAACATTTTGAGCGATCACAGGTGGATATGTATTAAGTATGTAAGTACGTGTCGCAACGTTAATCAGCTGCCCTACGCGACTATGAGCAAAATCACTGTCATCTCCTCCCCCACCTCCAAACACCTGAGGCTCATAATTGACGGCCCCAACTTTAATATTCGGCAACTCGTACGATCCGGGTCCTGTCTGTACAGACCCTGGACCTAAGTATTTATCAAAATCAGACATGAAAAAACCTCCTTGTTTTTGCGGTCTCTCTGCTTTTTTGAGTCAGCCTACATCCAGAGGAACCGGCATCTCAGAAATACAACATCAAAGCTTGCATATTCAACAAGTAAAATGGGCAGCTGGTTCTTCCGCAGCCTCTAGGCCATGACGAGCAGTTCCTTCCCTTGGGTTTGCGGGTCCCTCGCATTACTTGGCGTAGCAAAATCGACACTCTCTGCGTTCTTACCGCATGTCGCACACAAACTGTATGTCCATACAGCCATTGCGAGCAACCAAAAAATGCATTTGTGCATACCATTCCGATAGACGGTATTGATTCCTATTTGCCATCGCCAACGAGTGGCTGATCATTTACCGATGGGGTGAGCCAGCCAGCATGAAATGCGAGCGAGCACCGTCGAATGCGAGCCCATTTGCAATTAATGTGAGCCAGAAATACCGATAAATGCTAGCCCGGAAGCTTTCAAACGCGACCCTCTACATACTGTCACGGACCGACGGTAAACCCGCGCAGGCCCACGGCATCGGCGAATCGGCCTACCACCGCTTCACGCATCGCGTGCTGGCTGACCAGAGCCTTTAAGGTGTCCGACTGTGACCTCGCCGATCATTGTGTCAGTCCCCGGCGGCGCTCAATGGCCGACACGTCGACCGCAATAAACAGCGCCTCAATGGTGGCCGGGACGGCGCACGCGCCGCCTCCAAACTTCAACAAAGCCTTACGCATGCGCCTGGGGCAGCTCCAGGACGTGCAGTTCCTGGGCATAGCCCAGGCGCGATAGATGATTTTGCACCTTCGTGCGCATACGCGGTTGCAGGCTGATCGCGTCGAGCTGTTGGGTTACGCTCATGACAGCCATTGACGGAGTAGTTGTAGCGAAATGAAAGAGGACCGGCCGCGGTGAAGGCCACGTAAAGTCCGTGGCGCTCGTTCACCTTTTAGAGTTTTTCTTTCGGTTTAAGGTTACGCAGTTTGGTATCGGTCAGCATGGAGGTCTCGGACTCCACGTAAAAAATACCACCGTGCTTGGCGATGCACAAAGCTGCCAGAATTTGCCAGACCCAAAAAGCCAAAAGCCCGCAATTACGCGGGCTACAGGGCATTACTTGCTAGATGGTGCCGGACAATGCCGGACGTCCAATCATTCCCACTCAATCGTCGCCGGCGGCTTGCTCGACACGTCATACGTCACGCGCGAAATACCTTCGATCTCATTGATGATACGGCCGCTGACAGTTTCCAGCAGTTCGTACGGCAGGTGCGCCCAACGTGCGGTCATGAAGTCGATGGTTTCTACGGCACGCAGGGCCACAACCCAGGCGTAACGACGGCCATCGCCTACAACACCAACCGATTTCACCGGCTGGAACACCACGAATGCCTGGCTGACTTTGTGGTACCAGTCGGCTTTGCGCAGCTCTTCGATGAAGATGTGGTCGGCGCGACGCAGCAGGTCGGCGTATTCCTTCTTCACTTCACCCAGGATGCGCACGCCCAGGCCCGGGCCTGGGAATGGGTGACGGTAGACCATGTCGTACGGCAGGCCGAGTTCCAGGCCCAGACGGCGGACTTCGTCCTTGAACAGTTCGCGCAGCGGTTCTACCAGCTTGAGGTTCATTTCCTCAGGCAGGCCGCCCACGTTGTGGTGGGACTTGATCACGTGGGCCTTGCCGCTCTTGGCGCCGGCCGACTCGATCACGTCAGGGTAGATGGTGCCTTGGGCGAGGTACTTGATGTTGTCCAGGTGTTTGGCCTGGGCATCGAAGACGTCGATGAAGGTGCGGCCGATGATCTTGCGCTTCTTCTCCGGGTCGGACTCGCCGGCCAGGTTATTCAAGAACTGATCTTCAGCGTTGGCGCGGATCACTTTGACGCCCATGTTCTCGGCGAACATGGCCATCACTTGCTCGCCTTCGTGCAGGCGCAGCAGGCCGTTGTCGACGAAGACGCAAGTCAGCTGATCGCCGATGGCTTTGTGCAGCAGCGCGGCAACCACGGAGGAGTCAACGCCGCCGGACAGGCCGAGCAGCACGTTGTCGGTGCCGACCTGGGCACGCACGTTGGCGATCGCGTCTTCGGCGATTTTCGACGGGGTCCACAGGGCTTCACACTCGCAGATGTCGAGGATGAAGCGCGACAGGATGCGGCCGCCTTGCTTGGTGTGGGTCACTTCCGGGTGGAACTGCACACCGTAGTAGCCGCGCTCGTCGTTGAACATGCCGGCGATCGGGCAGCTCGGGGTGCTGGCCAGGATGTGGAAGTCTTGCGGCATCTTGGTGACCTTGTCACCGTGGCTCATCCATACGTCGAGGCCGAACAGGCCGTCGGCGTCGATGTGGTCTTCGATGCCGTCCAGCAGGCGGCTTTTGCCGACCACGTCGACACGGGCATAACCGAATTCACGCAGCTCGGAACCTTCAACCTTGCCACCCAGTTGCTCGGCCATGGTCTGCATGCCGTAGCAGATACCGAAGACGGGCACGCCCAGGTCAAATACGGCTTGCGGGCAGCGCGGGCTGTTGGCTTCGTGCACGGACTCGGGGCCACCGGCGAGGATGACGCCTTTAGGTGCGAATTCGCGGATCGCTTCGTCGTCCATGTCGAACGGGTGCAGTTCGCAGTACACGCCGATTTCACGCACGCGGCGGGCGATCAGCTGGGTGTACTGGGAACCGAAGTCGAGGATCAGGATGCGGTGGGCGTGAATGTCGAGGGCCATGAAAGAAACTCTGAAAAGCAGTTGCAAGCTTCAAGCTGCAAGCTGCAAGTAATCGGAAGCTGCGCGGTAACTGCACTAGCACAGCACCGCTTGCAGCTTATAACTTGTGGCTTATAGCTGTCGGCGTCAGCCGACCCGATAGTTTGGCGCTTCCTTGGTGATCTGCACGTCGTGGACATGGGATTCAGCCATGCCGGCGCCGGTGATCCGTACGAACTCTGGCTTGGTGCGCATTTCTTCGATGTCGGCGCTGCCGGTGTAGCCCATCGAGGAACGCAGGCCGCCCATCAGTTGATGGATGATCGCGCTCAGGGTGCCCTTGTAAGGAACACGGCCTTCGATGCCTTCCGGAACGAGCTTCTCGGCGCCTGCCGAGGAGTCCTGGAAGTAGCGGTCGGAGGAGCCTTGTGCCTGGGACATGGCGCCCAGCGAACCCATGCCACGGTAAGCCTTGTACGAACGGCCCTGGAACAGTTCGATCTCGCCCGGCGCTTCTTCAGTACCGGCGAACATCGAGCCCATCATCACGCAGGAAGCACCGGCAACGATGGCCTTGGACAGGTCACCGGAGAAACGGATGCCGCCGTCGGCGATCAACGGAACGCCAGTGCCTTCAAGGGCAGCGGCAACGTTGGCGATGGCGCTGATTTGCGGCACGCCCACACCGGCGACGATACGCGTGGTGCAGATCGAGCCAGGGCCGATACCAACCTTGACCGCATCGGCGCCGGCTTCGGCCAGGGCCTTGGCGGCTGCGCCGGTGGCGATGTTGCCGCCGATCACCTGCACGTCAGGGAAATTCTGTTTGACCCAGCGAACGCGGTCGATCACGCCTTTGGAGTGACCGTGGGCAGTGTCGACCACCACCACGTCAACACCGGCAGCGACCAGGGCCGCAACACGGTCACCGGTGTCTTTACCGGTGCCGACTGCCGCGCCAACACGCAGACGACCTTGGTCATCCTTGCTGGCGAGCGGGTAAGCCTTGGCTTTTTCGATGTCGTTGACGGTCATCATGCCTTTGAGGGCGAATTTGTCATCGACGATCAGCACGCGCTCGATGCGGTGCTTGTGCAGCAGTTCGCGCACATCGTTCTTGTCGGCGCCTTCCTTGACAGTGACGAGGCGCTCTTTAGGCGTCATCACTTCGCGGACGGTGACTTCAAGACGGTTCTCGAAACGCACGTCACGGGAAGTGACGATGCCGACCAGGTCGCCATCGTGCAGCACCGGAACGCCGGAGATGTTGTGCAGGCGGGTCAGGTCGAACAGGTCACGCACGGTGGCGTCGGCTTCGATGGTGATGGGATCTTTCACCACACCGGCTTCGTAACGCTTGACCTTGCGCACTTCGGCAGCTTGCTGCTCGATGGTCATGTTCTTGTGGATGATGCCGATGCCGCCTTCCTGAGCCATGGCGATTGCCAAACGGGCTTCGGTGACGGTGTCCATGGCAGCAGAAACCAGGGGAATATTCAGCTCGATGCCACGGGTTAGGCGGGTCTTGAGACTGACTTCGTTAGGAAGCACCTCGGAATAACCGGGCACTAGGAGAATGTCGTCGAATGTCAGAGCTTCTTGGCTGATACGCAGCATCGCGGGGGCTCCCGAGCGGGAAAATGGAAGCGCGCCATTATATACATGCACCCGGTCAGGCTCAATGTAAAACTCTGACAAACTTGGTAATACTGATAGATGGATTAAAGCTCGACTTTGACCCAACTCATCTTCTGGTCCAGCCAGTCGGCAAATTCGTCGATAAAGCTCTGCTTGAAACCCGCCTCCGCCCAATTGTTGAAGATGAACCCCAGGTTGGAAAACCCGCATTCCTGCAGGAACAGAAACCCGTTGATGTCATCCTCATGCCCACACAGCGGGCAGGTGAAGTTGTCGGTGTGGCCGGGCATCCAGTCTTCGAGGCTTTCGAACAGCGCCTCGCCGACTTCCTTGAGGCATTCCGGGCAGCCGGCCTCTTCGAGAAAGCCCTTGGCCGGGGTATAGATGCAGCGCTTGTAGATGATCTCCAGGCCGTTGACCGGCTCGTTGAACGGCAGCGCTTCGGGGTGCAGCACCACGGCGCGGGCGCCATCGGCCAGCGCGTAAGCCATGCGGTTGCCGGTGCGGCCGCAGGTGGTCAGTTCTTCCTTGATGATGTTCTTGCGCACCAGCCAGCGCACGATCGCCCGCGCGCGGGGTTCGTGGACGGGCAAGGTGGAGATTTTCGGGACAAGGATGCTTTGCGAGTTCATGAGAGTCCTGCGGTGTGGCTACTGGCCCCATCGCGGGCAAGCCCGCTCCCACATTTGACTGCGTTCACAAATCAAAAATGTGGGAGCCGGGCTTGCCCGCGATGAGGCCCTGAAGGCTGGCAGCTTAATCCCTGCCCCACACAGGTCAAGTGCTCAAGTACCGCCCGATCAACGCAAGCCCGCTGGCCAACACCAACCACGTCACCAGCTTTACAAAGGCTTCACGGGACATACGCATCGTCAACCGGCGCCCGAACCACAGCCCCAGGGCCATCGCTGGCAACAGGCACAACGCCAACATCAACAGCGGCACGTCAGCATACACCCCGGCAATCAGAAACAGGCTCAGGCGCACCACCGTGCTGCAACTGATCAGCGCACTTTGCGTGGCGCGCGCCGCGTCCTTGGGTAAACGGCTGTTCAGGTAGATCGCATATAAAAAGCCGCCACTGCCAAACAACGCACCAAACAGCCCGCCGACGGTGCCCATGGGAAACGACCAGCCCGCCGCCAGCTGTGTCGGCCGTTTTTTTACCGCCAGGCTGTAGATCGCGTAGGCGCTGATAAACAGCCCCATCAATAGCAGCAACAGGTCTGAATGCAGGTTGAGCAAGAAGATCACGCCGAGTATGCAACCCATCGCCATGCACGGCAGCAATCGCAACAGCTCGGGCGTGTTCACGTCCCGCCGCGATTGCAGCAGGTTGCCAAAGGCGGCGACAAAATCCAGCAGCACCAGCAGCGGGATGATCTTCGACAATGGCATAAACACAATCAGGATCGGCCCCGCGACCAGCGCCGTGCCAAACCCGGCGATACCAAACACGATGTAGGCCACGACAATACCGAGGCCGATCACCAGCCAATCAACGCTGCCAAACGACCACTGACTCATCAGCTCAACCGGGCTCATGGGCACTTCCTTGAAAGAGATGGCCGTCACTTTAGCCATCGTCGAGCGTTGCGACTAATATCTTCAAAGTCCTCCACCCATCTCGAAAAGGCATGACGCGTGATCTCTACTCGCCAACTGCGCTACTTCGTCGAAATCGCCGACAGCGGCAGCTTCAGCGCCGCGGCCGAACGTTTGTTTGTGGCGCAGTCAGCCTTGAGTCGACAGATCAAGGAGCTGGAAAAACAGCTGCAAACTCCCTTGTTCGAACGCACCGCGCGCCAACCCCGGCTCACGGCGGCCGGTGAAGCCTTCTACCCTCGGGCGCGCAACCTGCTGAGCGAGTTGCTCAAAGCCAGCGAAATGGCCACGCAGGTGGGCAATGGCCAGCTTGGCACGCTGCGCCTGAGCCATTCGAGCACCGTGCCGATGAGCGGGCCGTTGCTGCACGGCATCAGCACCTGGCTGGCGCGCTGCCCGGGCGTGTCGATGGACATCGTCAAACTGTCCTCTGAAGCGCAACTGGAGGAAATTGCCGACGGCCGCCTGGACGTTGGGCTGTTGCGCTTGCCGGTGTTGCGCCAGCGCGAAGGTGTGCGTGTGGTGCCTTTATACAGCGAGCAGCTGTTGCTGGCGGTGCCGCCGGATCACCCCTTGGCGCGCAGCGACATACCGGTGGAATTGGCGCAGCTCAGGGAAGAAGCGTTTATCTCTATCCCTCACCCGCAACGCGGTGGCCTGAGTTACCTGTCAGCCGAGCTCTGTATACGTGCCGGTTTTTTCCCCAAGGCGGCGCGAGTGATGTCGCGCAAGACGACCCAGCTGCAATTGATCCAGGCCGGCTTCGGTATTGCCTTGTTACCAAAATCCATGCAGGACATCGCCCCTGCCAATGTGCACTTTTTACCCCTGGCCGACCCGGACAGCCTCAGCACCGTCGCCCTCGCCTGCCACCAGGCGCCGAGCGCGCTGGTCGAGCAATTCTGCCAAACCTTGCACGAATGCCTATAAACTGCCGCCCATGATTAAAGATCCTTTTGCCCGTCTGGGCCTGGACCGCGAAGTCCTGACTGTCAGCCAGCTCAACGGCCGCGCGCGGGTGTTGCTGGAGGACGTGTTCACCAATATCTGGGTCGAAGGCGAGATCTCCAACCTCGCCCGCCCGGCCTCTGGCCACGTGTATTTCACCCTCAAGGACAGCGGCGCCCAAGTGCGTTGCGCGTTGTTTCGCAACAATGCCGCCAGGGTGCGCCAGGCATTGAAGGACGGCCTGGCCGTTAAAGTGCGTGGCAAGGTCTCGCTGTTTGAGGGCCGTGGCGACTACCAGTTGATCCTCGACACCGTAGAGCCTGCCGGTGATGGCGCGCTGCGCCTGGCCTTCGATGCATTAAAGGAAAAGCTCAGCGCCGAAGGCTTGTTCAGTGCCGAACGCAAGGTGCCGTTGCCGGCGCACCCTCGGCGCATCGGCATTATCAGTTCGCCGACCGGCGCGGTGATCCGCGACATCATCAGCGTGTTCGGCCGCAGGGCGCCGAACGTTGAACTGACACTGATCCCTACGGCGGTACAAGGCCGCGAAGCCGTGTCGCAGATTGTGCGCGCCCTGAAGCTGGCCGATGCGCGAGGGTTTGATGCGCTGATCCTGGCCCGTGGCGGTGGTTCGCTGGAAGACCTGTGGTGCTTCAACGAAGAAGCCGTGGCGCGCGCGGTGGATGCCTGCGTAACGCCGATCGTCAGCGCCGTCGGCCATGAGACCGATGTATCGATCTGCGACTTCGTCGCCGACGTGCGCGCGCCTACACCCTCCGCTGCCGCCGAGTTGCTCGCACCCGACGCCAGCCATTGGGTGCGCCAAGTCGAAAACCTGCACCGCCGGCTGGTGATGCTGATGCGCAACCGGCTGTCCCACGACCGCCTGCGCCTGGAAGGCATGGCTCGCCGCCTGCGCCACCCGGGCGAACGCCTGCGCCAGCAGGCCCAGCGCCTGGATGACCTGGACATGCGGATGCGCCGTGCTTTCGAGCGCAGCCTCAATACCCGTCGCGAACGCTTGATCCGCCTGGAAACCCGCCTCGCCGGCCAGCACCCCGGCCGTCAGTTGGCCCTGCTGCGCCAACGCCTGGACAGCCTCGCCGAACGCTTGCCTCGCGCCATGCGCGAAGGTCTCAAGGCACGCCGCCTGCAGCTGCAAAGCCAGGTGCAGACGCTGCAAGTGGTCAGCCCGCTGGCGACTCTCGGCCGTGGTTACAGCATCTTGCTGGACGAGCGTGGCCAGGCGATCCGCAACGCCGCGCAAACCCACACCGGCCAGCGCCTGACCGCACGCCTCGGTGAAGGCCAACTGCAGGTGCGGGTGGAAGATAACCACCTGACGCCCGTCACCCTTTCGTTACTGGATTGATTGATGCCACGTTTATTGAGCTTGTTGATGCTGTTGTGCCTCACCTTCACCGCCCATGCCGACAGCTACATCACTCGGCTGCTGAACAAGCCGGTGCCCGGTGGCGTCGCGGTGGTTGACCTGGGTACTTCAGCGGCAGCGCCTAAAGCCACCTACCAGAACCGGCCAGTGTTAGTGGTCAAGGAAAAGAACAACTGGCTGGCGATTGTCGGGATACCGCTGACGGTCAAACCTGGCACTCAACGCATCAGCAGTGGCGGGCAAAACCTGCCGTTTGTAGTGGGGTTCAAAAAGTACCCCGAGCAGCACATCACCCTGAAGAACAAAAGCCAGGTGAACCCGGACCCGGCGCAACTCAAGCGCATCGAGGGCGAACTGGCCGTTCAGCTCAAGGCCTACCGCAGCTTCAGCCCGAACACGCCCAGCAACTTGCTGCTGGACAAGCCGGTCAACGGGCCGCTGTCGAGCAAGTTCGGCGTGCGTCGGTTCTTCAATGGCGAAGAACGCAATCCCCATTCTGGCCTGGACTTCGCCGTAGGTGCCGGCACGCCGATCAAGACCCCGGCGGCAGGCAAGGTGATCCTCACCGGTAATTACTTCTTTAACGGCAATACCGTGTTTGTCGACCATGGCCAAGGCTTTATCAGCATGTTCTGTCATATGTCGAAGATCGACGTAAAGGTCGGTGACACACTGGCGCGCGGCGCGGTGGTGGGCAAGGTCGGTTCAACAGGCCGTGCGACCGGGCCACACATGCACTGGAACATCAGCCTCAATGACGCACGGGTCGACCCGGCGATCTTTATCGGCGCTTTCCAGCCCTGAATGACACAATTGCGCGCCCCTTATAGGGCGCGCAATTAAAACAAGCAACCCAGTTGTTTCCAACCATAAAATCTCGTTTCCCACACCCATAGCAGAACTTCTCTCAATTTTTCTCGACTGCTTGCCATCTTTCACCCCGGCGGTTAGGGTTGAGCTTATGAAAACCTCTCACACCCTCATTCAGCTTCGCCAGCACCGCAGCCTGTGCCTCGTCAGCGCACGACTGCCAGGCTGAATCGTTCTGCCTCGTCCCCAGCTTCGCCCCCAAATAACAGTTTTACGGCAGGCCGCCTTTTCTCGGCCCTTACCACAAAGGATTTCCCGATGAGCATGCTCAAAGACCCGTCTTCGAAGTACCGTGCGTTCCCGACCATCGATATCCCGGACCGCACCTGGCCGTCGAAAACCATCACCGAAGCGCCGATCTGGTGCAGCTCCGACCTGCGTGATGGCAACCAGTCGCTGATCGAGCCGATGGACGCGGTGAAAAAGCTGCGCTTCTGGAAGACGCTGGTCGCCGTCGGCGTGAAGGAAATCGAGGCCTCGTTCCCAGCCGCTTCGCAAACCGACTTCGACTTCGTGCGCACCCTGATCGAAGACAACCACATCCCCGAGGACACCACCATCCAGGTGCTGACCCAGGGCCGTGAAGACTTGATCGCACGCACCTTCGAATCGCTGCGCGGCGCGAAAAAAGCCATTGTGCACCTGTACAACGCAACCTCGCCGTCGTTCCGCCGCATCGTGTTCAACCAGGACAAGGACGGCATCAAGGCCATCGCAGTCAACGCGGCCAAGCTGTTCGTCAAATACGCCGCGCAGCAGCCGGAAACCCAGTGGACCTTCGAATACTCCCCGGAAACCTTCAGCGCTACCGAGCTGGAGTTCGCCAAGGAAGTCTGTGACGCGGTGATCGAGGTATGGAACCCGACACCAGAGCACAAGATGATCCTCAACCTGCCGGCCACGGTTGAATGCGCCACGCCGAACATCTATGCCGACCAGATCGAGTGGTTCGGTCGCCATATCAACCGCCGTGACAGCGTGATCATCAGCCTGCACACCCACAACGACCGTGGCACCGGCGTGGCCGCCACCGAGCTGGGCCTGATGGCCGGCGCCGACCGTGTCGAAGGCTGCCTGTTCGGCAACGGCGAGCGTACCGGCAACGTCGACCTGGTCACCGTGGCCTTGAACATGTACACCCAAGGCCTTGACCCGCAACTGGACTTCTCCGACATCGACGGCGTGCGCAAAGTCGTCGAGGAGTGCAACCAGATCCAGGTGCACCCGCGCCACCCCTACGTTGGCGACCTGGTACACACCGCGTTCTCCGGCTCCCACCAGGACGCGATCCGCAAGGGCTTTACCCAGCAAAAAGCCGACGCGCTGTGGGAAGTACCGTACTTGCCGATCGACCCGGCCGATATCGGCCGCAGCTACGAGGCGGTGATTCGTGTGAACAGCCAGTCCGGCAAAGGCGGCATCGCCTACCTGCTGGAGCAGGAATACGACATCAGCTTGCCGCGCCGCATGCAGATCGAATTCAGCCAAGTGGTACAGGCTGAGACCGATCGCGTCGGCCTGGAAATGACCGCGCCACAGATCTACGCCTTGTTGCAGCGTGAATACCTGCAAGCCAATACGCCGTACGCGCTGGTCAGCCATCGCCTGCAGGAAGAGAACGGCAACAGCACGGTGGAAGTGGAAGTCTCGGGCAAAGGCCAGGGCGAAACCAACCTGCGCTGGCACGGCAAGGGCTACGGCACCCTCGAAGCGCTGGTTGCCGCGCTGCCGATCAAGGTCGAGATCATGGACTACAACGAACACGCCATCGGTGCCGGCACCAACGCCAAAGCCGCGGCTTACATCGAACTGCGCGTGAATGGCGAGCGTCCGGTGCACGGTGTGGGGATTGATGAAAACATCACCACGGCCAGCTTTAAAGCGGTGTTCAGTGCGCTGAACCGCTCGTTGAGCCAGCTGGAAGCAAAAGCGGCGTAAGCCTTACCGCTGAAATGCAAAAGGCCCCTGGGTGAGAATCCAGGGGCCTTTTTATTTGTGGTGTCTACTAGGGCCTCATCGCGGGCAAGCCCGGCTCCCACATTTGGAATGCATTCACCTGTGGGAGCGGGCTTGCCCGCGATAGCGGCCTGTCAGACAAACTGAAAGTCATCGGCATCCAGATTCGCCGGAAACTTGGTGCGATACGCCGCCAACTCCGCAGCATTCAGGCACACCTGAAACACCCCGTCCGCCTCCCCCGCGCTCAGCAGTGTCTCACCCTGGAAATCCAGCACCTGACTGTCCCCGGTGTAGGCAAAGCCTTTGCCATCCGTACCCACCCGATTCACTGCAGCCACGTAGCACAGGTTCTCGATAGCTCGCGCCGGTAACAGCCGATTCCAATGCTGGCGCCGCGCGCCCGGCCAGTTGGCGGTATACAGCAGCAAATCCGTGTCCTGAGCATCTCGACTCCACACCGGGAAGCGCAGGTCGTAGCAAATCAGCGGACGGATACGCCAGCCCTTCAACTCAAACTGCACCTGACGCTCGCCCGGCGTGTAATGGTCGTGCTCGCCCGCCATACGGAACAGGTGGCGCTTGTCGTAATGCAGCACTTCGCCATCCGGCCGCGCCCACAGTAGGCGATTGCGGTGGCTGCCATCGGCGGCCTGGATGATCACGCTGCCGGTGACCACAGCGTTGTATTTCGCCGCCTGGCCACGAAGCCAATCGTGAGTGGGGCCGTTTTCACGCTCGGCAAGCATGGCCGATTCCATGGAGAACCCAGTGGTAAACATCTCCGGCAACACAATCAGATCGGCGCCCCTGGCCTGTTCCAGCAGCAGCTCAAAATGTTCGAGGTTGGCCTGACGGTCATGCCACACCAGGCTGGTTTGGACCAGGGCGATATTCAGGTCGGGCAATGTACTCAAATCACGCATAGTTTCTCCGCCGCTTGTTGCAGCGTCTCCTCGCGTTTGGCAAAACACAGGCGCACCAGGCGCTGGCCTTCGGGTGGGTGCTGATAGAACACCGACACCGGAATCGTCGCCACGCCGTGTTCACGGGTCATCCACAGCGACATGGCGACGTCATCCAGATCCGGGCGAATCTGTGAGTAATCCACCAGTTGGAAGTAGGTACCGGCCACCCGGGTAAAGCTGAAGCGCGATGGCGTCAGCAGGTCGCAGAACAGATCACGCTTGGCCTGGTAAAAAGCCGGCAGTTCTTCGACGTGTTCCGGGTGTTCGGCCATGAAGTCAGCCAACGCGTACTGCAAAGGGGTCACCCCGCAGAAGTTGACATATTGATGCACCTTGCGCAGTTCAGCGGTCAGCGCTGGAGGCGCAACCACATACCCGGTTTTCCAGCCGGTGACGTGGTAAGTCTTGCCGAAGGAACTGACTACAAACGCCCGCTGATAAAGCTCTGGGTGGGCCAGCACGCTGGCATGGGCCACGCCGTCGAACACCAGGTGTTCGTAGACCTCATCGCTGACCAGGTAAATATCACGGTCGCGGATCAGTTCGGCCAATTGGTCCAGCTCGGCACGGTTGATCAGTGCACCGGTGGGGTTGTGCGGGGAATTAAGGATGATCATGCGCGTGCGCGGTGAGAGCGCGGCCTTGATCTTCTCAACGTCCAGGGCGAAGCCTTGCAGGCTCAGTTGCACGTGCACGCAGCGACCACCGGCCAGCTCAACCGAGGGCTCATAGCTGTCATAGCTGGGGTCGAACACAATGACCTCATCGCCGCTGCGAATCACCGCCTGAATTGCGCAGAAGATTGCAGCAGTGGCGCCAGGCGTGATAGTCACTTCGCTGTCGGGGTTGACCGTGGCGCCATAGCTGCGCGCGATCTTGGCCGCCACTTGCTGACGCAGGGCCGGCAAGCCGGTCATCGGTGAATATTGGTTATGCCCGCTGGCAACGTGTTTGCCCACCGCATCCAGCAACGCCTTAGGGCCATTGAAATCAGGAAAACCCTGGGACAGGTTGAGCGCGCCGGTTTCGGCAGCGAGTTGCGACATGGCGGTGAAAATGGTCGTGCCGACATTCGGCAGCTTGCTGGTGATCATAGGAGCCCCCTTCGGGTGAGCTGCAAGTTTTAAGCTGCAAGCTGCAAGCAGGTCAAGCGACAAACCGCCAGGCACAAAAAAGGGCTCAGTCAGAGCCCCCGTTGTACCTGGCGATTTGAGTGGCAAGCTATTAGCTTCAAGCTACAAGCAATCCCGCTTCTACTTGCCGCTTGTAGCTTACCACTCACTACTGCTTACTTTTTATCTCGGCGCTTCTTGTCGGCCTTTTTGTGGTGAGTCATCAAACGACGCTTCTTGTTCACCTGACGGTCAGTCAAGGTGTTCTTGTTGCCTTCGTATGGGTTCTCGCCACCCTTGAACTCGATACGGATCGGCGTACCGACCAGTTTCAAGACACGGCGGTAGGTGTTTTCCAGGTAACGCACATAGGACTTTGGCACCTTCTCGATCTGGTTACCGTGAATCACGATAATCGGCGGGTTGGCACCACCCAAGTGGGCGTAACGCAGTTTAATGCGGCGGTTGTTGACCATCGGCGGCGCGTGCTCACCGACGGCGTCTTCCAGGATCTGGGTCAGACGGTTGGTCGGCCAGCGGGTAACCGCGGACTTGAACGAGTTCTGTACGGAGGCGTAGAGGTTGCCCACGCCGGTGCCGTGCAGCGCCGAGATAAAGTGGATATCGGCGAACTCAACGAAGAACAGGCGACGCTGCAGCTCGATCTTGACGAAATCGCGCTCGCTCGGCGTCATGCCGTCCCACTTGTTGATCGCGATCACCAGGGCGCGACCGGCTTCCAGGGCAAAGCCCAGCAAGTTGAGGTCGTGGTCCACCACGCCTTCGCGGGCGTCCATCACGAAGATCACCACGTTGGCGTCTTTGATCGCCTGCAGGGTTTTGACCACCGAGAACTTTTCAACTTCCTCGTGGATCTTGCCGCGCTTGCGCACACCAGCGGTGTCGATCAGCGTGTACTTCTCGTCGTTACGCTCGAACGGGATGTAGATACTGTCGCGGGTGGTGCCGGGCTCGTCATACACGATAACCCGATCTTCACCGAGCATGCGGTTAACCAGCGTCGACTTGCCGACGTTCGGGCGGCCGATGATGGCGATCTTGATACCGTCTTTTTCGCTCGGGCCAGGAATGCGCTTGGCTTCCTCACCTTCGGCGACGATCTCTGCTTCGCCCTCTTCTTCCTCGTCGTCATCCTTGGGGAAGTCGCGCAGGGCGATTTCCAGCATCTGGGTGATGCCGCGACCGTGAGCACCGGCGACCGGGATCGCGTCGCCCAGGCCCATCGGGCTGAACTCGGCGCGGGCAGCCTCAGGATCGATGTTATCGATCTTGTTGGCGACCAAATAGGACCGCTTGTTGCGCTTGCGAAGGTGCTCGCCAATCATCTGGTCGGCAGCGGTGTAGCCCGCACGGGCGTCCACCAGGAACAACACAACATCGGCTTCTTCAATGGCCAGCAGCGACTGCTCGGCCATCTTTTCGTCCATGCCATGCTCGTCACCGGAGATACCACCGGTGTCGACAATAATGTAGGAGCGCCCTTGCCACTTTGCCTCACCGTATTGGCGATCACGGGTCAGACCGGACAAGTCGCCGACGATGGCGTCGCGAGTCCTGGTCAGGCGGTTGAACAAGGTGGACTTGCCGACGTTAGGTCGGCCCACCAGGGCGATTACGGGAACCATGCGGCTCTCCACTTCGTTATTTCAGAAAATACAAAAGCCGCTGCAAGGCAGCGGCTGGTGCTCGGGGCAGCATATTCAAATGCCGCATGCCCCGCCGAAGCGGGGCCGCCTGGGTTTTACCCCAAGCATAATTCTTTACTTGATGGTCAGGGCTTCCAGCTTGCCGCTGTTGCCAAACACGTAAAGCATGTTACCCACAACCAGCGGACGGGCACGCAGGCCGTCGCTGTCGATACGCTCGCGGCCGACAAAACGACCGTCCACCTGGCTCAGCAGATGCAGGTAACCTTCGAAGTCACCTACCGCTACGTAGCTGGAGAACACTTCCGGTGCCGACAGTTGACGGCGGGCCAGGGAGTCGTTGCTCCACAGTGCAGTGGTGGAACGCTCGTCGACACTTTCAACAGTGCCGGACGCCAGGCTTACGTAGACGCTGCCAAACCCTTGGGCGACACCGGCATAACTGGAAGCATCACGCTGCCAGTTGATGCGGCCGCTTTGCAGGTCCAGCGCAGCAACGCGGCCCTGGTAGGTGGCGACGTAGATGGTTTCGCCCGACAGCAGCAAGCCGCCGTCGATGTCCACCACGCGGTCCAGTTCGGAACGACCCTGAGGGATTGCCACACGGGTTTCCCAGGCCGGCACGCCGTTCTGGGTATCCAGGGCGACCACTTTACCGGTCGACAGGCCTGCGATGGCCAGGTTGTTGGTCACAATCGGACCACTGGTGCCGCGCAGGGTCAACACCGCAGGGGTGCTGTCGTACAACCAGCGCTGGTTGCCGGTGGCGGCGTCCAGGCCAATCACACGGTCGTCCTGGGTTTGCACCACGACGATATCGCCGTTGGTGGCAGGCGCGGAGAGCACTTCACTGGTCACGCGAGCGCGCCATTTCTCTTCACCCGTTGCGGAGTCCAGAGCAACCACGTCGCCTTTGAGCGTACCCACCAGCACCATGCCGTAGCCGACGCCCACGCCACCGGAAACCGGCAGCTCGAGGTCTTTCTTCCACTTGACGTCGCCATTCATGCGATCCATGGCAATGATCACGCCGGTGGAGTCAGTGGCCACGATGTTGTCGCCGTCGATCGCCGGCTGCAACAGGTTGTACAGGTCGCCCTGGCCATCACCCACGGAGCGGCTCCACTGCTTTTGCAGGACCACTTCTTCCTTGAAGCTGGTCAGCTCGGCAGGAGGCAGTTCTTTTTTACTGTTGCTGCTGCAACCCGCGGCCAGAACGGCCAGAGCCAGCAATGCTGCATGTTTCCAACGGATCACGTCACGCATCCCCTTTGGCCAAGTCGTCCAGCTTGATTTGTAAGCCACCGACCGCCGCTTCATCAGACAGCGCCGCCTTGGCTTTTTGGTACGCAGCATGGGCTTCGTCGGTACGACCCAATTGGACCAAGAGGTCGCCCTTGAGCTCTTCGCGAGTGGCCACGAATGCCTTGTCAGCATCGCCGTCGAGCAGTTTGAGTGCTTCGTCAGCCTTGTTCTGTGCCGCCAATACCTGGGCCAGGCGCTGACGTGCGATTTCACCCAGGGTCGGGTTCGTCGGCTTGTCGGCGATGGCCTTCAGCTCAGTGGCCGCGTCGTCCAGTTTGCCGGTGTCGACCGCGACTTTCGCGACGAACAGGCTGCCGTACTGGGCGTAAGTGCTACCGCCAAATTCGCTTTTCAGCTTGCCGGCCAGGTCCGCCACTTGGGCAGGATCGGGCTTGCCGTCCGGCGTCAGGGTGGTTTCCAGCAATTGCTGATAGAGGACCGAGGCGCCTTGGGACTGGTTGGCCTGATACTTGTGCCAGGCTTGCCACCCGAACACCACCACTAAAGCCAGCAGGCCGCCAGTAACCAGGGGCTTGCCGTTACGCTGCCACCAGTCCTTGAACTCGGCCATCTGCTCATCATCAGTACTCGACACCCCAATACTCCTTAATCGCTAAATTCGGCTGTTCGACAGCTTCAACCCTGCACGACGCAGGTGGCCAAGTGCGCGGCGAGCGCATCAAAGGCAATGTTCTGTTGCTCGCCCTGACCACGCAGGGGTTTGAAACCTATCACTTGCTGGGCCAGTTCGTCATCGCCCAGGATCAGTGCATACAGCGCACCGCTCTTGTCGGCCTTCTTGAACTGGCTCTTGAAGCTGCCAGCGCCGGCATTGATCTGCAGGCGCAGGTTCGGCAGCTGGTCGCGCACTTTTTCGCTCAGGGCCAGGGCTGCCAGCTCGGCGGCCTCGCCAAAGGCGCAGAGGTACACGTCCACCTGACGGGAGATTTCTTCCGGGACCTGCTCCAGGGTTTCCAGCAGCAGGATCAGCCGCTCGATGCCCATCGCAAACCCTACGCCCGTGGTCGGCTTGCCGCCCATTTGCTCCACCAGGCCGTCGTAGCGACCACCGGCACATACGGTGCCTTGGGCACCAAGCTTGTCGGTGACCCACTCGAATACGGTCTTGCTGTAGTAATCGAGGCCGCGAACCAGCTTAGGGTTGATCACGTAGGGAATACCGGCCGCATCCAGGCGAGCCTTGAGGCCCTCGAAGTGCGTGCGGGATTCGTCGTCCAGGTAGTCGGCCATTTTCGGCGCGTCGACCAGTACGGCTTGGGTGTCGGCGTTTTTGGTATCGAGGACGCGCAACGGGTTGGTTTTCAGACGGCGCTGGCTGTCTTCATCCAATTTGTCCAAGTGAGCAGACAGATACTCGACCAGGGCGACGCGATAGCGGCCCCGGGATTCGCTGGTGCCCAGGCTGTTGAGTTCAAGCTTGACCGCGTCGCGGATGCCGAGCAGGCCCCACAGGCGCCAAGTCAGCACGATCAGCTCGGCGTCGATGTCCGGACCGTCGAGGTTGAACACCTCGAGGCCGATCTGATGGAACTGGCGATAACGGCCTTTCTGCGGGCGCTCGTGGCGGAACATCGGGCCGATGTACCACAACTTCTGCGGCTGGCCACCACCGGTGAGGCCATGCTCAAGCACGGCACGCACGCACGCAGCGGTACCTTCCGGACGCAGGGTCAGGGAGTCGCCGTTACGGTCTTCAAAGGTGTACATCTCTTTTTCGACGATGTCGGTCACTTCACCGATGGAGCGCTTGAACAGCTCGGTGAATTCAACGATCGGCATGCGGATCTGCTTGTAACCGTAGTTATCCAGCAGGCGCGCGACCGTGTTTTCGAAGTAGCGCCACAGTGGCGTCTGCTCCGGCAGGATGTCGTTCATGCCACGAATGGCTTGCAGAGACTTGCTCACATCTAATCCTTAAATTCGTTCTTAGCCGCGCGCGATCAGCGCTGCGTCAGCCGCGACCTTTTCGGCCGCTTTCTGGCGGATCAGCTTTTCCAAGTGATCCACCAGATTCTCATTCGTCAACTTCTGCGACGGCTTGCCGTCGATGTAAATCAGGTTTGGCGTACCGCCAGTCAGGCCGATGTGCGCCTCTTTGGCTTCACCCGGGCCGTTGACCACGCAACCGATCACCGCAACATCGAGCGGCACCAGCAGGTCTTCAAGGCGCAACTCCAGGTCGTTCATGGTTTTCACCACGTCGAAGTTCTGCCGCGAGCAGCTCGGGCAGGCAATGAAGTTGATGCCACGGGAACGTAAACGCAGGGATTTGAGAATGTCGTAGCCGACTTTCACTTCCTCTACTGGGTCTGCCGCCAGGGAGATGCGGATAGTATCGCCAATCCCTTCGGCGAGCAGCATACCGAGACCCACCGCAGATTTCACTGTGCCTGAGCGCAAACCGCCCGCTTCAGTGATACCCAGGTGCAGCGGCTGCACGATTTCCTTGGCCAGCAGGCGGTAGGCTTCTACCGCCATGAACACGTCGGAGGCCTTTACGCTGACCTTGAAGTCCTGGAAATTCAAGCGCTCAAGGTGCTCAACGTGGCGCAGCGCCGATTCAACCAGCGCCGCCGGAGTCGGCTCGCCGTATTTCTTCTGCAGGTCTTTTTCCAGGGAACCGGCGTTGACGCCGATACGGATCGGAATCCCGCGGTCACGGGCTGCATCCACCACCGCGCGCACACGGTCTTCACGACCGATGTTGCCCGGGTTGATGCGCAAGCAGTCGACGCCCAGTTCGGCCACGCGCAATGCGATCTTGTAGTCGAAGTGAATGTCGGCAACCAGCGGCACCTTGACCAGTTGCTTGATGCGACCAAATGCTTCGGCAGCGTCCATGTCCGGCACGGAAACCCGCACGATGTCCACACCGGCCGCTTCCAGACGGTTGATCTGGGCGACGGTGGCGGCGACATCATTGGTGTCGCTGTTGGTCATGCTCTGCACCGCGATAGGGGCATCGCCACCCACCGGCACCGAGCCGACCCAGATCTTGCGCGATACGCGACGTTTGATTGGAGATTCGCCGTGCATGACTATTGTCCCAACTTGAGGCGAGCGGTCTCGCCACTGGTGAACGGCGCCACGTCCACAGGCTGGCCGTTGTAGGCCACTTGCGCGCCACGGGCATAACCCAGACGCAGCGTCAAAGGAGGCTTGCCGCCCTGGTCAAGCGTATCTCCCTTACGCTTCAAACCGCTAAACAGCACTTTGCCATTGCCATCGGTGACTTGCGTCCAGCAGTCAGAGATGAAGGTAATCTGGATATGCCCATCGCCGGCCACCAATGCGGGTGTGCTGGGCGGCGAGACTGCCGGCGTTGCCGGTGCAGCTGGAGCAGTGGTCGCTGGAGCCTGTGCCGGAGCGACTGGAGCATGCGCCTGGGCAACGGGGGCCACCGGAGTGGCAGGCACCGCCGGTACTGGCACAACGGCGGTCGCAGCAGGTGCCGTGCCGGCTTCCGCAACGGGCTGCTCGGCAGTGGCTGGCGCTTCCGGCACGGCCTGGCCTTGAGCAACGGCCTGGTCTTCCGGCTCATCCAGCGGATGAATCTGGGTGGTGCCGTCGGCGCTTTCGACTTCGACATGCTCCAGGGCGTTGCTGGTCAGGTCCTTCGTGCGCTGGGAGGCCTGATCCTGCCACCAGACGAAGCCTCCGCCGATCACGGCGATCAGCAGCAAGAGGCTGACAATACGCAAAATCGTGTGGGAAACCCGCACCGGCTCTTCGATGCGACCGAGGCCATGCACATTGCTGCCCTGGGAGTCGGTGCCGGTGAATTGGTCGAACGCTTGGACCAGTACGGTTTGGTCAATGCCCAGCAACTTGGCATAGGCGCGAATATAGCCGCGGGCAAAGGTGTGCCCAGGCAGCTTGTCGAACGCGCCGGCTTCCAGGTTGCCCAGGGACGTGGCGGTCAAATTGAGCTTGAGGGCCACTTCTGCCAGCGACCAACCATTGCTTTCGCGGGCCTGACGCAAGGTCTCGCCTGGGTTTACGCGATTAGCTGCTACAACTTCCGGGTGCGCCGCTTTCATCATTGCTCCGACAGGTATTGCTGATATTCCGGCGTACCGGGATAGAGTCGTTCGAGTTGCTGGCCAAAACGTGCGGCCGTGTCGCGTTCTTCATGAACCGTCGCCAGCCGCACACCGAGCAATAGACTACGTGCATTTTGCCCGCTGAGCAGGCTAAAACGCTCGTAATAGTCACGTGCCGGCACATAATGCCTGTCTTCGTAAGACAACTCAGCCATTTCGAGCAACGCGCGTGGCTGGCTACCGTTCAGGTGCAGGGCTTTTTCCAGCTGCCGACGGGCGCTGTCGCGCTGGCCAAGACGCATTGAGGTCACCCCAAGGTTCTCGAACACGCGCGAGCGTTCAGGATAAAGAGTATCGGCGCTGGCTTGTTGGAAATAACGGGAGGCCTGGTCATAACGTTTCTGCTCGAACAGGAAACTGCCGTAATTGTTCAGCAGCCGAGGGTCGGCGGGACGCACGGACAAGGCCTTGTGGAAATACTGATCAGCCAGCACGGGCTCGGCCTGCGCCTGGAATACCAAAGCCAGTGCGGCATTCGCGTCGGCATCGGCGCTGTCCAGCTCCAGGGCCTTTTTCAACGGCACCTTGGCCTGCTCGCTCATGCCTTGGCGCAGATATCCCAAACCCAATTGCACATAGGCAACTCGCGCCTCATCACGGCCTTTATCGGTGTGCAAAGGGCTGTCATGGCCCGATGAAACACAACCGGCCACGAGGCCGGTAAAAAGTAAAAGCAGCGCAAGGCGCAAGGGCATAGAGATCCTCTCTCAGATTCGATTCACAGCAATTTGCGGCAAATCTTCGGCGGCGTTAAGTTCGCGCACGGCGATATAACGTTCGCTGCGACGGGTGCGATCCAGCACCTGCCCTACCAATTGGCCACAGGCGGCGTCGATGTCTTCACCACGCGTGGTGCGTACGGTGACGTTGTAGCCGGCCTGGTGCAGTTGATCCTGGAAACGGCGGATGGCGTTGTTGCTCGGCCGCTCGTAACCAGAATGTGGAAACGGGTTAAACGGAATCAGGTTGATCTTGCACGGGGTGTTCTTGAGCAGCTCGATCATCTCGACCGCGTGCTCGACCTTGTCGTTGATGTCCTTGAGCATGGTGTACTCAATGGTCAACACACGCTTCTCGCCCAAGGTCGCCATGTAACGCTGGCAAGATTCGAGCAGCATCTTAAGCGGATACTTCTTGTTGATCGGCACCAATTGGTTACGCAATGCGTCATTGGGTGCGTGCAGCGACAACGCCAGGGAGACGTCGATGTGCTTGGCCAGCTCATCGATCATCGGCACCACGCCTGAGGTCGACAGGGTCACACGGCGCTTGGAGATGCCATAGCCCAGGTCGTCCATCATCAAATGCATGGCGGCAACGACGTTATCGAAGTTCAGCAGCGGCTCACCCATGCCCATCATCACCACGTTGGTGATGGCACGGTCGACGGTTGCCGGGACGCTGCCAAAGGATTTGTTGGCAATCCACACCTGGCCAATGACTTCGGCGGCGGTGAGGTTGCTATTGAAGCCTTGCTTGCCGGTGGAGCAGAAACTGCAGTCCAGGGCACAGCCAGCCTGGGACGAAACGCACAATGTGCCGCGCTTGCCCTGGGGAATGTAAACGGTCTCGACGCAGCTGCCGGACGCCACGCGCACCACCCACTTACGGGTGCCGTCGCTGGAGATGTCCTCGCTGACCACTTCGGGGCCACGGACCTCAGCAATGACCTTGAGCTTGTCGCGCAGGGCCTTGCTGACGTTCGTCATGGCGTCGAAATCGTCGACGCCAAAGTGGTGAATCCACTTCATTACCTGACCGGCACGGAAACGCTTCTCCCCGATTGAGTCGAAGAATTTTTCCATTTCCTGTTGAGTCAGACCCAGCAGGTTGGTTTTAACAGTCGATGTAGTCATGGATTCACCCTCACTCTTTAAGCCGATGCTTAGCGAGCGGTTACTTCAGTAGCAGCGAAAAAGTACGAGATTTCGCGAGCAGCAGCGGCTTCGGAGTCCGAACCGTGAACAGCGTTGGCGTCGATCGATTCAGCGAAATCAGCACGGATGGTGCCGGCAGCCGCTTCTTTAGGGTTGGTAGCGCCCATCAGCTCACGGTTCAGAGCGATAGCGTTTTCGCCTTCCAGAACCTGAACAACAACAGGACCGGAGATCATGAAGGCAACCAGGTCGCCGAAGAAACCACGAGCGCTGTGCTCAGCGTAGAAGCCTTCAGCTTCAGCTTTGGACAGTTGCTTGAGTTTCGAAGCTACAACCTTCAGGCCGGCTTTTTCGAAACGAGTGGTGATCTCGCCGATGACGTTTTTTGCAACAGCGTCAGGCTTGATGATGGAGAAAGTACGTTGAACAGCCATGGTGTAACTCCAGAAACGGTAATTTACGAAAAATTAAACCCGCGAATTATACGCGGGTTATTGGGTATTGCCTAACCTGCGGGGATGATCAGTCGATTTCTTCGATCCAGAGCGCCTGGACCGCTTCCAATACCTTCTCGCCACAACGGCCAGAGGTATTGTCGAAATCAGGCAGCTCCATGATCCAGCGCTGCAGATCAACGAAGTTGACCGTCAGCGGACTCACATCCGGCTTGGCTTCAGCGAGCTCTTCAGCAATGCGCTGTACATCATTCCAACCATAGTTCATGACAATACTACCCATCAGTGCGGCGCTTCGGCCGCATGGTTGAGCGAATATTTCGGAATTTCGACGGTGATGTCTTCAGTCCCGACTTTTGCCTGACAGCTTAGGCGAGAAGTCGCCTCCAGGCCCCAAGCGCGATCCAGAAAGTCCTCTTCCAGCTCATCCGCTTCTTCCAGAGAGTTGAAACCCTCGCGAATCACGCAGTGGCAGGTGGTGCAGGCGCAGACACCGCCGCAGGCACTCTCGATCTCGATGTGGTTGTCATGGGCAACTTCGAGGATGGACTTGCCGGTCTCAGCCTCCACAACCATACCGTCCGGGCAATGCTCGGCGTGTGGCAGAAAAATGACCTGCGGCATTAATTATTCCTCGATTTCATTCAGATTGCGTCCCGCCAGGGCGGCTTTTACCGACTGGTCCATACGACGGGCGGCAAAAGCATCGGTCACTTGGGACAAACGCTTGGTCTGTTGCTCGATGGCATAACCATCGTTGCCTTTCATCAGTTCGGCCAGCTCCTGCATCTGCAGGTCGATGACCATGCGCTCTTCGGCGTCCAGCAGACGCTCGCCATCAGCATCAAGGGCACCCTGCACCGCTTCAAGCAGGCGCTGGGCATCGACTTGCTGCTCGCGCAGTACACGGGCGACCTTGTCATCACCGGCGTACTGGAACGAATCCTTGAGCATCTTGGCAATTTCGCCGTCGGTCAGGCCGTAGGACGGTTTGACCTGGATGCTGGCTTCAACGCCCGAGGCCAGTTCACGCGCAGCCACGCTGAGCAGGCCATCGGCGTCGACCTGGTAGGTGACGCGAATCTTCGCTGCACCCGCCACCATCGGCGGAATACCGCGCAATTCAAAGCGCGCCAGGGAGCGACAGTCGCTGATCAGCTCGCGCTCGCCTTGCAGCACATGAATCATCATGGCCGTCTGGCCATCTTTATAAGTGGTGAAATCCTGGGCGCGGGCGACGGGGATGGTGGTGTTGCGTGGAATCACCTTCTCCATCAAGCCGCCCATGGTTTCCAGCCCCAGGGACAGCGGAATCACGTCGAGCAGCAGCAATTCGCCACCATCGCGCTTGTTGCCGGCCAGGGTGTCGGCCTGGATCGCAGCACCAATGGCGACAACTTGATCCGGGTCGATTTCAGTCAGCGGCTGGCGACCGAAAGCTTCGGCGACGGCTTCGCGAACGCGTGGCACACGGGTCGAACCGCCAACCATGACCACGGCGGCTACGTCTTCCAGTTCGACACCGGAGTCACGTACGGCGCGACGGCACGCCCTGAGGCTGCGAGCGACCATCGGCTCGATCAGCGCATCAAAGGCTTCCCGGGTCAGTTGAGCCGACCAGGAACCGTAGGAAACGTCTACAGAATTGGCGTTCGTCAGTGCTTCTTTGGCCGCACAGGCGGTTTGCAGCAATTTACGCTGCGCGCCCGGATCCAGGTCGGCGGACAAGCCGGCGCTGGTGATGATCCAGCCGGCAATCGCGTGATCGAAGTCATCGCCGCCCAGGGCGGTATCGCCACCGGTGGCCAGCACTTCAAACACACCGCCGGTCAGGCGCAGGATCGAAATATCAAAGGTGCCGCCACCCAGGTCATAAATAGCAACCAGGCCTTCGGCGTGTTGATCCAGGCCATAAGCCACAGCGGCGGCAGTCGGCTCGTTGAGCAGGCGCAGCACGTTCAGGCCGGCGAGCTTCGCCGCGTCCTTGGTGGCTTGGCGCTGAGCATCATCGAAATACGCAGGAACCGTGATCACCGCGCCGACCAATTCGCCGCCCAAGGTGGTTTCTGCACGCTGGCGCAGCACCTTGAGGATATCAGCCGACACTTCCACCGGGCTTTTCGGGCCCTGGACGGTGTCGATGAACGGCATATGGGATTCGCCGCCGACAAAGCGGTACGGCAGTTGCTCGCCCAGTTGCTTGACGTCGGACAGACCACGACCCATCAAGCGCTTGACCGACAGCACGGTGTTCAAAGGGTCGGAAGACGCCGCCAGCTTCGCCGACTCACCGACTTCGGTGCGATCAGCGTGATAGCGCACGGCGGACGGCAGGATAACCTGGCCATCGGCGTCGGGCAGCGGCTCGGACAGGCCGCTGCGCAAGGCGGCGACCAGGGAATTGGTGGTGCCCAGGTCAATCCCGACCGCCAGACGACGCTGGTGCGGTTGAGGGCTTTGGCCGGGTTCGGCGATCTGCAGTAGAGCCATGGTAATCAGGTCTTATCTGTCTATCAGGCGTGCAACACGGGCAGCACTGGGTTAATCGTCGAGGCGCTCTTCTAGCTGGCGCACTTCGTAGGTGAGCTTGTCGAGGAACTGCATGCGCCGCATCAGGCGTTCGGCCTGTTCACGTTGCGCGGCATCATTCCAACAGGCTGCGAAGCTTTCGTTGAGCTCATCCTGGGCCACTTTCAGACGACGCTTGAAGACGGCGACACCGGCCACATCGGCTTCGTCCTGCAAGTCTTCGAGCTCTTCGCGCCATTGCATCTGCTGCATCAGGAAGTCCGGGTCGTGCACCGTGACTTCAATCGGCAACTCACCACCGTTCATCGCGAGCAGATAGCGCGCGCGTTTCGGGGGGCTTTTGAGCGTCTGATAGGCTTCATTGAGGCTGGCCGATTGCTCCAGCGCCAGGCGTTGCTCACGCTCGGAAGCGTCAGCGAAGCGGTCCGGATGCACCCCACGCGCCAATTCTCGGTAGCGCGTGGCAAGCTGCTCAAGGTCCAGCCGAAAGCTCGGCTGCAGCTCGAATAAAGCGAAATGACAAGGAGTACCCACAAATAGCCTCAGATGTTGAAGCTTTCGCCGCAGCCACATTCACCGCGCACGTTGGGGTTGTTGAACTTGAAGCCTTCGTTCAACCCTTCCTTGACGAAATCGAGTTCGGTGCCGTCCAGGTAGGTCAGGCTCTTAGGGTCGATGATCACTTTCTCGCCGTGACTTTCGAACACCTGGTCCTCTTCAACCACCTCGTCGACAAACTCCAGCACGTAGGCAAGGCCGGAACAGCCCGTGGTGCGAACACCCAGACGAATCCCCTCACCTTTACCGCGCCCATTCAGGGAGCGGCGAATGTGCTGCGCAGCCGCTTCTGTCATGCTGATAGCCATCGTTGACTCCTTACTCGTCGCCAAATGCTTAGATCAAGCCTTTCTTCTGCTTGTAGTCGCGGACGGCCGCTTTGATAGCGTCTTCGGCGAGTACGGAGCAGTGAATTTTCACTGGCGGCAGTGCCAGTTCTTCGGCCAGCTGGGTGTTGCTGATGGTCACAGCCTCATCCAGGGTCTTGCCTTTCATCCACTCGGTAGCGAGGGAGCTGGAAGCAATGGCGGAACCGCAGCCGTAAGTCTTGAACTTGGCGTCTTCGATAACGCCAGCGTCGTTGACCTTGATCTGCAGGCGCATAACGTCGCCGCACGCCGGAGCGCCGACCATGCCAGTGCCGACATCAGGGTCTTCCGCGTTCATCTTGCCGACGTTGCGCGGGTTTTCGTAGTGGTCGATGACCTTTTCGCTGTAAGCCATGGTACTGAATCCTCACTCATCAGGGCCGCTCTGGAACCCTGTAAAAACGCCTGCGTTTTCCGCCACGTTTCTACAGAGCTTGGGTGGCGGCTTCTATAGTTAGTGTGCCGCCCACTCGATCTTGGAAATATCGACACCGTCTTTGTACATGTCCCACAGCGGCGACAGAACGCGCAGCTTGTTGACGGCTTCGCAGACTTTCTGCGCGGCGTAATCGACTTGCTCTTCGGTGGTGAAACGGCCGAACGTAAAGCGGATCGAGCTGTGTGCCAGTTCGTCGTTGCGGCCCAGGGCGCGCAATACGTACGAAGGCTCAAGGGAAGCCGAGGTGCAGGCCGAACCGGACGAAACTGCCAGGTCCTTGAGCGCCATGATCAGCGACTCGCCTTCGACGTAGTTGAAGCTCAAATTCAGGTTGTGCGGTACGCGGGCAGTCATGCTGCCGTTGATGTACAGCTCTTCAAGGTTCTCGACCTGCTTGTAGAAGCGGTCGCTCAACGCTTTGATGCGCACGTTTTCGGCAGCCATGTCTTCTTTGGCTACACGGAAGGCTTCGCCCATGCCAACGATCTGGTGGGTCGCCAGGGTGCCCGAACGCATGCCGCGCTCGTGACCACCGCCGTGCATGGTGGCTTCGATACGCACGCGAGGCTTGCGGCTCACGTACAGCGCGCCGATGCCTTTAGGGCCGTAGGTCTTGTGGGCGGAGAAGGACATCAGGTCGACTTTCAGTTTCGACAGGTCGATGTCGACCTTGCCGGTGGACTGAGCAGCGTCGACGTGCAGCAGAATGCCCTTGGAGCGGGTCAGTTCGCCGATGGCTGCGATGTCGTTGATGGTGCCGATTTCGTTGTTCACGTGGATCACGGAAACCAGGATGGTGTCTTCACGCAGCGCGGCTTCGATCATGGCCGGGGTGACGATACCGTCGGTGGTTGGCTCGAGGTAGGTAACCTCGAAACCTTCACGCTCCAGTTGGCGCATGGTGTCGAGGACAGCCTTGTGCTCAATCTTGGTGGTGATCAGGTGTTTGCCTTTGGTCGCGTAGAAATGCGCCGCGCCCTTGATTGCCAGGTTGTCGGATTCGGTGGCACCGGAGGTCCAGACGATTTCGCGCGGGTCGGCATTGACCAGGTCGGCGACTTGGCGACGAGCGTTCTCGACCGCTTCCTCGGCTTTCCAGCCGAATACGTGGGAACGGGAGGCCGGGTTGCCGAAGTTTCCGTCGACCAGCAGGCATTCGCTCATCTTTTGCGCGACACGCGGATCAACCGGGGTGGTCGCTGAGTAATCAAGGTAAATCGGCAATTTCATGGACTTTCTCCTAATCAGGCTGGCTGGCGTGCCGTTAGCTCTGCGGCTGTCACTCGACGGCGGACGCTTCGATCTTGTCCAGACGCGGCGCCTTGGTGTTGCAACGGCGCTGGTCCTGACGCTGGGCTACTTCTTGCACCTCACGGCGAGTCACAAGATCAGCCAAGCTGATACCACTCAAAAACTCATGGATCTGCAGGCTCAAGTCACACCACAAGTGGTGGGTCAGGCAGGTGTCGCCAGCGTGGCAATCACCCAAACCCTGGCATTTGGTGGCATCGACGGATTCGTTGACCGCGTCGATCACCTGGGCTACCTGGATGCCCTGCATGTCGCGGGACAGTTGGTAGCCGCCACCCGGCCCACGTACGCTGGAAACCAAGTTGCTACGGCGCAATTTGGCGAACAGCTGCTCGAGGTAGGACAGGGAAATGCCTTGGCGCTCGGAGATATCGGCCAGGGACACCGGCCCAGTTTGCGCGTGCAAGGCCAGGTCAAGCATGGCGGTTACCGCGTATCGGCCTTTTGTAGTCAGTCTCATGGACAAGTACCAAGGTGTTTCAGAATGGGAGCAAGTATGCGATTCCCGAGTATTTAAGTCAACTATAAGACCTAGTGCTTTAGTCGGGATTACCCGTAAAAAGGGCGCGCGAATCATAGCAGGGTGGGGTGGGATGGAACAGCGGGAACGGACAACCAGCACTGCCAGAGACAACGAAGATCAAATGTGGGAGCGGGCTTGCTCGCGAAGGCGCTGGGTCAGCCAGTATATTCAGCGACTGACACACCGCTTTCGCGAGCAAGCCCGCTCCCACAGGGTCTTGCGGTGATTGCGAGACCTCAGCCAGCCTTGGTGGTGGCAGCCTCGTTCTTGATCTCGGCGAAGTCTTCTTCGCGCAGCTCAGGCAGGTCCTTGGCGCAGTAGCTGCTGCCCAGCTCCTTCAGCGCGCCGCACATACCGTCCAGCTTGCCGTCCACTGCCTGCAAGTGGTCAAGCAACTGGCCAATGGCGCGCGCCACCGGGTCGGGCATGTCTTCGCTGACGCCATAGGCATCGAAACCGATCTTCTCCGCCATGGCCTTGCGCTTGGCTTCCTGCTCGTCGCCGACTTCCGGCTTGACGATGATGCGCCCAGGAATACCTACCACGGTGGCGCCAGGCGGCACGGCCTTGGTGACCACGGCATTGGAGCCGACTTTGGCGCCCGCACCAACGGTAAACGGGCCAAGCACCTTGGCGCCCGCCCCCACTACCACACCATCACCCAGTGTCGGGTGGCGCTTGCCTTTGTTCCAGGTGGTGCCGCCCAGGGTCACACCCTGATAAAGGGTGACGTCATCACCGATTTCGGCGGTCTCGCCAATCACAATGCCCATGCCATGGTCGATAAAGAAGCGACGCCCGACTTTGGCCCCCGGGTGAATCTCAATCCCCGTCAGCCAGCGACCGAAGTTCGACACCAGCCGCGCCAGCCATTTCCAGCCCATACCCCACAGGGCGCCGGACAGGCGGTGAATCCAGATCGCGTGCATGCCCGGGTAGCAGGTCAGCACTTCAAAGGCGTTGCGCGCCGCCGGGTCACGGTGGAAAACACTCTGGATATCTTCTCGCAAACGCTCGAACATTTTTAATCCTTCCGCTTAAGAAGCTCGCCACGGGCCGCTTTCTGGGTTTCCGTGAGGATGCCACGCAATATATTCATTTCCGCTCGGCTGACCGAGCTGCGCCCGTACAGGCGACGCAGGCGCGCCATCAAGTGCCGTGGTTTTTCCGGATCGAGGAATTCGATGGCCACCAGGGTTTGCTCCAGGTGCTCATAGAACCGCTCCAGCTCGTCCATGGTGGCCAACTCGCCACTTTTGGTCGACGCGACTTCATCCTTCTCTACCTTGCTCGGCTGACCTTCAGCGGCCAGCCAGGCCATGCGCACTTCATAACTCAACACCTGCACCGCCGCCCCGAGGTTCAGCGAGCTGAACTCAGGGTCGGATGGAATGTGCACGTGGTAATGACATCGCTGCAGCTCTTCATTGGTCAGGCCGGAATCTTCACGACCGAACACCAGGGCGATTTCGGCACCGCCGGCGGCCTCTTCCACCACTTTGGTGCCGCATTCGCGCGGATCCAGCAGCGGCCAAGGGATACGACGGTCGCGAGCGCTGGTGCCGAGCACCAGGTTGCAGCCGACCAACGCGTCTTCCAACGTGGCGACAACCTGGGCTTTTTCCAGGATGTCATTGGCGCCGGACGCACGGGCATCGGCCTCGTGGTGCGGGAACAGGCGCGGCTCGACCAGCACCAGGCGCGTCAGCCCCATGTTTTTCATGGCTCGCGCCACCCCGCCGATGTTGCCGGGATGACTGGTATTGACCAAGACGACACGAATGTTTTGCAGCAAGGGAGGCGCTCTCGGACACGGGAAAGGGGAGCAAATCTTACAGAACAGCCTAAGGTTATGCCATGAAAGGTAACGTCGTCCTTCACCTGAAGAAAGTTTCTGCTAGAATGCCCGGCTTTCTTTAACAACCTTAGGTGACACATCCATGCAGCCCATGCTGAATATCGCGCTGCGCGCCGCCCGCAGCGCCAGTGAATTGATCTTCCGCTCCATCGAGCGCCTGGATACCATCAAGGTCGACGAAAAAGACGCCAAGGATTATGTATCCGAGGTGGATCGCGCCGCCGAACAGAAAATCATCGACGCGCTGCGCAAGGCCTACCCTACCCACGGCATCCTCGGCGAAGAAACCGGCTTGCACAAAGGCAGCGGCGAAGGCGAAGACTACCTGTGGATCATCGACCCACTGGATGGCACCACCAACTTCCTGCGCGGCATCCCACACTTTGCCGTGAGCATTGCCTGCAAATACCGTGGCCGCCTGGAACACGCTGTCGTGCTCGACCCGGTTCGCCAGGAAGAATTCACCGCCAGCCGTGGCCGTGGCGCCCAGCTGAACGGTCGTCGCCTGCGTGTAAGCGGTCGTACCAGCCTGGACGGCGCCCTGCTGGGCACTGGCTTCCCGTTCCGTGACGACCAGATGGACAACCTGGAAAACTACCTGGGCATGTTCCGCGCCCTGGTTGGCCAAACCGCCGGCATCCGTCGCGCCGGTGCTGCCAGCCTGGACCTGGCTTATGTTGCCGCCGGTCGTTTTGATGCGTTCTGGGAGTCGGGCCTGTCCGAGTGGGACATGGCGGCAGGCGCCCTGCTGATCCAGGAAGCGGGTGGCCTGGTGAGCGACTTCACCGGTGGTCACGACTTCCTTGAGAAAGGCCACGTCGTTGCCGGTAACACCAAATGCTTCAAGGCAGTATTGACGGCGATCCAGCCGCACCTGCCGGCTTCGCTGAAGCGTTAAGCGAGCGAGCACAAAAAAGCACCCCGAGGGGTGCTTTTTTTATGCCTGGGATTTGGGCGATACGGCAATTCCAGCTACAACCGATACCCAATGTGGGAGCGGGCTTGCTCGCGAAAGCGGTGGGTCAGTCAATAAATCTGTTGATTGACACTACGCCTTGGCGAGCAAGCCCGCTCCCACATTTTGAACCGCACCCGACTTGGAATTACTGCTGGTTCTGACCCAGGATCAGACGACCTTCTTTATCCACTGGAATCTGGCCACCGGGATCACGGTCCATGCGCACCGAACCTTCCTTGCCATCCAGGGTGTACCGCACGTCATAGCCGACAACTTTGTCGCTGATGTCGTTGACGGTGTTACAACGGGTTTGCGTAGTGGTGTAGGTATCGCGGTTCTGCATGCCTTCCTGAACCTTGTTACCGGCGTAACCGCCACCCACCGCACCGGCTACAGTCGCCAGCTTCTTGCCATTACCGCCACCGACCTGGTTGCCCAACAGGCCACCCGCCAGCGCACCGACCACGGTACCGACGATTTGATGTTGATCCTGCACAGGCTTCTGCCGGGTCACGGCGACGTCCTTACAGACTTCGCGCGGGGTTTTAATCTGGGTTTTCACCGGCTGCACCGCCAGCACTTGCGCATACTCAGGGCCGCTTTTTACCAGGCTGTAGGTGGCAACAGCACCCCCGGCAGTCACACCGACAGCACCCAATACCGCACCAACCAGCAACGACTTGTTCACGTGAACCTCCTGACCATCACAAACGGACCGAAACGTCCGCGCTATACCCAGCCTTGGAGCGAAAAAAAAGGCGCGAGTTCAATACTCGCGCCTTCTTTGTAACAGCGTTTCAACAAGCGCCCATCAAGGGCGGTCGTCGACCTCCTTGCCGGTAGTGGCAGGCGGGATCAAATCCTCGCTGTTGAGGTTCAGCCAGATCAGCACCACGTTGGCGATGTAGATCGACGAGTAGGTGCCCGCCAGAACGCCGATGAACAGCGCCAGGGAGAAGCCCCACAGGTTGTCGCCACCGAAGATCATCAGCGCAGCAATCGCCAGCAAGGTGGAGATCGACGTCGCCATGGTCCGCAGCAGGGTCTGAGTGGTGGAAACGTTGATGTTCTCGATCAGCGACGCCTTGCGCAGTACGCGGAAGTTCTCACGAACCCGGTCGAATACCACGATGGTGTCATTGAGGGAGTAACCAATGATCGCCAGCACCGCCGCCAATACCGTCAGGTCGAAGGTAATCTGGAAGTACGCCAGGATACCCACGGTCACGATGACGTCGTGGATCAGCGACACAATGGCGCCTACACCGAACTTCCACTGAAAGCGGAACGCCAGGTAGATCATGATGCCGGCCAGCGCCATCAGCATGCCGAGGCCGCCCTGGTCGCGCAGCTCTTCACCGACCTGCGGGCCCACGAACTCGACGCGCTTGACCGACGCCGGGTTGTCGCCGCCGACCTTCTGCAAGGCCTCGGCTACCTGGTGACCCAGTTGTGGATCTTCGCCCGGCATACGCACCAGCAGGTCGGTGGTTGCACCGAAGCTCTGCACGATGGCTTCGTGATAGCCGGCCTTGACCAGCTCGTTGCGCACCAGAGTAACGTCGGCCGGCTTCTCGTAGGTCAGCTCGATGAGCGTACCGCCGGTGAAATCCAGACCGTAGTTCAGCCCCTTATGGAACCAGCTGAACAACGCCAGAACGGTGAGGACCATGGTGAAGCCGAACGCAACGTTGCGAACGCCCATGAAGTTGATTGTACGTAACATGGCAGCCCCTTAAATCCACAACTTCTTGAAGTCACGCCCGCCAAAGATCAGGTTGACCATTGCGCGGGTCACCATGATGGCCGTGAACATCGAGGTAAAGATACCGAGGGACATGGTCACCGCAAAACCTTTGACCGGGCCGGTGCCCATGGCAAAGAGAATCCCGCCGACCAGCAAGGTGGTCAAGTTGGAGTCGAGAATCGCGGTAAATGCCCGGCCGAAGCCTTCGTTGATTGCACGCTGTACGGTCATGCCCGCCGCGATCTCTTCACGAATCCGCGAGAAGATCAGTACGTTGGCGTCTACCGCCATGCCCATGGTGAGCACGATACCGGCGATACCCGGCAGGGTCAGCGTAGCGCCCAGCAGCGACATCAGGGCCAGCAGCATGACCATGTTGCCCGCGAGGGCCACGGTGGCGATGACGCCGAAGAAGCGGTAGATGGCGATGATGAACAGCGACACAAACAGCATGCCCCACAAGGCTGCGTCGATACCCTTGGTGATGTTGTCGGCACCCAGGCTCGGGCCAATGGTGCGTTCTTCAGCGAAGTACATCGGCGCCGCCAGGCCACCGGCACGCAGCAACAGCGCCAGTTCGGACGACTCGCCCTGGCCGTTCAGGCCAGTGATGCGGAATTGAGCACCCAGCGGCGACTGGATGGTCGCCAGGCTGATGATCTTCTTCTCTTCCTTGAAGGTCTGCACCGGCACGTCTTTCTCGACACCGTTGACCATTTGCTTGGTGTAGGTGGTAACCGGGCGTTGCTCGATGAAGATTACCGCCATGCTGCGGCCGACGTTGCTGCGCGTGGCGCGGCTCATCAGTTCGCCGCCATGACCATCCAGACGGATGTTCACTTCAGGCGTGCCGTGCTCGCCAAAGCCAGCCTTGGCGTCAGTCACCTGGTCACCGGTGATGATCAAGCCACGCTCGATCAACGCTGGAGGACGGTTACCTTCACGGAACTCGAACTCTTCGGCAGTGGCGCGCGAAGCACCCGGCTCAGCGGCCAGACGGAATTCCAGGTTGGCCGTTTTACCCAGGATACGCTTGGCTTCAGCAGTGTCCTGCACGCCCGGCAGTTCAACCACGATGCGGTTGGCGCCCTGACGCTGAACGATCGGCTCGGCCACACCCAGCTCGTTGACGCGGTTACGTACCGTGGTCAAGTTCTGCTTGATGGAGTATTCACGGATTTCCGCCAGCTTGGCCGGGGTCATCGCCAGACGCAGTACAGGTTGACCATTGAGGTCGGCCGGTACGATGTCGAAATCATTGAAGTTCTTGCGGATCAGCGCACGGGCCTGTTCGCGGGAAGCTTCGTCAGAGAAGCCCAGCTGGATGGCACCGTTGAGCTGCGGCAGGCTGCGATAACGCAGTTTCTCTTTACGCAGCAGGCTCTTCACATCGCCTTCGTAGACTTTCAGGCGTGCGTCGAGGGCTTTGTCCATGTCGACTTCCAGCAGGAAGTGCACACCACCGGACAAGTCCAGACCCAGCTTCATCGGGTGCGCGCCAATGCTGCGCAGCCATTTTGGCGTGGTCTGTGCCAGGTTCAGCGCGACAACGTAGTCATCACCCATGGCCTTGCGCACAACGTCTTTGGCCGGCAGTTGGTCTTCTGCCTTGGTCAGGCGCAACAAGCCGCCCTTAGCATCAGCCGCCAATGTTGCCGCTTTAACCTGGATGCCCGCGTCGTTGAGCGCTTTGCTCGCGCGTTCCAGGTCAGCCTGATTGACCTGCAGCGAAGTGCTGGCGCCCGTGATCTGGATCGCAGGGTCATCAGGATAAAGATTGGGAGCGGAATAAATAAAACCGATCGCCAGCACCGCCAGGATCAGTACGTATTTCCACAGAGGGTATTTGTTCAGCATCACGCCGCCCGCTTATAACGCGGGGCGCCTTGCGCGCCCCGTCGATTGGTAAAAGTTGTTACTCAGATCGCTTTGAGCGTGCCTTTTGGCAACGTGGCGGCGATGGCGCCCTTCTGGAACTTCATTTCGACGGTGTCGGAGACTTCCAGAATCACGAAAGCATCGGAAACCTTGGTGATCTTGCCGGCGATGCCGCCAGTGGTCACGACTTCGTCGCCTTTCTGCAGGCTGCCCAGCAGGTTTTTCTGCTCTTTGGCGCGCTTGGCCTGTGGACGCCAGATCATCAGGTAGAAGATGACCAGGAAGCCGACCAGGAAAATCCACTCGAAACCACCGCCCATTGGGCCGGCAGCGGCAGGCGCAGCGGCGTCAGCCATGGCATTAGAGATAAAAAAGCTCATTTAGCACTCCAGTTGCAAATAGTGAATCTTAGGGTCGGAAAACTCAGTCCAAGGGCGGCACAGGGAGCCCGCGCTTGGCATAGAAGGCATCGACGAAGGCGGCCAATGTACCCTGTTGAATAGCCTCGCGCAAACCAGCCATCAGGACTTGGTAGTGACGCAAATTGTGGATGGTATTCAACATGCTACCCAGCATTTCCCCGCACTTGTCCAGATGGTGCAGATAAGCACGCGAGAAGTTCTGGCAGGTGTAGCAGTCACAGGTGGGATCCAGCGGCGAATCATCATGGCGATGGAACGCGTTACGGATCTTCAGCACGCCTGTATCGATGAACAGATGCCCATTGCGGGCATTACGGGTTGGCATCACGCAATCGAACATGTCCACACCGCGGCGCACACCCTCTACGAGATCTTCCGGTTTGCCAACGCCCATAAGGTAACGAGGTTTGTCAGCCGGCATCAGGCCCGGCAGGTAATCCAGCACCTTGATCATCTCGTGCTTGGGCTCGCCCACCGACAGGCCGCCGATGGCCAGGCCGTCAAAGCCGATCTTGTCCAAGCCTTCCAGCGAGCGCTTGCGCAGGCTTTCGTGCATGCCGCCCTGGACGATACCGAACAGCGCCGCGGTGTTGTCGCCGTGGGCATTCTTCGAGCGCTGGGCCCAACGCAGCGACAGCTCCATGGAAATGCGCGCCACGTCTTCATCCGCCGGGTACGGCGTGCACTCGTCAAAAATCATCACGATGTCGGAGCCCAGGTCACGCTGCACCTGCATCGACTCTTCCGGGCCCATGAACACCTTGGAACCGTCGACCGGCGAGGCGAAGGTCACGCCCTCCTCCTTGATCTTGCGCATGGCGCCCAGGCTGAACACCTGGAAACCACCGGAGTCGGTGAGGATCGGGCCTTGCCACTTCATGAAGTCATGCAGGTCGCCATGCTTCTTGATCACTTCCGTGCCCGGGCGCAGCCACAGGTGGAACGTGTTGCCGAGGATGATCTCGGCGCCTGTGGCGACGATGTCACGCGGCAGCATGCCCTTGACGGTGCCGTAGGTGCCCACAGGCATGAAAGCCGGGGTTTCGACGGTGCCGCGTGGAAAGGTCAGGCGACCACGACGAGCCTTGCCGTCAGTGGCCAATAATTCAAACGACATACGACTCATAGTGGTTCCTCAGGGCCCGCTTCTTTAGGAGCAGTCGGCGCCGGGTTACGGGTGATAAACATCGCATCACCGTAGCTGAAAAAACGGTACTCGTTGGCGATGGCGGCTTGATACGCGGCCATGGTTTCCGGGTAACCGGCAAATGCCGACACCAGCATCAACAGCGTGGATTCCGGCAAATGGAAGTTGGTCACCAGGCAGTCGACCACATGGAACGGCCGGCCCGGAAAGATAAAGATATCGGTGTCACCACTGAACGGCTTGAGCACGCCATCACGCGCCGCACTCTCCAGCGAACGCACGCTGGTGGTGCCCACAGCCACCACACGACCGCCGCGCGCCTTGCACGCCGCCACGGCATCCACGACGCTTTGGCTGACTTCCAGCCACTCGCTGTGCATATGGTGGTCCTCGATGTTATCCACACGCACCGGCTGAAACGTACCGGCCCCCACGTGCAGGGTCACATAAGCGCTCTCGACGCCCTTGGCGGCAATCGCATCCAGCAACGGCTGGTCGAAATGCAGCCCGGCCGTCGGCGCGGCCACCGCACCCGGGCGCTGCGAGTACACCGTCTGATAGCGCTCGCGGTCCGCGTCTTCGTCGGGGCGGTCTATATAAGGAGGCAACGGCATATGGCCGACACGCTCCAACAGCGGCAACACTTCTTCGGCGAACTTGAGTTCGAACAACGCGTCATGGCGCGCGACCATCTCGGCCTCGCCACCGCCATCGATCAGGATGCTCGACCTCGGTTTCGGCGACTTGCTGGAGCGCACATGGGCCAGCACGCGATGGCTGTCCAACACCCGCTCCACCAGAATTTCCAGCTTGCCGCCGGACGCTTTCTGGCCAAACAGCCGTGCCGGAATCACCCGGGTATTGTTAAACACCATCAAATCGCCTGGGCGTAAATGCTCAAGCAAATCAGTGAATTGACGGTGTGCGAGGGCACCGCTCACCCCGTCCAGGGTCAGCAGTCGACTGGCGCGACGCTCGGCCAAAGGGTGGCGAGCGATCAGCGAATCAGGGAGCTCAAAAGTAAAGTCAGCAACGCGCATGATGGGGTTCGTCTAGCAGGGCCGGGAAGTCTAGCGGAAATAGTGAAAATAGACCATGAAACGTGATTGACCAACGGTAATCTCATCTCTATACTTCGCCGCCATTGAGCCCTGATGGCGGAATTGGTAGACGCGGCGGATTCAAAATCCGTTTTCGAAAGGAGTGGGAGTTCGAGTCTCCCTCGGGGCACCATCTTAAAGAAAGACCTTGAAATTCAAGGTCTTTTTTTTCGCCTGTAGAAAAGTGCGTATGCACGGGCGAACGCAGACGTTGAGGAGCCGGGACCATGGAATTGACGCTGGAAGCTGTGGCGCTTTTTGCTCTCAAGCTGGTGCATGAGACCGAAGGCGCGAGCCCGATTCTGCGGGATGATTTGGTCATGGACGGGTATGAGCGGGAAGTGTTCGGGTTGTTGGTGCGCCAGGGGGATTTGGCCACGATTCAGGTGAAGCTTGATGAGTGTATTGCCCAGGCACTGAATACGTTAGGCGGTGCCGACACCGTACTCGGGCGTGAATTGCTCAAGCTGTCCGCCGATGTACAACAGGTCCACAGCCTTGATGAGCTAAGCCCGCCGCTGATTACTCTCAAGGACTACCTGAAAGATATCCAGTGAGTCGGTGATCAACACACCGGCCAGATACACCATCAATACGGCGACGCCAGCGTCCAGGCATCGCCAGACCACCGGTGAACGAAACAGCCCGGCCAATCGCTGACATCCCAGCGCCAGCACCATAAACCACACCAACGATGCCGTCATGGCACCGGTTGCGAACAGCACTTGTTGGCCTGCGGGTTTGGCAGCACCCATAGCGCCGATCAGCACGACCGTATCGAGCCATGCGTATGGGTTGGCAAAGCCGAGCACCACCGCCGTACGTAACAGCCCGCGTTGCGAATTGCCGCCCTGAGTGTCCGGCATGGACTGGTTACGGATGCAGGCCAATAAGCGCTGGGCACCAAACCACAGTAGATAAAGCGCGCCGGACAGCAGCATTAGCACCATCACCTCTGGCCAACTTCCCAGCAGCGAACCTAAACCCGTGACGCCAAAAGCGATCAGCAGGATGTCGGCCAAAACACAAATAGCGACCACGCCCCAAATAGGGCCACGGCCGACAGCTTGGCGAATGACCAATGTATCTTTAGGCCCTGGGGCAACAAATAGCCCGAGGCCAAGTACCAGCCCCTCGATAAAGTAAGGCGTCATGGCTACCTTTCAATCCTGGTGTAAAGGAATGCAACACACGCCAGAATCCCAAGGCGTAGCGCGGCGTGTAGTGTGCATACCTCGCTAAACGCAGCGGCGAGCAGGTTGTCTTTTTTGGCGTACAAAGGTGAGGCATGACGATCAGGACGCGGGATACCCTAAGGGCGCTGATTACTCGACGCAGCCGGGAACTGGGCAAATCCATGACCACCCTGGCCAAGGAAGCTGGCATTTCCAGAACCTATCTCTACGGATTGGCAGGCGGCGCCTCGCAAGATCCCTCGGTACGTACACTGATCAAACTCGCCAAGGCGTTGCAGGTTTCGCCGCTGCTGCTGTTCCGCTACTTCGCCGACCTGGCAGGCGCTCCGGCTGACGCAAACTCAATGGCCACCACCAACCGAGCCATTGGCCTGCATGACCCGAGTGACATCGCCGTCTTCAATGCAGACGTAACCACGCCCGATCAAACCGTCGTGCTGCCCGGCGAAATCTTTCAGAAAACCTGGGAAATCCAGAACCTTGGCTCCCGCCCCTGGCGTGGCCGCAGGTTGGTGCGAGTAGACGGCGAATACGTCATCGCCCAACGCACCGCCACGGGCGCGCCACTGGAAGTGGTGATGGACACACACCTGCGCAGCCTGAACAACGAGGTCGCTATTGCAGAAACACTGCCCGGCCAGCCGGTGCACATCACTGTGGAGTTTGCCGCGCCCAAGGAAACCTGCACGGTCACGTCCATCTGGCGGATCGAGGATGAACACGGTCAGCCCTGCTATGGCCCCGCCTTCATCCTGCATGTAATCGTCAACGTCATGGCACGCTGAATGGCCTCACCGCCGCCCTTCAACCGCCATCCGCACCGCCAACCCCATCAACACCGAGCCCATCACCCAGCGCTGCACCACCTGCCAACCCGGGCGGGTGACAAAGAACACCGCGATGGAGCCCGCCATGATGGCAATCACCGAGTTAACGCTCACGCTGATGGCAATCTGCGTAAAGCCCAGCACCAGGGACTGCGTCAGCACACTGCCATGGCCGTTCGGGTCGATGAACTGCGGCAGCAACGACAAATACATCACCGCCACCTTGGGGTTCAGCAGGTTGGTCACAAAGCCCATCATGAACAGCTTGCGCGGGCTGTCCTGGGGCAAATCCCGCACTTGAAACGGCGAACGGCCACCCGGCTTGACCGCCTGCCAGGCCAGATACACCAGGTACAACGCCCCGCCGAGCCGCAGCGCGTCGTAGGCAAACGGCACTGCCATCACCAACGCGGTGATGCCCAATGCCGCGCACAGCATGTAAACCACAAACCCCAACGCAACGCCGCCCAGGGAAATCAACCCGGCCTTACGCCCCTGGCAAATTGAGCGGGAAATGAGGTAAATCATGTTCGGCCCGGGCGTTAGCACCATGCCGAGTGAGATCAGGCCATAGGCAAGCCAGCTGGACAGTTCGGGCATGGTGTCGCTCCAGAAATAGTGTGTTGGACGCCATGGTAGGGCGTTGGAAAGCCGGGCGTTAGATACAGATCCGCGAGCAAAACGTCATACACACTCACAGGCGTTTGCCGCACCACTCACCCAGGACAGGCACATGATCGACTTCAACAACAAAGGCTTCTTCAAACTCAAACAAAACAACGAATACGCCGAACGCGTCTCCGCCCTGCTGCTCGACGGCGAAGAAGTGATCGACGCCTACAAAGCCATGCGCGACGGCGTGGTCTTCACCACCAAGCGCATCATCGCGGTGAACGTGCAGGGGATTACCGGCAGCAAAAAGGACTTCACCTCGCTGCCGTACAAAAATATCGTCGCGTACTCGGTGGAAACATCCGGCACGTTTGATCTGGATTCGGAGTTGGAGATTTACTTTTCGTCGCTGGGGAAAGTGAAGTTTGAATTCACTGGGAAGACTTCGATTGTGGAAATTTCGCGGATCATTTCCAAGCACCTGCTGAGCTGACCCCTTATGCGCTTAATTGTTTATCAGCCGCTCGAGCTCGGTCGTTTGGAGGCCAGCGACAGATAAAATAATTGACTGAAACAAGCCTGCACAGGGAACTGTAGACCTCACCGGCAACACCCAAAGGTTCCTATAGCCTTTGGGTGATATGTCTTATGATCAATGCTCCCAGTCTCTTTCAACCGTTTCATACCGCCCCCTACGCGGACAACGCCTCAAGCCCTGATGCGCAGTCTGTCAGCCCGATACGAACCAAGCGCAACGTGATCGACAAAACCCAGCTCTGGCCCAATGGTTCGACGATCACGATAGCGCTATATGACGTTAACGAAGAGGAGGCAAAAGCGATAAAGGACGTGATCAACGAATGGCTGCCTTACGTCAATCTCAAGTTCAATTTTGTCCTGGGCGAAGAAGGCGACATCCGTATCGCTCTCAACCATATCAATGACACCTTCGGCTCTGCGGTAGGGACAGACGCGAAAAAAAAACCGCCACACCTGCCCACGATGATCCTGCCGGGCGATATCCATTCACCCAGATTCCGTTTCGTGGTGCTGCATGAGTTCGGGCATGGCTTGGGCGCGCTGCATGCTCACCAACACCCTAATTCAGGCATTCCCTGGGACAAGCAGAAGGCGTATGACCACATGCTCAAGCACTATGGTTGGACCCAGTACCTCGTCGACAAAAATATCTTACCCCTAGAGCGTCGCGATGAGCACAGCTACCAACCTTACGACGGCGATTCGATAATGCATTACGAGGTCAGCCCCGACTGGACAGATGGCAGTTGGGGTCAATCGGAAACCTGGGACATCAGCGACGGCGATATCGCCCAAATGCAACAGGCTTACCCCATGCCGAAGCCACCTGCGCCGGCGCCTCTTTGCCAAGCGTTGCTTAATTGGCACCCCGATGAGCCAACATAATCCCTGACCAAGCGATACCGCCCGACTTGACGCACGCAGGGCATCAAGCACTTGCGCACCTCGATCAGCAGGCAAAAAAAGACCTTGGCGTCCCAAGGTCTTTTTTACTGCCTACACGGTTTAGCTGGTGCGCCTCGATCCAAACGTGGGAGCTGGCTTGTCGGGTCGCCGCATCGCTGCGAAGACGCCAGCCGCCACACCCTCAAATCACCCGCTTACACCGAAACCGCCTCGCCCTCCTCCATCACCCCATTCGGCAACATCCCATTCGCCAAATCATCCACTACCGCCTTCGCCATCTCCCCCAAATAATGCGCCGCCCAGGCATAACGATCCGCGCTCTTGTCCATGGCGGCATCCAACGCGAGCATTTTGGAACAGTGCAACAGCTCGGAGGCATGCTCCAGGGCATCGCGAATGGGCACGCCGGCATTGACGCGGAATAGACGGTGGAGGTTGGGCTGTTTGCCGCAGGGGGAGAAGGTGATGACGCCGAGGGTTTTGTTTAGGGGTGGGTTGATCATTGGGCACCTCCGAACTGCGTGGAGGTGTGGACTGCGGTATTGCGAGGATAAAACCGTTCAGAAACGCTCATTGGTATAGCTCCCATTCTTCGAAGAGAGCTGCCGCATTCGTTTCCAGGCGAATGGGTGGTAGCTGTGCGCAGGCTGGAAACCGGGGAATAGGCAAACCCGGCAGACTCGAAAGCCTCCCACGCACAGCCGCCATAACACGCATATGCTGGCACAAAAGTGGCGCCAGCGGTCGTGATAAATGGTGGCGCCTGTGCGCCTATACCCACGGGTTTCCAGGCCCGGTCGCCGTATAGACAGCGACGAGCGAGAACTTAGCTTTAAAAACTGGACAGGCAAAGCCGAGCCTTGTGACGCGAAATGTCCAAAGCGCACTACTTAAAATGCTGAAGATAGCTAAGTAGAAAAGTCCCATCGCCCCTTTTTAATTATCGTCGCTAACAGCGATGACTTTTCCCACATACACCATCGAGCAAAGCCGACATCAACCTCTGATTCCCCCTCGTACGCTCACTCCCTCGCACAAGGAAGTGAGCCGGTCATGTCAGAGCGCTTTTACCCCATCACCGAAGAAGAACAACTCAAACGGCGAATCCTGACTCCGCAGCCGAAGCGGGTGCCCTATTCGCCGCCCATGGTGTTGCTCGACCCAACACCAGCACCGGCGCCTACGCCCGCAAAACTTCCCGGTTGCGTGTTCACCAAACCCTGCCAACTGCCCGACGGCATCATTCGCTACAACGACCCCACCGGTTACGTACCGTTGGAGCTGATCAAGGATTACGGCCATTTCAGCCTGTTGGGTGGGCGCGAGGTGGACAGCCGAGGCGCAGTCGCCTTGCACAAGATCAGCGGCAGCGCCCTGCCTGTTGGCTTGGGGCAGTTGGCGTTGCGTTCGGCGGTGGTGGAATCCGCAGCTACCGCCGCTGGCACTGTAGCCGGTGGCTTATTGGCGGGTTTGGTGGCGCTGGCTTGGCCGTCGGAGCTGGGTGATAGCGCGCTCTACAGCGAGGAACAGTTGCGTTCGCTGCAACGGGCGCGGTCGCAGATGCGTTTGCATGTCGAACAGAGTGGGGACGGCACGCTCAAGGGGTACGGGTTTTACACAGGCAACACTGCCGATTGGCAGATGATTGATGTGGTGCAGTTCCAAAGCCGTGGCGATCAGTTTGTCGCGGATTTGGGTGAGGGCGTGGAGCTGATCTGGACGCCTGCGGTTGATCCTGGAGATACGCTGGGTATTCCGGCATTGGAGGCTGCGCCGCAAGCGCCGGTGATTTGGATTTACCCGCCGACGGAGAAAGCCGCGCAGATTCTGGTGAACCCGATTTATCCGCCGGAGTATCGGGATTTTATTCTGGTGTTCCCGGTGGAGTCGGGGGTTCGGCCGCTGTATGTGGTGGTTAGCGTTCGGGCTGGGGATCACAAATATCAACCGAGTCCAAGGTTTTTAACTGCGTTTCCAGAAGCCGTACGCGCGCCTTCCAAATCCAGCGTCAGGGGCGGAGGTCATCTTAGGCCCCGCTGGAAGGATCCCCATGGCTATATCTACGAATGGGACTTCGAACGAGGCAAGGTCGAGAAGTACAACAAGCGAGGTAAGCACTTGGGCGAATTCGATCCTATAACAGGTGAACGAACCAAAGACGCAAAAGACACGAGAAGGATAGATCCATGAAACACCTGATCTACGTAGTCCCAGCGGGAAGCGAGAATATTTCGACTGAAATACCGCTCAACCTGAAAGCTGCCGATTTGCTGCCAATTATGGGTTGGGAGGACGAACACGAATGTGTCTATGACTACCTACTTACTCCGCAACAAATCGAAGGTATCGAAAACCTTACCTCATTGGTCTTTCCAAAAAATGCGTCGCTGTATTTGGCATGCGACGCGTAACCATTTTAAAGAGTCGAAACCTCATTCGCCGACGTTCACTTTCAGGGAAAAGACTCCGAAAGATCCCCTGGCATCTCAGGGTTCTCACCCGACTCGCAGGGTCCGCAATACCAAGGAACGGCGCAACCTGAGCGTCGAATTTACCGATATAGAGGACTAGCAAAAGTGGTCATGAAAATCAGATTGTGCTGGTACGAAAAGAACAGTGATGACTTAAAAGAAAATGAGTACTCAGCGGATATCCATGACGCAGACAGTTCTTTTGAAGCTCTGGGGTTGAGCGAAGAAACCGCAATATATGCCGGGGGTTTCAACGTTCTCCCTACCTGGATAACAATTCTCCAGCCACACTTCCAGCATGTAATACAGCCCAACCTATTCGACTACCAAATTTCCTTCCGCTATCAAGGCGCTTGGCCGCCCCCTCCAAAACAACCCCGTACAGAGTCTTGATGCAATGAAAAAGCCCCTCCTCTACCGCTCAGTCAATACCCGAACCCACGGTGTGCGCCACGGTAGCGGTTTCGCTTATCGCTATGAACGGCATACCAAAAGTGCACAGCGTTCACTGTCCACCCGCGGTTCAATGCACAGCCGTCAACGACACGGTTTTGACTACACGCCGCTATTCCGATTTCTCCTGTCCAACGTTGGTCGGCCATGGGACAAGGTGTTCAGCGAAGCCAATGCTCGCCTGGATCGCCCGGAGCCCGTGTTCTGGATGGTTGCTCTGCATGAAAATGACAAAGACGACTATGTGCTATTGGGTGATTTCAGCTATTACAGCGGTTTGTGGGTCGACGCGGCAGGCCTGCTGCAAAAGGTTAACCCCCAATTGACGCCCGAACAGATGAAGCCCAGTTGTGACTGCTGCACCCACACGTTCAACGGTGTGGTATTCCCGCAGGCGCTTGCGCGCAAGCCGTGAAGCTCAGCCGCGCGCGCAAGCCGCCCTGCGCCAGATTGTGCAACGTCAACGCACTGCCGATCTTGCCCACGATCATCTCCACAATCGCCAACCCCAACCCCGCACCATTGGCGTTATCCCGGCTATAAAACCGCTCAAACAAACGCTCCATTTCCGCTTCATCAATCCCCGGGCCCTGGTCTTCCACGCTCAAGCAGTTAACGCCAATCACCACTTTCACTTCGCTGCCCGCCGGGGAAAAATTCAGTGCATTGGTCACCAGGTTCTGTAGCGCAATCGCCAGGGCCACCGGCTCGGTTTGCACCCAACATTCTTCTTCGCCTTCGAGCACCAACTCCACACCTTTCTCCATGGCCAGCGGCGTCAACTCGGCCAGTTCTTCGCGCACCAGTTCCGTCAATTGCACACGCTTGCGCACGGGGTTGCTCAGTTGCGGCTCGATACGCGCCATGGTCAGTAATTGGCTGCCAATGCGTGTGGCACGGTCCACGCCGTTGACCAGGAAGTCCAAGGCTTCGCGCCGTTGCGCTTCGGTCGCAGCGCTTTGGGCGTTTTGTGCATGGATGCGCAGGATCGCCAATGGCGTGCGCAGTTCGTGGGCGGCGTCGGCGATGAAACGGCGTTCGCGCTCCAACAGGTCATCCATTTGCACCAGCAACCGATTAAGCGCGGTTTGCATGGGCTCCAGATCAGTCGGCAACGGCTTGAGGTTCAGCGGTTGCAAGGTGTCGGTATTGCGCCCCCGAATCGACCTCACCATGGTGCGCAACGGTGTGAGCCCCCAGCCGATGGTCAGCCAGATCAATACGGTCAGCAGCGGCACGCCGATCAAGGTGGGCCAAAGGGTATGGCGCACAATGCGCTCGATCAGGTCCTGGCGAATGTCGTCGCGCTCGCCCACCCAGATCAGCAGTCCCTGTTGCGGGTCGGCGAGGAGGTAGGCGCACCAGTCATTATCGTTGTCCATGATGTCGTGGGCGCCGAGGGTGGCCGGCGGTGCAGTCAGCACGGGGGCTTCGGCGGAACGTACGAGCAATTGCCCGTCACTGCGCCACACCTGGAAGGTCAGGCGAGTTTCGTACGGGTGGGACACGCCCTCCTCCCCCACTCGGCTCATGGCCTGGTCGAACGCCTGATATAAGCGGTCCCAGTCGGCTTCGCCGGGGTCGCGTTGGCGCAGCACACCTTGCAGCAGGCGCGCACTTTGGGCGAGTTGGGCGTCGTAGACTTCTTCGATTTCGTGGTGGCTGTCGCGCAGCACGAGCCAGCTGATCAGGGCATCACCGAGCAAAATAAACACCAGCACCGGAATGAGGATGCGCGCGCGAACCGAGGTCATGGTTTAAGCGCCAGCACATAGCCAACACCGCGCACGGTGCGGATCAGGTCGGTGGAGAGTTTTTTACGCAGGTTGTGGATAAGTACTTCGAGGGTGTTGCTCTCGACCCGGTCCTGCCAGCCATACAACGCCCGGGCGAGGCGCTCGCGGGTCACCACTTTGCCGGGGCGCACCATCAGTTGGTGCAGCAGCTGGTATTCCATCGGCGTGACGATGATCTCTTCATCCTGGTAACGCACTTGCTGGGTGGCCGGGTCGAGGCTGACGCCGGCATGTTCCAGCATCGGTTGCGCGCGGCCCTGGCTGCGGCGCAACAGGGCGCGCACGCGGGCTTTGAGTTCTTCGACGTCGAAGGGTTTGATCAGGTAGTCGTCGGCGCCCGCGTCCAGCCCGGCGATGCGTTCGGCGGTACCGTCGCGGGCGGTGAGGATCAGCACCGGCAGGTCATGCTGCCCGGCGCGCAGTTGCTGCAACAGGTCGAGGCCATCCAGGCGTGGCAGGCCGAGGTCGAGCAGCAGCAAATCGAAGCTTTCAGTGCGCAGCGCGTGCAAGGCGCTGAGGCCATCTTGCAGCCAATCCAGCGTGTAGCCTTCGGCGCCCAATGCCACGCGAATGCCCTGGCCGAGGGCACGATCATCTTCGACAAGGAGTAGGCGCATAACGAAATCTCTGTAGGAAACGGCGGAATGATGCCGGTTCTACGGTGGGTCATTCCGGGAAAGATGTTACGGCGCGTTGCCAACTAAGGTTGCACTAAGGTTGGTTTTGCACTGTGAAATCTCCCACATCTGCTGAGAGCTTTTTCATGCGCAAAATTCTCCTGCTGTCTCTGCTTATCGCCAGCCCAATGGCCCTCGCCGGCCCGCAGTGCACCACCGCCGAGCGTTCGCAATGGCAAGACGAAAAGGCCTTTCAGGACAAGCTCAAGGCCGACGGTTACACCATCAGCAAGTTCAAGGTCACTGACGGCAACTGCTACGAGATCTACGGCTTCGACAAGGACAAACGCAAGGTCGAGATCTACCACGACCCGGTCACCGGCAAGGCCGTGAAGACTGAGATCAAGGGCTGATGCCAGGCGAATCCCTGCGCCTGTGGGACCCGCTGGTGAGGCTGTTTCATCTGTCTATCGCCGGGGTCTTTATCGCCAATTACTTCTTTAACGAAGCGGGCGATGACTGGCATGTTTGGCTGGGCTACTACGCCATGGCCTGGCTGCTGGTGCGGTTGGTGTGGGGGTTTGTAGGGCCGCGCAGTGCGCGCTGGTCGGATTTCTGGCCATCGCCTGCGCGCCTAGGTAACCACGTGCGTAGGGTTTACACCGGGCGAGCACTGCATCGCCTCGGCCATTCGCCCATCGGCGCGCTGGTGATGCTGTTGATGATGTCGGCGCTGCTGACCCTCGGTATCAGCGGCTTCCTGATGCAGGAAGTCGACGCGCTATGGGGCGCCGATTGGCCTCTGCAAGTCCACGAGAACGCCGCCAATGTGCTGCTGGCCCTGGTCGGTGTGCATGTACTGGCCGCCGTGTATGAAAGTCTCCAGGTGAAGGACAACCTGCCGTTATCCATGCTCACCGGTCGCAGGAAGCGCCTGCCGGATGATCGTGCGCAGTAATCCTTTTCTCTGACAGGTTCTCTATGCGCTCCGCCCTACTGATCTGCAGCCTGCTAGGGGTATTTATTGCCGCCTGGCTCAGCCATCCGCCGCACGTGCTCGCACCGTTTGCGCAAGCGAGCCCGAACACCGCCAAGGTCGCGACGGCGCCGCACTACACCAGCCGCTTCGTGTCCTCGCAACTCACCGACTTTGTGCACTCCTCGTCCGTCACCGCGCTGCCCGGCGGCGACTTGATGGCCGTGTGGTTTGCCGGTTCGCGCGAAGGCGCCGCCGATGTGCAGGTGCGCACCGCACGGTTTGATGCGCGCAGCGGCGAATGGGGCGCCGAGCATGTGCTAGCGACGCGGGAAAGCACGCGGGACGGCACTCAGCGTTACATCCGTAAACTGGGCAACCCGGTGATTGCGCTGGGGCCGGATAAACGCCTGTGGATGTTTTACGTGTCGGTGTCGGTCGGCGGCTGGGCCACCAGTGCGATCAACGTGATGGTCTCCGAGGACCTTGGCGCGAACTGGTCGGCACCTCGGCAATTGGTGACCTCGCCGTTCTTCAACATCAGCACGCTGGTACGCGCCGCGCCGGTGTTTCACGCCGACGGCTCGATCGGCCTGCCGGTGTATCACGAGTTCATGGGCAAGTTCGCCGAATACCTCTACTTGAGCGCGGACGGTGCGGTGATCGACAAATTCCGCATCAGCCGTGGCAAGCATTCCCTGCAACCGACCATCGTGCCGCAGGACGGCCAGCGCGCCGTGGCGATGTTGCGTTACGCCGGCGAAACCCATCACCGCGTGCTCGCCAGCCGCACCGAGGACGCCGGGCAAACCTGGAGCGAGCCGTACCCGCTGGAACCGGCCAACCCCAATTCATCGCTGGCGGCGGTGGGCACCGAAGACGACGGTTTGCTGGTCGCCCTCAACGACCTGCAGGACGGCCGCTTCAAGCTCAGCCTTTATGGCACCGACGCCAAGCTGAGCCAATGGCGCACGGTGGTGGAGCTGGACCAATCCCCCGACCCGCTGGGCCAACCGTTTTCCCCCGAGGCCTATAAAGCGATCATCGGCGAAGGCTTTCGCGCGTCCAGCGGCGCCAAACGCCTGCCGCTGGAACAACGTTTCCTGAGCAATCTGGATTATCGCGTGTGCAAACCCCGTGGCTGCGACTTCGAATACGAGTACCCGTATTTCAGCCGCAGCCCGGACGGCATGTATCACTTGGTGTACTCGTGGAATAACACCTTTATCAAACATGTCAGCTTCAACGAAGCCTGGCTGGCGGAGCGTCTGTGATGGTTTCTGTGTGGCAAGCCCATTTGAGTTTTGTGTTGCTGGGGTTTGTGGCGCTGTGTGCCCTGCGCTTTACCGCGCCGTGGCGGCCGTGGTTGCTGCCCGTGCTGGTGGTGGTGAGCTTTATCCCGGTGAATGAACTGCCCTTGGCGGCGTACGTACGCAGCTTTACCGATGACCTGGCGATCAGCACGTTGGTGTTGTTGGCGTGGGTGGGGCTGTGCCGGTTGGGCGTGGTACAGCCGCTGGGCCGTCAGCACCTGGTGCAATTGCTGGTGCTGTTTGGCGTGCTGAGCCTGCTGTTGTACCCGGCAACGATGGGCCTGACGTATTTCGACCCTTACCGCTGGGGCTTTAACCCTCGGCCGATGATTGTGCTGGTGGGGGCGGCGGCGCTGTTGATGCTGTGGCTGCGCAATGCATTGGCGGTGTGGATGTTGGCGATCGGCACCCTGGCGTTCGCGTTGCGGCTGAAGGCTTCGGAGAACTATTGGGATTACCTGGTTGATCCACTGTTGGCGGGCTACTGCGTAGTCGCAGGATTAATGCAATGCAAACTGTGGGAGCGGGCTTGCTCGCGAATGCGGCGTGTCAGGCAACAACTCTGGCACTGATACACCGCTTTCGGGAGCAAGCCCCCTCCCACATTTGATCGGCGTCGTTTTGAACATTGGGAAGGGTCAATGATGGGTGCGTTGCAATCACGCCGCCTGCGCTACGGCGTGGGCGCGATCGGGTTGGTGTTTGTGTTGCTGGCCGCGTTGCGGTTGGTGTTTTTAATCAGCTTTTCCGGCCTTGAGTTAAACACCCCGGCGCTGCTGGAAACCCTGGGCATCGGCCTGCGGTTCGACCTGCGTCTGGCGGTGTTGATCCTGTTGCCGCTGGCGCTGCTGGCCTGGTTCCCGCGCTGGAACCTCACGACCTCGTCCGCGCTGCGCTGGCTGGCGCGCGGCTATCTGGTGGTGGCGCTGGCCGGGGTCGGCCTGGTGTACATCATCGACTTCGGCCACTACGCCTACCTCGGTGTGCGTATCAACGCGACCGTATTGCGCTACCTGCAAGACGCACAGATTTCGCAACAGATGGTGTGGGAAACCTACCCGGTGCTGTGGATAACCGCCTGCTGGCTGGCGGCAGTCGCCATGTGGGTGTGGGCGTTGGTGTGCCTGGAGCGATTGACCCTGGACCGCGAACCCAACACCATCGGCAAATGGGCGGTGGCGTCTGTGGCCGTGGTCGGCGTTGTCGCCGTGCTGCTGGCGCTGCTCGGCCGCGTAGCCAACCTCAACCTGGAAAACCCGGTGCCGCTGCGCTGGAGCGATGCGTTCTTTTCCGGCAATAGCCAGGTCGCCGCCGTGGGCCTGAACCCGGTGCTGTTTTTATACGACACACTCAAGGTCGGCCAAGCGCAATTCGATGAAGCCAAAGTGCGCGAGCACTACCCGCAGGTGGCCGCGTATTTGGGCGTTGATCAGCCCGATCCCAAGCAATTGAATTTCACCCGTGAGCAAGGCGTGCAGCCCTATCGCCTGCAAGGCGAGCGCCCGCCCAATGTGATCTTCGTGATGCTCGAATCCCTCGGCACCAGCGCCGTCGGCGCCTACGGCAACCCGCTGAACCCCACGCCGAACCTGGATAAACTGGCGACGCAAAGCTGGTTCTTCAAACACTTCTACGTGCCCGTCACCGGCACCGCCAAAACCGTCTGGGCGAGCATCACCGGCGTGCCGGATGTCACGCGCCAGGAGACCGCCACGCGCAACCCGCTGATCACGCGGCAACACACGCTGATCAACGCGTTCGAGGGCTACCAGAAGTTCTACATGATCGGCGGCAACGCCGGTTGGGCGAATATCAATGCGTTGATCCGCCAGAGCATCGACGGCGTGCGGCTGTTTGACGAAAGCCACTGGCGCTCGCCACGGGTGGACGTGTGGGGCATCTCCGACCTGGACCTGTTCAAGGAAGGCGACTCACTGCTGCGCGCGGTGCCAAAAGACCAGCCTTTCTTCGCCTACGTGCAAACCTCCGGCAACCATCGCCCGTTTACCATCCCCAAGCAAAACGATGGCTTCCAACTCAATAACGTGACGCTGGAGCAAGCCCAGGCTGCCGGTTCACGCAGCGTCGAGCAATATAACGCGGTGCGCCTGCTGGATTACAACATCGGCCGCCTGATGGAAATCGCCAAGGCCGGCGGCTGGTACGACAACAGCATTTTTGTGTTTTTCGGCGACCACAACACCCGCATCAGCCAGATCCCGCACATGGCGCCCGCCTTCGAGCAATTGGGCCTGGAAAGCAACAATGTGCCGCTGCTGATCCACGCCCCGGGCCTGCCACCGCGGGTGATTGAAGAAGCCGTGGGCCTGGCGGATTTGCTGCCGACAGTCGCCGGCATGGCGGGCATACCGTTTCGCAACGGCGCGATGGGCCGCGACATCCAGCAACCAGCGCCGGAAGGCGAACGCGTGGTGCCGCTGGTGCTGCATGAGGGCACATTCCCGATTATCGGTGGCGTGACCAAGGACTTCCTGCTGCAGATGCAACATGACGGCAGCTCGCCGACCCTGCATGACCTGGCCTCGCAAACGCCGAGGGAGGATGTGGCCGAACAGCACCCTGAAGAGTTTCAACGCTTACAGGGGCTGACGCGCGGGCTGCATGAGAGTGCGCGGTTGATGTTGTTCAGGAACGTGCGCGAATGATTACTTGGGCTGGAAGGTTTCCAGGTACGCCAGGATGTTTTCAATTTTTTCCGGGTCGCTGATTCCCCAGAAGATCATGCGCGTGCCGCTGACCACCTTCTTCGGCGCCTCGATATAGGCGGCGAGTTTGTCGCGGGTCCAGACCACGCCGGAATTTTTCATCGCGTCGGAGTACTGATAGTCAGTGGTGGTGCCGGCGGGGCGGCCGATGATGCCGTTAAGCTCAGGCCCAAAACCGCCGCGTGCACCTTCGCCGATGCTGTGGCAGCCGCCGCAGGTCTTGGCGAAGAGCTTGCCGCCCGCCTCGGCGTCACCCGCCGCAAAGGCCGGGCCGGTGTTGAGGATCAGGGCGAGGGTCAACAAGGCGTACTTCATTTATGGCTCCACAGCGGGCAACGGTGAGTCGATTATGCCTGTATCAACCTTACTGTGCCGCTGCGGCCCACCACCGCGCAACCGCTCTAAAACGACCACCCATCGCCCCGCACATATCCAATCGAACCTATTCACGCCCGCCCCACTCCACCTTACTGAACCCTGATGGTGGAGTAAGGATCATGGCCCAGCCATCGATTTTAGTGCTGGAAGACGACGAGATTATTCGTTCGTTAATGGTCGACGTACTGGAGGATTTCGGGGCTCATGTCACCTCGTTTCCTTCGGCGGATGAAGGAATGATTTACCTGGAACGCGGCGACGACCCGGTAGACCTGATTGTCAGCGATATCCAAATGCCCGGCCTGCTCAACGGGTATGACCTGAGCAAGGTGGTGGCGCATCGTTGGCCATCAGTGCCGGTGGTGCTGACCTCCGGCAATACCAGACTGGCGGCGCAACTGGGCGGTTCCGTACGTTTTTTGCCCAAGCCGTGGAGTGCCGAACATTTGGTTGAGTGCGTGCAAAACGCACTGACCCAACAGGGTTCATCCCTGCATTGATAGCACCGCAATATCACCCAAACCGAACTTGATGCGCCGCCCTGTGGTCATTAATCACGCAAGGAGCGACTTTTCTGATCTGCCGGTCAGCCTTTTCGCCTACTGCGTGTAGTTGACGACAATGCGTTGTGTAGAATCGTCGCCATGTTACTCGCGTCATTCATGGCCGAAAGGCCCACAGTTCGAGCTCATTGAATGCATTTGCAGGCCCCTGACGTTGCTGCGCCCTCATTGCTGGAAGCGTTGCGCTCAGGCACCGGCCTGCTGCATGTAGCGCTGGAAAAACGCCTGCCGTTTTTCTCCGAACGTCTGGATGCCGACTGGTACCAACGCCTGCTTCAGGCGTACTACGGCTTTTATGGGCCGATGGAAGCGGCATTGTATGACAGTGGTTTGATCCCCGATGGTTTCGATACTGCGTTGCGGGTGAAAACACCAACATTGCTGTGCGATCTCTACGCTCTTGGCCTGACTGGCGCCGACGTCAGCGCCCTCCCCCGTTGCAGTCAACGCCCAACGTTCGATAACCCCGCCGCCTGCCTCGGTGCTTTGTACGTACTGGAAGGTGCGACCCTGGGCGGCCAGGTATTGCGCCGAGAAATGGGCAAGCGCCTGGATATCGATGCGGATAACGGTGGCGCGTTTCTCAACGTCTACGGCGCCGAGACCGGTCGGCGCTGGAAAGACTTTCTCGATTACCTGAGCGGTCAGTCACTGGATGCGCCAGCCAAACAGCGCGCAGTGGAGGCGGCCTGTTCGACATTCAGCGGCTTTGAGCAATGGCTCGCCAGCCAGGAAGTACTGCTATGAAACCTGAAGATTTTGAAGAACTGCTTGCCAACTGCGCCGACGAACCCATCCGCACCCCGGGGGCGATTCAGCCCCACGGTGTGTTGCTGACACTGTCGGAGCCAGGCCTGAACATCATCCAGGTCAGCGCCAACGTAGGCGTCTTGTTCGGCCACGCGCCAGAGTCGCTGTTGGGCCAACCGCTGCACACCTTGATTGGCGCAGAACATGCCCAAGCCGTACAGGCCATGGCTGAGCACAACACGTTTTTCGACGCACCGGCGCTGCATGTCAGCTTCAACGGTGCGCAATTCGAAGGCCTGCTGCATCGCCATAACGACGTGCTGATACTGGAATTCGAACCGCGCCTCGACGATTTCAAACCCCGCGCCCTGAATGGCCGCACCAGCAACTTGGGCAAAATGCTGCAACGCCTGCAGTCGGCGAAAACCCTGCAAGCGCTGTACGAAATCAGCGTGAATGAAATCCAGGCCATCACCGGTTACGACCGGGTGCTGATCTATCGCTTTGAAGATGAAGGCCATGGCCAGGTGATTGCCGAAGCGTCGGCGCCATCCATGGAGCTGTTCAACGGTCTGTTCTTCCCCGCATCCGACATCCCCGAGCAGGCCCGCGAGCTGTACCGCACCAACTGGCTACGCATCATCCCGAATGCCGCCTACGAGCCGGTACCGCTGCTGCCCAAGCTGCGCCCGGACATTGGCCAGCCGCTGGATTTGAGCTTTGCCACCCTGCGCAGCGTGTCGCCAATTCACTGCCAGTACATGCAAAACATGGGCGTGCTGTCGTCCATGAGCATCTCCTTGATGGCGGGTGACAAGCTCTGGGGCCTGATCAGTTGCGGCAACCGCGAGCCGCTGTTGGTGCCCAATGATCTGCGCATCACCTGCCAAACCATCGGCCAGGTGCTGTCGTTGCAGATCAGTGCCATGGAAGCCTTGGACGTGAGCCGTCAGCGCGATGAGAAAGTCGAGGCACTGGCCCTGCTTGATCGGGCGATGAAAGCCTCTGAGCAAAATGTGTTCGATGGCCTGGCCCAGCAGCCTCAGGTGCTGATGGAGCTGACGCTGTCGGGTGGCGTGGCGATCATCGAAGACAAGCAGCTGCACCGTTACGGCAACTGCCCTGAGCCGGAGCAGATTCGCGCCTTACACAAATGGCTGCAAGCAAGCGGCCAACCGGTGTTTGCCAGCCATAAGCTGGCGTCGGTGTACCCGCCCGCCGCCGAGTATCAACAAGTCGCCAGCGGCGTCCTGGCCATGAGCCTGCCCAAGCCGGTGGACAATGGCGTGCTGTGGTTTCGCCCGGATGTGAAAGAGAGCATCAACTGGAGCGGCAACCCGAACAAGCCGCTGAACCTGGAAAACTCCGACGCTGGCTTGCATCTTCGCCCACGCACCTCGTTTGAAATCTGGAAAGTGGAAATGGCCGGCATCTCCACCAAGTGGAGCCATGGCGACCTGTTTGCGGCCAACGACCTGCGCCGTTCCGCCCTGGAAAATGACCTCGCGCGCCAAGTATTGCGTGAGCAGCAAGCGGTGCGCGCACGTGATGAACTGGTGGCGGTGGTGTCCCACGATTTGCGCAACCCGATGACCGTTATCTCGATGCTCTGCGGCATGATGCAAAAGACCTTCAGCTCCGACGGCCCACATACTTCGCGGCGGATTTCCAAGGCCATCGACACCATGCAACAAGCCGCCGGGCGCATGAATGTGCTGCTGGAGGACTTGCTCGACACCTCGAAAATCGAGGCCGGGCGTTATGTGGTTAAGCCGGTGGTGTTGGACGTCAGCCAGATGTTTGAAGAAGCCTATGCCTTGCTCGCGCCGCTGGCGATGGAAAAAGGCATCGACCTGTCGTTCAACGCAGCGCCGGGCCTGCAGATCAACGGCGACCCGGAGCGCCTGTTCCAGGTGCTGTCGAACCTGATCGGCAATGCCATCAAGTTCACCCCGCGCCTGGGCAACATCGACGTCAGCGCCGCGAGCAACGGCGAAGAAATCGTGTTTTCGGTGCGCGATTCCGGCGAAGGCATTGCGCCTGAACAGTTGCCGCAGGTGTTTGATCGTTATTGGACCCAGACCGAAAACAACCCCACCGGCAGCGGGCTGGGGCTGTACATCACCCAGGGCATCGTTCAGGCCCACGGGGGGCGGATGGAAGCTGAAAGTGAGTTGGGGCGGGGCAGTGAGTTCAGGTTTACGGTGCCTAAGGCGGACTGAAACGCCCTCGGCCAGCGACGGCAGCCTGTCGGGCAAACGCAGCCGCAATCACATCAATCCTCTCTGGATTCGATCGCACAAGGCCGGCAGCGTTGATGCAACAAGGCCGCTCAACGTGCAGGCCGGGCGGCCTGCGCCGCGCCTGATCACCCCAAGGAGTGCAGCAATTCGCGCTGCACTCTGTTAACAAAACACTGACATCTTCTGCGCTACCCTTTTCAGCCCTACCTTGTGAGAGCTGCGTCCTCATGCCTCAACCCGATTCATTGCCCGCGGTGATTGCTGGCCCGATGCTACGGCGCCTGGAACCGCAGCGCCTGGTCTTGTGGTTGGTGGGAAGTCGTACCCTGCAAGTGCGCTTGAGGCTGCAGTTACCCACAGGCGAGACGCTGGACATCGGCCTCGACGCGCAGCACTGCAAAGTCGTCCCGGTTGGGCGTCATGCGTTTATTCACCTGATCGACGTATCGCTGAATGCCCCTCTGCCCCAGGACGTCGCCATTGGCTATGACGTGGTGGTCGACGGCTCCGGCATCGCAGAGTGGGCGCCACACCTTCTGTACGCCAACGCCGAGTCTGCGAGCTTCGTGCTGCACAGCCGTATCCACCAGTTGGTGCACGGCTCCTGCCGCAAACCGCATCACTGGGCCGACGAAGGCTTGCTGTGCGTCGACCGCCTGCTGGCTGATGCCCACACACCGGCCCAACGCCCGGCCCTGCTGATGATGAGCGGTGACCAGATCTACGCCGACGATGTGGCCGGACCGATGCTGCGGGCGATTCACACGCTGATCGCTCGCCTGGGGCTGTTCGACGAATACCTCGAAGGCGCCGTGGTGAACGACAGCGCCAGCCTCTACACGCATCACGCCAGCTATTACCATCGCGCTGACCTGCTCCCGGCGCTGGACAGCAACGAGACGTTGCGCGAGCGCTTCTTTGGCGGGGTGAAAAAACCGATTTTCACCAGCAGCACCGCCGACAATCACCTGGTGACCTTTGCCGAAGTAATAGCGATGTACTTGCTTGTATGGTCGCCCACACCCTGGACGCTGATCGCGCCACAACCGCCGCAACTGAGCGTCGAAGAACAGCAGCGCTATGCCCGTGAACAGGTGCACATAGATCAATTCCGTGATGGCCTGCCAGGCGTCGCACGGGTGTTCGCCCACCTCTCGACGCTGATGATCTTCGACGATCACGACATCACCGATGACTGGAACCTCAGCGCCCAGTGGGAGCAAACTGCCTACGGCCACCCGTTCTCCAGCCGCATCATCGGCAATGCGCTGCTCGCGTATATGTTGTGCCAGGGCTGGGGTAACCAGCCGGATGTGTTTGGCGAGTTGCTGAACCAAACCCAGGCACTGACCAGCGAGGCGCAAGACAACCCTCTGCAGGCCTGCGCGCACGATGCCCTGCTGCAAGCGCTGCTGAAATTCCAGCAATGGCATTACGTGCTGCCCACCTCCCCCGCCCTGGTGGTGCTCGACACGCGCACCCGGCGCTGGCGCAGTGAGTTCGCCCTCAAGCAACCTTCCGGCCTGCTGGACTGGGAAGCCTTGAGTGAGTTGCAACAGGCGCTGCTGGACCACCGCTGCGCCATCATCGTCTCGCCCGCGCCGATCTTTGGCGTCAAGCTGATCGAGGCGGTGCAGAAGGTATTCAGCTGGTGCGGCTACCCACTGCTGGTAGACGCCGAAAACTGGATGGCCCATCGCGGCGCTGCCCAGGTGATCCTCAACATTTTCCGCCACTCGCGCACGCCGGGTAACTACGTGATTCTCTCGGGCGACGTGCATTACTCGTTTGTCTACGAAGTGCTGATCCGCCATCGCAACGCCGGCCCGAGGATCTGGCAGATCACCAGCAGCGGCATCAAGAACCAATTCCCACCACGCTTGCTGGAGTGGTTCGATCGCCTGAACCGCTGGCTCTACTCGCCACGCTCGCCACTCAACTGGTTCACCCGCCGGCGCATCATGCAGGTAGTGCCGCATATTCCGGAGCATGCGCAGGCAGGTGAGCGGCTGTGGAATTCGGCGGGGATCGGCCAGGTGTTTTTCAACGAGCAGGGTGAGCCTGAGGCCATTTACCAGCACAACGCCGATGGCACGCCCCAAACGAGGATGGTCGCGCCGAAGTAATGGTCTGTAGCAGCCGACCTGAAGCAGCAACCCCCTGCGATTCAAACAACGCAAGCCCCGATGCACTGCAGGGCTTGCGTCGCAGCCTCGCTAAAACTCGACAGCACTCACCTCAGCGTACCGGCGGCGCGTACTGGATGCCGCCGTTGCTCCACAACGCATTGAGCCCACGCTTGATCTTCAACACGCTGCCCTGGCCGATATTGCGTTCGAACACTTCGTCGTAGTTGCCCACTTGCTTGACGATCTGCACCACCCAGTCCTTGCGCAGCTTCAGGTCTTTGCCGTAATCGCCGTCGGCACCGAGCAGGCGGGCGACATCAGGGTTCTTGGTGGACTTGGCCTGCTCTTCGACGTTCTGCGAATTGATGCCCATCTCTTCGGCATTGAGCATGGCGAACAGGGTCCACTTGACGATGCTGAACCACTCATCGTCGCCCTTGCGTACCAACGGCCCCAGCGGCTCCTTGGAGATCACCTCGGGCAGCACCACAAACTCATCCGGGTGAGCCATCTTGATGCGCTGCGCATACAGGCCCGACTGGTCGGTGGTCAGCACATCGCAACGCCCGGCTTCAAGGCCCTTGGCGCTTTCGTCGGCGGTGTCGAAGGTGATCGGCGTGTACTTCATGCCGTTGGTACGAAAGTAATCCGAAACATTGAGCTCGGTGGTGGTGCCGGCCTGGATGCAGACGGTCGCGCCGTCCAATTGCTTGGCGCCGGTTACGCCCAACTTGTTGTTCACCAGAAAGCCGATGCCGTCGTAATAGGTCACGCCGGTGAACACCAGGCCCATGCCGGAATCGCGGGAACTGGTCCACGTCGTGTTGCGTGAGATCAGGTCGATTTCACCCGATTGCAGCGCAGTGAATCGCTCCTTGGCGGTCAACTGGCTGAACTTCACTTTGGACGCATCACCAAACACGGCAGCGGCGACCGCGTGGCACACGTCCACGTCGATGCCGGTCATCTTGCCGTTGGCGTCGGGCACGCCGAAGCCCGGCAGGCCATCACTGACGCCACACTGGATAAACCCTTTCTTCTGGATCGCATCCAGGGTGACGCCCGCGTGGGCGCTGCCCGCCAGGCTCACGGCAGCCGCCGCAGTGAGCGCGGCCAACGTGGTTTTGAGGTGTTTCATGCGAGGCACTCCCTGTCGAACTTTATTATTCGGCGCCGCACAGCCCGCGCCGGTTTATAGTGTTGCCGCGCAGTATCGACGGCTTTACTCCCCTGTCACAAACGACCTTTAGGCAAAGGCTCCTTCCGATTTGGAATGAACTGCATGATCTCAAAACGCTTGACCCCTTCGATGACCGCCCTGCAATGCTTCGAAGCCGCCGCCCGCCACTTGAGTTTCACCCGCGCCGCCGAAGAGTTGCACCTGACCCAAAGTGCCGTGAGCAAGCAGGTGGCGCAGCTCGAGGAAATGCTGTGCCACAACCTGTTCGAACGGGTGCGCCAGCGTTTGTATCTGTCGCCGGCGGGCTCGCTGTACCTCGCCGAGGTGCACAAGATCCTGACCCAGGTGGACATCTCCAGCCGCTACATCCTCACCTATGGTGGCGAGACCGAGGTGCTGCGCATCGCCACCCAGCCGACGTTCGGCGACCGCTGGCTGGTGCCCAAGCTCAAGGATTTCGCCGCCAAGCACCCGAATATCCACCTCGATGTGCGCAACGAGCTGGAGCCCTTTGACGTGCTGCAGGCCAAGGCCGATATTGCGTTTTTCTTCGGCCAGGGCTCGTGGCCGGGAGCAACCTGCATCGAGCTGTTTCGCGAAGCCGTGGTGCCGGTGTGTGCGCCCGGGTTTGTCGCCGAGGGCAGCGATGCTTCGTCACGCCACACGTTGCTGCAATGCACGTCGCGTCCGGAAGCCTGGCATGAGTGGTTTCTGGAACAGGGCCTGCACTCGCAGAACAGCTACCACGGGCCGCGCTTCGACACGTTCTACATGTGCATCCGCGCGGCGCAATCGGGCTACGGCGTGGCGTTGGTGCCGCAGTACCTGGTGGCCGACGAGTTGGCCAACGGCAGCCTGATGACCCCTTGGGATTACGCCATGCCCAGCGCCGGCGCCCACTTTATCGCCCACGCCGAACATGCCGGTGAGGTCCCTAAAGTGAAAGCCTTCCTGAACTGGATGGTGAACTACACACACGCACATCCCGACTTTTAATAATGACCCGGCGACTTTATTTCGTTTGCGACAGGGTATGGCGCGCGGCTTAGATAAAAAGAAGCCCGCCATTGCCGAGTCCGAGATTCATGAGCCGCGAAACCATCAGCCAGTCGATTTCCATCGTTCACCCCATCAGCCTCAGCCATGGCAAGAACGCTGAAGTCTGGGATACCACGGGCAAGCGCTACATCGATTTTGTCGGCGGCATCGGCGTGCTCAACCTCGGGCATTGCCATCCGGGCGTTGTCGCGGCGATTCGCGAACAGGCGACCAAGCTCACCCACTACGCGTTCAATGCCGCGCCGCACGCGCCCTATATCGAACTGATGGACCGCCTGACCGCGTTTATCCCGGTGGGCTACCCCGTCAGCGGCATGCTCACCAACAGCGGCGCGGAAGCGGCGGAAAACGCCTTGAAGATCGTACGCGGCGCCACTGGCCGTACGGCGGTAATCGCCTTTGACGGCGCCTTCCACGGCCGCACCTTGGCCACGCTCAACCTCAATGGCAAGGTGGCGCCCTACAAGCAAAAAATCGGTGTGCTGCCCGGCCCGGTGTATCACCTGCCCTACCCCAGCGCCGACAACGGCGTGACCTGCAGTGAGGCACTCAAGGCCATGGACCGGCTGTTCAGTGTTGAAATCGACGTCGACGATGTCGCCTGTTTCATCATCGAACCGGTGCAGGGCGAAGGCGGTTTTCTGGCCCTGGATATCGAATTCGCGCAGGCCTTGCGCCACTTCTGTGATGAGAAAAACATCCTGCTGATCGCCGATGAAATCCAGTCCGGGTTCGGGCGTACCGGCCAGCGTTTTGCGTTCTCGCGCCTGGGCATCGAACCGGACCTGATCCTGCTCGGCAAAAGCATCGCCGGTGGCGTGCCATTGGGCGCGGTGGTCGGGCGTAAAGCGCTGCTCGACAACTTGCCCAAAGGCGGCTTGGGCGGCACCTATTCCGGCAACCCGATTGCTTGCGCGGCCGCCTTGGCGACACTGGATGCGATGACCGATGAACACTTGAGCACCTGGGGTTCACAGCAGGAAGAAGCCATCGTCAGCCGGTATGCCGCCTGGCGCGAACAGCGCCTGTCACCCTATTTGGGCCGACTGACCGGCGTCGGTGCCATGCGCGGCATCGAACTGGCCAACGCCGACGGCACGCCCGCTTCCAGGCAACTGACCCAACTGCTGAGCCTCGCGCGGGACGCCGGCTTGCTGCTGATGCCCAGCGGCAAGTCGCGGCATATCATCCGGCTGCTGGCTCCGCTGACCATCGAGCCCGCCGTGCTGGAGGAAGGCCTGGATATCCTGGAGGACTGCCTCAAGCAGTTGGCTTAATACCGTGGATTGTTTGGCGTAGACCACGTTGACGTTGTCCGGCGTGGCGTGTTGCTGCGCGCCAGCCCCAATTCGATGGACAAACCCGTAGCGGCTCAACGACTATTCAGCGCCTACCCATACACCGCACGGAAGCACCCATGCTCGATATCCTCCAAGGCACGCCCCTTTGGGTGTACGCCATTTACCTGTGGATTTGTTACTACGGCATCAAGGCCTGCCTGGGCGGGCGCGAGAATCGTCGTTCGTTGATGATCCTGCCGGTGGTGCTGGTGGTGTGGTCGCTGATGTCGCTGGCGCCTTCGATCCTGTCGAGCAGCGCCTGGGTTGCCGGCGCACTCGCAGGCAGCCTGCTGGGAATGTGGCTGTTCAACGCACGAGGCGCGCGGCTTGATGCCAATGGCGAAACCCTGGTGCTGGCGGGCACCTGGAAGACCCTGCTGATCTCGCAGCTGTTCTTTGCCGTGAAGTACTACTTCGGCTACCAGCAGGCGGTGCACCCGCTGCTATTGAGCACGCACGAGATGCTGGTGGCGGTAGGCGGGGTGTCCGGGTTTACCGTCGGTCTGTTCTGCGGGCGGGCCGTACGGCTGCAACGGGCGCTGGCTGCCTTGCGCCGCGATAAGGGCATTGTGCTGCCTTGACCTGATCCCTCTACCCACTGAAAATGCGCGACGCTTTTTTGTTCCGTTTATTGAAGTAGTGAAATTTTAATGTCCGATTCTTACACTGAAAAATCCGCCGAAGAGTCCGTAGTCGCCTTGCATTCCAAAGCTGAATACGAAAACGCCATCAATCTTTCACAGCATGTGCCTGCCGCCAAGATCATCAGCGAAATGGTGCTGGACGCGTTCCACACCTCCAAGGAAAGCGACCAGATCCGCGAATTGCGCGTGGCGATCCGCCAAGCCCACGACGCCTTTGACGACGACAAGGCCTACGACTTGATGGGCCAGCTCAAGCAACTCAAAGATGCCGAGGCCGCCGACAACATCGCCCTGGAAGACCTCAGCAGCAAATTCTCGATCAGCCGCATCTTGTCCAGTTTCAAGGACGACCCCGAGTTCCAGGAGCTGGTCTACGGCCTGGCCCTCAAGGTGCTGAACCAGTCCCACCAGGCCATCAGCAACCCGAGCGCCGGCAAGAGCAAAGCTGCACGGCCCAAGAAAGAAGCCGAAGTGTTTGTCATCAGCAAGGACGGCATCAGCGTCACGCTGCCGCTGCGCACGCCGCGCTCCAAGCTCAACGTTGACCGCGAGGCGTTCGAGTTCCTGGGTTTCAGCTTTGTGGGTGAAGGCGATGAAGCGGAGCTCGACGTCGAAAGCTTTGTGGATAACGCCGGCGCTGAGCAGCCGTTGAGCCGCAAGAGCGTGATTACTGCACTGCAGCAACAGACTGCGTTTGATGGTTACAGCATCGCGCAGCAGTAACCCGGTATCTGCAACACAGCTGGACTAAAAATGTGGGAGCTGGCTTGCCTGCGATAGCATCACCGCGGTGTGACGGATACACCGGGGTGCCTGCATCGCAGCATAGGTATCTACAGATCTTTTTTTACGGGTTGAGTGCCGTGGTTGTCGGGGGGCGCTGAGTACATATCCGTTGTTTGGGGCACGGCTGATATGGGTTTCGCCCTTACGGCGACTCACTTTGGAAAAGCCCCAAAGTAAGCAAATGGCTCTTGCCCCACCACTCGGCACCTCGCCTAGGCTCGGTGTGCCCTCACGCAGGCTTTGGACCGTGGGCCGCCGCCATGGGCCATCCTTGGCCCATCGCGGCTAAACCGGCGTCCTGCCGGTTTACCCACGCTCCAAAGCCTGCGTTCGGCCAGCGTGGTTAACGGGGCGCCTAAGATCAAGATCAAAAACAAGAGCACGGCGGCCTGGTAGCCGACCTGAGTGGTTAGATCAAAAGCAAAACCGAGGCGGCCTGACAGCCGACCTGATCTTGGAAGCTGAACCCAATCAAATGTGGGTTGCTCAAACAGCTGCATCAGCTCAAACAGTCGCTGCAAACACCTCGCGAAAACGCGCCATCTCCTGCTTGTTCCCCACCGTCACCCGCACCCACTGCGGCCAGTTTTTCCACACCCGCCCGATCAAGACGCCGTGTGCAGCCAGCTTCTCGATGACCTGCTCCGCCGGTTGCTTCACATCGATCATGAAGCAGTTGCTCTGCGACGCGGTGCAGGTAAACCCTCGGTCCTTGAGCCACGCCACGGTTTCATCGCGCAACCGGGTGTTGAGCGCCTTGCGTTGCGCCGGCAGCTTGGGGTCTTCCAGGCTCGCCCGGGCGCCGAGCAACGTCGAGGCAGCCGGCACGTTGTCGCCGCCGAACACTGCCAGACGCTCCAGCAGTGCCGGGGCGCCGATTGCCAGCCCCAGGCGTGCGCCGGCCATGCCGTATATTTTGGAGAAGGTGCGCAGCACCAGCAAATCGTCGTGGTCCTTGACCCAACTGACACAGCTTTGGGCGTCGGAGAAGTCGATGTAGGCCTCGTCCACCACCAGCACACTGCCTTTGGGCTTGTTCGCCAGTGCCTGGCGGATCGCTTCGGTGGGCGTGACGGTGCCGGTCGGATTGTTGGGATTGCACAGGTACAGCATGCCCGCCTGGGGATCGGCGGCGAGCATGGCTGGCACATCATGGGCGTGACGCGCATCGAGGTTCACTTCCCGCACCGGCGCCTTCCACGACTCGGCCGCCTGGCGCGGCACTTCGTAGGACGGCGTGGCCATTACCAGCCCGCGGCTCGGGCTGGTAAACGCCAATACGGCATAGCGCAAGGCCGCCATGGAACCGGCAAATACCGCGACCTGTTCTTCGGCAATGCCTTGCTGGCGGGCAAACAGGCCGGCCAGGGCATACATGTGGCCGTAGGGGTAACGCCCGGAGCTGCCGACGCCGCGCTGCATCGCCTCGCGAGCGGCGTCCGAGGGGCCATAGGGGCTTTCGTTATAGTTGAGCCGCACCGTGTCAGCCGTTGCCGGTGGCGGGCTGGCAACCGCCCAATCGAGGCGCCCCAGCACCGGCAAAGCGGCGCCGAAGGCGAGAAGGGACCGGCGACTAACACTGACCATGGGGCTACTCCTTGTAGGCGGGTGATGAATTCGCACAGCACGTACAAAGGAGTATGACGAGGCAGGTGTCGGCTGATTTAGCTCAGCTGCAGCTTCTGCTTCAGGCTCTGCATGACATCCGCCTTGTTCTGCAGGTAGTCACTCAAGCCTCGCGCGCGCAGGTTGCACGCGTCGCAATTACCGCAACCGGCGCCAATGATGCCGTTGTAGCAGGTCAGGGTCTGGTGCTGAACCAGCTCCAGTTGGTGGTGGTAGTCAGCCAGCGCCCAGGTCTCGGCCTTGTTCAGCCACATCAGCGGGGTGTCCAGGCGCAGCGTGTAATCCATACCCAGTTCAAGTGCCTTGTTCAGCGCCTTGACGAACTCATCCCGGCAATCGGGGTAGCCCGAGAAGTCGGTTTCGCACACGCCGGTAATCACGGTTTCAGCTTTAACCTGATAGGCGTAGATCGACGCCAAGGTCAGGAACAGAATATTGCGGCCCGGCACAAAGGTGCTTGGCAGGCTTTCGCCTGAGCTGTTCACGGTCGGCACGGGAATGTTGTCGCGGGTCAGGCTGCTGATGGCCAACTCGTTGAGCAAGGACACGTCCATCACTTTATGAACGGTTGCCCCCAGTTGTTGTGCCAAGCGCTGTGCGACTTCAACTTCCGCCACATGACGCTGGCCATAATCGAAGGTAATGCAGTGCACCTCGTCATACAGCGGCAGCGCCTGGATCAAGCAGGTGGTCGAATCCTGCCCGCCACTGAAGACCATAACGGCTTTTTTACTCATCACGTTGCTTCCTGCATTTGTAGAAGGTGGGAATAGTTTAAAGGGCATGCCATAAAAAACCCCGCGCTTCTTGCGAAGGCGGGGTTTTTTAATGCTTGAACGATCAGTGAGCGTAGGTCAGCAACAGCTCTTTCGGCACTTGGAAATCCAGGGACATCATCACGCTGAGCGCGGTGATGGTGAAGATCGAGAACACGAACAGCTTGCGCGCCCAGACAGTGTCATCCACTGCCTTGTAGCCGGTCCAGGCCATGTACAACCAGTACATGCCCATGGCGGCGGCGACGGCGAGGTAGCTCATGCCGGCGTAGCCACTGAAGGTCAACATCAAGGTCGCCACAAGGAAGGCCAGGATGTAGAGCAGGATGTGTTTCTTGGCAACCTGGATGCCACGCTTGACCGGCAGGACCGGAATCGAAGCAGCCAGGTAGTCATTGAAGCGGAAGATCGCGATGGCATAGGAATGCGGCATCTGCCACAGGCTGAACATCACCAGCAGCACCAGCGCGGCCATGTCGAAGCTATTGGTTACAGCCACATAACCAATCACCGGCGGCATCGCCCCCGACAGACTGCCCACCAGCGTGCCGTGAACCGACTTGCGCTTGAGGTACAGGCTGTAAAGGCCGACGTAGATGACAAATCCGATCACGGCAAACAGCGCCGCCAACGGGTTGGCCACCTTGTACAACAGTGCCACACCGGCAACACCCAGGACGGTCGCGTAGATCAGTGCCAGTTTCAGGGAGATAAGGCCCTGGACCAGCACACGATTCTTGGTGCGTTCCATCTTGATATCAATGTCGCGGTCGATGCAGTTGTTGAACACGCAACCGGAAGCTACCACCAGGGACGTACCGATCATTGCCGCCAGGAAGATGGCCAGATCGACATGTCCCTTGGAGGCCAGGAAGAAACCGCCTGCCACAGAAAGCACGTTACCGAAAATGATCCCCGGTTTGGTGATTTGGATAAAGTGCTTAAGCGACATCGGGTCTTACCTCACTTCGCCATCATGAACGTATGGATGCTGAACATGATCCATATCGACAGGCCAACCAGCAGCAGGATCACAAGACCTGCGAACACGAATGCAATCACGTTATCGCGCTGCTCTTTGGAGCGATCCAGGTGCAGGAAGTACACCAGGTGAACCAGAACCTGAATCACCGCGAACGCCAGAACGATCATCAAGGTGATCGACTTCGGCAAGGTTGGGTACATCACCAGGCCGAACGGGATCAGGGTCAGGATTACCGACAGGATGAAGCCGATAGCGTAAGACTTTACGCTGCCGTGGCTCGCATCATGGCTGTCATGGTCATGGGAGTGTGCATTAGCCATTACAGGGTCCCCATCAAGTAGACGACGGTGAATACGCAGATCCAGACCACGTCCAGGAAGTGCCAGAACAGGCTCAGGCAGCTCAGGCGGGTCTTGTTGGTGTTGGTCAGGCCGTGTTTATTGACCTGATACATCATCACCGCCATCCACAGCAGGCCGGCAGATACGTGCAGACCGTGGGTGCCTACCAGCGTGAAGAACGCAGACAGGAAGCCGGAACGGTGCGGGCCGTAGCCTTCGGAGATCAGCAGGTGGAACTCGTTGACCTCCATGCCGATGAAGCCCAGGCCGAACAGGAAGGTCAGTGCCAACCAGCTCAGGACGCCTTTCTTGCTGCCCTTGTAGAAGGCCAGCATGGCGAAGCCGTAGGTGATCGAACTGAACAACAGCAAGGCGGTTTCGCCGAGCACGTAAGGCAGTTCGAAGATGTCGTGGCCCGACGGGCCACCCGCTACGTTGTTTACCAGTACCGCGTACACCGCGAAGATCGACGCAAACAAGATGCAGTCGGTCATCAGGTAGAGCCAGAAACCGAAAACGGTCATCGGCCCCGAGTCGTGGTGATGGTCATCGTGCCCATGGTCATCGACATGGGCGTGTCCAGCATTGGTCACTAAGTTCGACATGGTTTAAGCCTGTTCCAACGAGGTTTCTACACGGTTGGCCGGGATTTTCTTCTCGGCTACCAGGCGAGCGTGTTGCTCGGCTTCGATGCGCTCGATCGTTTCGACCGGCACCATGTAGCCTTGATCATCACGGGCAGCGTGAATGATGAAGTAACCGATAGTGCCAACCAGGCCCACGATTGCCAGCCACCAGATGTGCCAGATCATCGCGAAACCGAACACGGTCAACAGCGCACCCATCACCACGCCAGTGGCGGTGTTGTTTGGCATGTGGATCGGCTCGTAGTGCTTGGGCTGCTGGTACGCAGTACCGTCTTCCTTCGCTTCGGTGAACGCATCGATCGTGTTCGCAGTAGGAATCACAGCGAAGTTGTAGAACGGCGGTGGCGACGAAGTCGACCATTCCAGGGTGTGGCCATTCCATGGGTCGCCGGATTCGCACATGTTCTGCTTGCGATCACGCACGCTCACATACAGTTGGATCAGCTGGCAGGCGATACCCGCAGCAATCATCACCGCACCGAACATGGCGACGTACAGGTACGGCACCCACTCAGGGTTGGTCGTAGCGTTCAGACGACGGGTCATGCCCATGAAGCCCAGAGCGTAGAGCGGCATGAACGCAACGAAGAAGCCCGAGATCCACAACCAGAATGCAGCCTTGCCCCAGCCTTCGTGCAGCTTGAAGCCGAACGCTTTCGGGAAGTAGAAGCTGAAACCAGCGATGTAACCGAATACAGCACCACCGATGATCACGTTGTGGAAGTGAGCGATCACGAACAGGCTGTTATGCAGTACGAAGTCAGCACCCGGGATGGCCAGCAGTACGCCAGTCATGCCGCCGATGGCGAAGGTCACCATGAAGCCCAGGGTCCACAGAACCTGGCTGGTGATACGCAGACGGCCGTGGTAGATGGTGAATAGCCAGTTGAATAGCTTCACCCCCGTCGGGATGGAAATCAGCATCGTCGCCAGGCCGAAGAAGGCGTTGACGCTTGCCCCCGAGCCCATGGTGAAGAAGTGGTGCAGCCAAACCATGAAGCCCAGTACGGAGATCGCGCCGGAGGCGTAGACCATCGAGTGGTGACCGAACAGGCGCTTGCCGGTAAAGGTCGAGATCACTTCAGAGAAGATACCGAACGCTGGCAGGATCAGGATGTACACCTCAGGGTGACCCCATGCCCAGAACAGGTTCACGTACATCATTGGATTGCCACCAAGTTCGTTGGTGAAAATGTGGAAATCCAGGTAACGGTCAAGCGACAGCAGCGCCATGGTAGCGGCCAGGATCGGGAACGAAGCCACGATCAGGACGTTGGCCCAGGTGCAGGTCCAGGTGAAGATCGGCATGTCCATCAGTTTCATGCCAGGGGCGCGCATTTTCAGGACGGTGGCCAGGAAGTTGACCCCCGTCAGTGTCGTCCCGAGTCCTGATAACTGTAGCGCCCAGATGTAGTAGTCCACACCTACGCCAGGGCTGTACTGGATACCCGACAATGGCGGATACGCAACCCAACCGGTCTTGGCGAATTCGCCGACGCCCAGCGACAGGTTGATCAGCACAACGCCGGACACCAGCAGCCAGAAGCTCAGGGAGTTCAGGAACGGATAGGCAACGTCACGCGCACCGATCTGCAGCGGCAAGGCAAGGTTCATCAAGCCGGTGAAGAATGGCATCGCCATGAAGATGATCATGATCACACCGTGAGCGGTGAAGATCTGGTCATAGTGTTCAGGCGGCAGGTAGCCAGGCGAACCCTCGGTGGCCATGGCCAACTGGGTACGCATCATGATGGCGTCGGCAAAACCACGCAGCAGCATGACCATGGCAACGATGACGTACATGACACCGATTTTCTTGTGGTCGACAGACGTCAACCACTCGGTCCACAGGTAGGTCCATTTCTTGAAATACGTGATTGCAGCAAACAGTGCCAGACCACCCAGCGCGATCATGGCGATGGTCACCATCACGATCGGCTCGTGGAACGGGACCGCATCCCAACTTAATTTACCAAACATCGTTTACTCCTCTGCCCCAGCAGTTGAATGCGAGCCCGTGTCAGAACCTTCAACCACGGCCACTTCTTTCTTCTCGTGCTTGACCGGCTTGCCTGGCTTCATACCTTCGTACTTGTCGACGATTTTCTGAAACAGGTCCGGCGTGTACGCGGAGTACAGAGCGGCTGGGTTGTTCTGGCTTGGTTTGGCAAGGGCATCGTATTCAGCTTGATCAAGCTGTTTAGGTGCGGCCTTGACTTTGGCTACCCAGGCGTCGAAATCTTCCTGGCTTGTCGAGATCGCTTTGAATTTCATGCCGGTGAAGCCAGCGCCGCTATAGTTGGCGGAGATGCCTTCCATTTCAGCTTTCTGGTTGGCGATCAGGTGCAGCTTGGTCTGCATGCCTGCCATTGCGTAGATCTGGCCGCCCAGAGCTGGGATGAAGAACGAGTTCATCACGGCGTCGGAGGTGATCTTGAAGTTCAGCGGAGTGTGTTCCGGGAACTGGATTTCGTTAACAGTGGCGATACCCAGGTCCGGGTAGATGAACAGCCACTTCCAGTCCAGCGCAACCACTTCGATGTTGATCGGCTTGACGTCGGATTCCAGCGGACGGTACGGGTCCAGTGCGTGGGTGGACTTGTAGGTCACATAACCCAGGGCAATGATGATGAGGATCGGCACCAGCCACACTGCGACTTCGATCTTGGTGGAGTGCGACCACTTCGGCGCGTAGGTCGCGCTGGTGTTCGACGCACGGTATTTCCAGGCGAAGGCGAAGGTCATGATGATCACGGGGACCACGACCAGCAGCATCAGCAGGGTGGCGGTGATGATCAGGTTTCGTTCATCCAGACCGACCTGTCCTTTTGGGTCGAGCAAGGTCCACTTGCAGCCTCCCAGCATTAACATCATGCCAAGCAGCGGCAAAAAGCCTAGTAATCGGGGGTACCTGTTTTTACTCATCTCACGACCTCTAAAGCAGCTTGCGCAATGCAGTTGGGTTTTGATCGCCAACACTTCACCCTGCCAAGGGTTGGCATTTCTCTTCGATTGAATAAGAGCCTGCCCGGCACGCCATAAATGGACGTTTCACGGACCTGCGGTGAGTTCTTATTCGATTTCGTGGTTAAAGGCCTTGTTACAGACCAATTCCATTTGGTGCGGAAAGTTGAAAGGCTGCCGGAACCTGGGGTCGCACAGAGCCATCCATCTGCCCCTCGACCGCTCCAATGCTCAAATATTGAACAGCACCGGACATCCAGTGCGGGCGATTGTAGTTAGCTAGCGATGTATAAACCATGTCTTATAAAGAAATAATTTTTATCGATTCCAGCAACAATCCTTCACCATTCCTGCAAAGGTTCGCGATCTTATCGTGTTGGATTCTCCACAAAAACCACAAAAATTGCCGTGTTATTGAGCACAGCCCCTCAACCCTTACACGCTGTAAGGGCATGCAAAACGCATCCAAGTCCCCATAATACAAGGCATTCGGACATCACCGAACGGCTCGAACCATGCGGCACTCGCGGCATCATTCAAACCACGAACTGACAGCACAATTTGGCCGTGTGGCGCAAATTTAAGGGCAGGCCCGACGCACCAGAAACGTCCTGCGGCGGCTTCCGTGTGACAACATGTCGCACGCTGCGCGCACCTCAAGTTGCCCCTCGTCACAGCGCTTTCACAAATCCCTACAAACAAAAACGCCCCGGCCTTCCTTCAAGGAGGACCGGGGCGTTTCAGTGAACGGGCTCAGGCGTTGGGTCGACGATTCCGGTAAATGCCCAGTGGCACCAGAATCACCGTCAGCACGAACGCCACCAGCGCCCATTGCGCCAGCGACAGGCCGAGGATCGGCGGGTACGGCGTGCTGCAGAAGCCATCGACCTGGAACCCCAGCGGGAACACCTTGGCCAGCGGCAAGTCATCAACAATCGGCTGCAGCACATCGATGCCGCAGCTGACTTGCGGGAAGAACTGGGTGTACACATGGTGGCCGGCCGCAGCGACGCCGCCCAGCGCACTGAGTACGACCAACCCTTCAAACAGCGTGACTGCGCCTTTGCGGCGCATTGCAGCCCCGATGAACGCAAATACCGCAATCAATAACAAGGCATAGCGCTGCAAAATGCACAGCGGGCACGGCGCCTCGCCCAACACGACTTGCATGTACAGCGCACCGCCGATCAGCGCCAGGCAGATGATGCCCAGCAACACCAGAAAGCGCCGCTCCCTGCCTATACGCAATTCGTCACTCATCCCCGTTTCCCTTTACCTGATTATGGTTTATGCCTGATGGCCGCAAGTTTACACACAGGGGATGGTTAAAACAGAAGGGGGTTAACAGCGGATTAATCAGGGGGAAATGGAGGAGCAATGTGGGAGCGGGCTTGCTCGCGAAGGCGGCGTGTCAGTCGACATTTTAAGTGACTGATCCACCGCTTTCGCGAGCAAGCCCGCTCCCACAATTGGGCAGCGTCGTTTCCGGACAATTATTCCAGCGCCGCAGCCGGGCCGAAGAACTCGTAACGGGCTTGTTGCTCGGGAACGCCCAGAGCCTTGAGGTGGCGTTTGATCGCCACCATGAAGCCTTTAGGGCCCAGGAAGTAGGCGTCCAGGTCGCGTTGTTCGGGCAACCATGCCGCCAGTTGCTCCTGGCTCAGCATCCCGACCTTGTCCGCCGCAGGGCTTACGCCGTCGTCCTCGGCATAGCAGTAAAAGCGTTTGAGTTGCGGATGCCTGGCCGCCAGGGCGTCCACCCAATCACGGAACGCATGCACCCCGCCGTTACGGGCGCAGTGGATAAAGTGCACCGGGCGCTCAGTCGCCAAGGCCGCTTCGAGCATTGGCAGGGTCGGGGTAATGCCCACGCCACCGCTGATCAACACCAGCGGTTTATCGCTGGCGACCAAGGTGAACTCACCCGACGGCGGGAACAGGTCAATGGTCGCGCCGACGTGCATTTGGTCATGCAGGAAGTTGGACACCCGGCCACCGGCCTCGCGTTTGACGCTGATGCGGTAAAGGCCCGCGTCGCTCAAGGCTGACAAGGAGTAATTACGGCGCACTTCTTCGCCGTCAACCACCAGCTTCATGCCAATGTACTGGCCCGGCGCGGCGGCCAGGATCGGGCCGTTGTCCACCGGGGCAAAATAGAACGAGATGATCTCGTCACTCTCCTCCACCCGCTTCACCAGCAGGAACGGCCGTGCACCGCGCCAGCCGCCCGGGGCCTGGGCTTTTTCGTCGTAGATGGCGGCTTCGGCGCCGATCAGGATGTCGGCCAACTGGCCGTAGGCAGCGCCCCAGGCGCTCAGCACCTCAGGCGTGGCAATTTCGTTGCCGAGCACTTCGGAGATGGCGCGCAGCAAGCAGGCGCCCACAATTGGGTAGTGCTCCGGGAGGATCTGCAAGGCCACGTGTTTGTTAATGATTTTGGCGACCAGGTCGCCCAGTTGGTCCAACTGGTCGATATGCCGCGCGTACATCAGTACGCCATTGGCCAGGGCGCGGGGTTGGTCGCCGTTGGCCTGATTGGCCTGGTTGAACAGCGGGCGAACCTGCGGGTACTCGCTGAGCATCATGCGGTAGAAATGCGTAATCAGCGCTTCGCCGCCGCTTTCCAACAGGGGCACAGTGGATTTGACGATGGCACGTTCTTGGGCACTAAGCATGGCAGACTCCTGGGTCTTATTACTGAATGCCTTTACTTACTCAGTATTCATGCCAACTTAATATTGTTTATTTTTCAATGACTTAAATATTAAGTAGTCAATATGACCTCCTACGCAATATAGTCACAAGGACTACAAGGAGTCATTATGACTGCGCAATCGCTGCTCACCACCCTGCTGCCCCTCGTCGCCGACCTGTCCCGCGAACTGCCCGAAAGCGAGCGCTATCGGCGCCTGCTGCAAGCCATGCGCGCCCTGCTGCCATGCGACGCCGCTGCGTTGTTGCGCCTGGACGGTGAATGGCTGGTGCCCCTGGCGGTGGATGGTTTGAGCCTCGACACCCTCGGTAGGCGCTTCAAGGTCAGCGAACACCCGCGCTTCGCCGTGCTGCTGAGCAGCCCCGGGCCTACCCGTTTTGACAGCGACAGCGAACTGCCCGACCCCTACGACGGTTTGGTCGATGGCCTGCATGGGCACCTGCAAGTGCACGACTGCATGGGCTGCCCGCTGTTTATCGACGACAAACCCTGGGGCCTGCTGACCCTCGACGCGCTGGACACCGAGCGTTTCGAGCGCGTCGAACTGGATGCCCTGCAAGCCTTCGCCAGCCTGGCGGCGGCCACGGTCACCGTGGCCGAACGTATCGAGCGCCTGGCATTGCGCGCCGAAGATGAGCATCAGCGTGCCGAGATCTACCGCCAGGCCAGCGGCCAGCAGCACAAGGAAATGATCGGCCAGAGCAAGGCGCACAAGCGTCTGGTCGAGGAAATCACACTGGTCGGTGGCAGTGACCTGACCGTGCTGATCACCGGCGAGACCGGCGTGGGCAAGGAGCTGGTGGCCCAAGCCATTCACGCAGCATCGCCCCGCGCGGATAAGCCGATGATCAGCCTCAACTGCGCCGCCCTGCCGGAAACCCTGGTGGAGAGCGAACTGTTTGGGCATGTGCGCGGCGCCTTTACCGGCGCGCTGAATGAGCGTCGCGGCAAGTTCGAGCTGGCCAACGGCGGTACCTTGTTTCTGGATGAAGTCGGCGAATTGTCGCTGACCGTGCAGGCCAAGCTGCTGCGCGTGCTGCAAAGTGGCCAGTTGCAGCGCCTCGGTTCGGACAAGGAACATCAGGTGGATGTGCGCCTGATCGCCGCGACCAACCGCGACCTGGCCGAAGAAGTGCGCAATGGCCGCTACCGTGCCGACTTCTATCACCGCCTGAGCGTGTACCCGCTGCAAGTGCCGGCGTTGCGCGAACGCGGTCGCGATGTACTGCTGCTGGCGGGGTTCTTCCTGGAGCAGAACCGCTCGCGCATGGGCTTGGGCAGCCTGCGCCTGAGCAGCGATGCCCAGGCGGCATTGCTGGCCTATAACTGGCCGGGCAACGTGCGGGAGTTGGAACATTTGATCGGACGCAGCGCACTTAAGGCCCTGGGTAACTGCCGCGAGCGTCCGAAAATTTTGAGCTTGAATGCGCAAGACCTGGACCTGCCCGACGTCAGCGCGCCGCCGGAGATCGAAGCCCAGGCCGAGGCAGTCCCGGTTGTCACCGGCGACCTGCGCCAGGCCACCGAGCATTACCAACGGCAAATCATCAGCGCCTGCCTGGAACGCCATCAGCACAACTGGGCCAGCGCCGCCCGCGAACTTGGCCTGGACCGCGCCAACCTGGGCCGCATGGCCAAGCGTCTGGGCCTCAAATAAACCAACGGGGTTGCCAAGCGGCGGTAGACACCTCGGTCCATGTGGGAGCGGGCTTGCTCGCGAATGCGGCGTGTCAGGCAACAACTCTGGCACTGATACACCGCTTTCGGGAGCAAGCCCCCTCCCACATTAGATTGCCTTCGCCTTGTAGACAGGACTCACAGGCTTGGGCTTACGAAACACCAGCACATTCCCCAACATCACCAGCACCAACCCCATCAGCGCCGGGGCCGTCCACTGATACCCCTCGGCAAACGCCGACACATTCAGCGCCACCACCGGGAACAACACCGTGCAGTACGCCGCGCGCTCCGGCCCCATGCGGCCAACCAGCGTGAGGTAGGCGGTAAAACCAATCACCGACCCCGGAATCACCAAGTACCACAATGCGCCGACATAACGCGCACTCCAATCCATCTCGAACGGAATCCCGCGCACCGCGCAGTAGGTTGCGAGCATCGCCGAGCCATACGCCATGCCCCAGGCATTGGTGGTCAGCGGCTTGAGCCCGGCCTTCTGTTGCAGGCTGGAGAGCATATTGCCCGCCGAAAAACACATCGTGCCCAACAAGGCCAAGCCCAGGCCGAGCAAGGTCTGTGGGCTGGCAGTGTGCCCCGCCAATTCCGGCCAGAACAAGAAACCCAGGCCCATCAACCCGAGCGCGCCGCCCATCAACACGTTCCGCGCAACCCGCTGGCCAAAAAACACCCGGGCATTGAGGGCGTTCCACAGCGTGGCCGTGGAGAACACCACCGCGACCAGGCCACTCGGAATCCACTGGCTGGCGGTGAGAAAGCACATGAAGTTGACGCAGAACAGGCACAGCCCTTGCGCCAGGCAGATCAGGTGCCCGCGGCGGTTCATCACCTGCAACTTGCGACTCAGCAGCAACAGTACAAACAGCACCAGCGCCGCCAGGCCAAAGCGGTAGACGATCGACACCGGAATCGCCACGACGCCCAGCTGCCACTTGAGTGCAATCCACGTGGTGCCCCAGATCAGCACGGTGAGTAAATACAGGAAAAGGTTCATAGCGGGCTCCGTCGATTGAGCCACAGTGTCACCCGTCACCCCGGGAGCGCTCTTGCACATTCTTGCGCTTTTGTCGGGCAGTGGGCTCACAGCGCCAGCGGCGCGGAGTAGGATGCAAGGCGTCGGAGAGCACACGCCATGCCTGATCTGGAATCCCTGCAAGTCTTTCAAGCCCTCAACCGCTCGCCCAACGCTCGCCTGGAAGCCTGCGCCGAGCTCGGTGACGGCTTGTCTGCGGCCTTGTGGAGCAACCATCACGACTCGCAGGATTACCAGGCGCCCAGCCATCACACCTTGTCCTGCTACATCGGCGGCGGCACCGGCACCTTTCGCCGCGACCAGCCGGGCACCAAGGGCGGCCCCGACAAGCTGTGCATCCTGCCGGCCGAACACCAGTCGGCCTGGGTGATCAACGGCGAGATCCGCCTGGCCCACGTGTATTTCAGCCCGGAACAATTCGCCCTCGGCTGCGTCACCCTGCTCGACCGCGAACCACGCGAACTGCAACTGCGCGAAAGCACGTTTCTCGAAGACGCGAGCCAGGCCCGGCGCTTTCACCAATTGATCGCCCTCAACTGGCACGAGCCCGCCGAGCGCCTGCTGACCAGCAGCCTGGCCCATGAAATGCTCAGCCACACCTTGCTCAGCCAGGTAGGCGCGCGTGACGGCCTGCGCCTCAAAGGCGGGTTGGCCGCGCATCAGCGGCGGCTGTTGGTGGACTACATCGACCACCACCTGGAGGAACCGATCAGCCTGGGGCAACTGGCCGGCCTGTGCGCGCTGTCGGAATACCATTTCGCGCGGATGTTCCGCCAAAGCTTCGGCTTGCCGCCCCATCAATACCTGCTGGCGCGACGGCTGGTTCGTGCACAAACCCTATTGCGCGGTGGCGCCCTGCCCCTCGGTGACATTGCCTGGATGTGCGGTTTCTCCAGCGCCAGCCACTTCACCCATCGTTTTCGCCAAACCATGGGCGCGACGCCCGGTGAATACCGCCTGGCCTTCTGCACCGCCTGAACCGTCAACCCCGCATCAAGCCTAACGTCTTGGCTTTGGCCACCGCCTGGGTGCGTCGCTCCACGCCGAGTTTGCTGTGAATACGCCGCGCGTGGGTCTTGACGGTGTGCAGCGAAATAAACAGCCGATCGGCAATTTCCAGGTTGGAGTTGCCAAGGGCGATCAAATGCAGCACTTCCAGCTCGCGTTGGCTCAGGGGGTTTTCTGCCACGCCGCCGGGCGACGCCGGTGTCTCCAACCCCAGCTCACTCAATAACCCGGGCGCGCGCAAGCGCAGCTCGCGAATGGCTTGCTGCACCTGGCAACGCGCCGCCAGTTCCAAGCCGGTTTGCAGGGCGTGACGGGCCAGGGCCGTATCGCCCAGGTGCCAGGCCACTTCGCCCAGCACGAGGTGCAATTCGGTTTCCAGGCACAGCATGCCGCGTTGCCGGGCGGTGTCGAGCAAGGCATTGAGCCGCACCATGGGTTGGTCGGCGCAGCCCAGCCGAACCTCGGCCAGCACCAGCAAATACTCCAGGCGTGGAATCAATTCCAGCGTGGCCGGCGGTGCCTGTCGGGCCTGCGGCCCACGGAAGTGGCGCAACACCCGGCGCACCGCCTCCACGGTCAAGTCGGCGCGGCCCTGCTGCAACCAGAAGTGGCCACTGACCAGCAGCAACACCGCGCGATACACCGAGTCCGGCACCTGGCGTTGCTGCATCAAGCGCTCGGCTTCGCGCAGTTGAATAAAGGCCTGGGCGTAATCGCCATGGTTGGCCGCCAGCAGTGCCAGGCCGAGAAACCCGTACAGCACGCGTTTGTCCTGGCTGTGCAGACACATAGTCAGCCCGGCCTCGAAACACTCGCCGGCGAGTGCGTCCTGCCCTTGGCGCAGCGCCAAATGCCCGCGCCGCAGGGCGATGCGCCCCACCAATGGCCCGGCCTTGAGCCGCTGCTGCATCAGCATCGCCTGCACATTTTCGAGCAGGCTTTGCGCCCGATACGGGGCGCCGCGTTGTTCCAATAATTGCGCGTGGTCCAGCTCCAGCAACGCCTCCAGTACCAACGAGCCGTGGGCCCGCGCCAGGCACAGGGCTTCGCGGTTCAACGTTTGGCCGACGTCCAATTCACCGCGCAGCAAGGCTTGCTGGGTCAGGCCCGAGAGGCACATCACCCGCGACGTCCAGGCGTTATCGGGCAAGGCTTGCAAGGCCTCCAGAAAATGTTCGCGGGAACGCTCGGCATCGCCGCCCAGATGCAACAGCCAACCCCATTGCGCCTGCCAGCGGGCCAACAAATGGCGCTGTTGCGCTGCGCTGGGTTGCGGGGCAAATCGGGCAAGCTGGTCGATGCACACGCCCGCCTGGTCAAAACGCCCGGCAAACAGCAGCGCCGCCGTCAACAGCCCCACCAGTTGCGCGGAACCGAGCATCAAGTCATCGCCATGCTGCTCATGCAGGCGCAACAGCAGCAGCGCGTTCTGCTGGCGGAACAGGTCTTCAAAACTGAAGTGCTGTAACAGGCTCACCGCCACTTCGTACTCTTCGGCCAGCAAGGCCTGTTCAAACGCGGCTTGCCAGTCGCGCTCACCGGTAAACCACTGGCAGGCACGCCGATGCCAGGAGCGCTTGGCCGGCCAGGGCTCATCGCATAGCAATCGCGCCAGCGGCGGGAACACTTGAAGCCAATCGGTGGTGTCTTCCCATGGCTGGATAAATGCACCCAGTGCCTGCAAATCCCGCAGGTACTGATCGCCGTCGCCAGAGCCGAACAGGTGCTCACACAAGCTCGGGTTGAAACGCGGCAGATGCGCCAGCACACGCCAGGCATCCGCCAGTTCGACCGGCAAGGTACTGAATAGCTCGTGCTGCAGGTAGTCGAGCAAGGTCTTGTCCGGATGACCGTCGCCCAGCAGGGCGATACGCACACCCGCACACCAACCGGCGCTGAACTGCATCACGCTGTCGACAGTCAGCCCGGGGCCAAGCAATTGCTGGACCTGCGCGGGGCTGAATGCCAACTCACTGCACTCCAACAACTCATCGTCGAGCAACAGCCGTGGCCAGTTGCACACCGGCCGGCGTCGCGCGCCCAGCCACCAGGTCAGTGCCGGGTTGGCGACGTTGAGTAAACGATCGAGCAACGCGTCCAGCCCAGGCGCGGGCAGACGGCAGAAGTCATCCAGAAATATCCACGCCGCGTGCTGCCAGCGGCTGAGGTCGAGCAACAAGCTGGCTTCATCGACAAAGGGCAGCCCCAGGTTGTGCGCCAGACGCTCACAAAATTCGTAGGGGCTGAGGACCGCGCCATTGAGCGGCAGCCAGTAGACCTGGCAGCCTTTCGGCGCCTGCAACGCACATTCTGCGAGCAACGCACTCTTGCCACTGCCGCCCGGCGCGCAGAGCAACTTGACCCTGACGGGCGCTGCGAGCAAAGGCTCGGTCAGGCGCGGGCGCAACAGATGGTGAGCGGACAGCCGTGGCATGAATCCAGGACGGTCCAGGCAGCGTGTCATGGCGGTCATTGCTGCATCCTGCTTTTTATTGTTATGCAACCTGACGCCTACCCTAGTCCTGTGGTCGGCGGTTGTTGAAGAAGTATTCAGCGGGGTGATTGGCAGGCATAAAAAAGCCGGGATTCCACTTCACCCTAAAGTGGAAGACGGTCACTGTGGGAGCTGGCTTGCCTGCGATGGCGATGTAGCAGTGACAGGTGGGCCGGCTGACCCACCTCTATCGCAGGCAAGCCAGCTCCCACAGGTTGATTGCATTTCAAATGGAAGATCAGCGAACGCCCGTAGACCTCAACGCCGCCGGCGTGTAATCCGCCGCCTTGGCCGCAAAGCCGAACACGAAGCTGCTCTTCTCCTCATTTTTCATCCCCAGCGCGATGTAGCGACCGGCGATGATGTCGTACAGGGTTTCCACGGTGTAGGCCGGCACCTGGTGGTCGTAATAGAACTGCGCATGGCCTTCGGCAACACGCCACAGCTGGCCACGGCCGTCGTAGTGGTCCACCAGCGCGACTTGCCAGCTGTCCTCGTCAATGTACATGTGGCGCTTGGCGTAGATATGCCGCTCGCTCGGCTTGACGGTGCCGACCACTTCCCACACCCGGTGCAGCTCGTAACGGGTGAGGTCCTGGTTGATATGCCCGGCCTTGATGATGTCGTCGTACTTGAGGGTCGGCGAGTCCAACTTGTAGCTGTTGTAAGGGATGTACATCTCTTTTTTGCCGACCAGTTTCCAGTCATAGCGGTCGGGAGCGCCGGAGAACATGTCGAAGTTATCGGTGGTGCGCAGGCCGTCGGAGGCAGTGCCTGGGCCGTCATACGACACTTGCGGCGCACGCCGCACGCGGCGCTGGCCGGCGTTGTAGATCCAGGCCAGGCGCGGTTCTTTCACCTGGTCGAGGGTCTCGTGCACCAGCAGCACGTTGCCCGCCAACCGCGCCGGGGCGGTGACCGATTGTTTGAAAAAGCTCAACACGTTGGCCGCCTTGGCCGGGTCGATATCCGGGATAGCCTGCGGCACCGCCACTTCTTCCTCGAAGCGGATCGGCGTGTAGCTGCCGTTCGTCTGCGGGGTGGCCTGGGTGATGATGCGTTTCAGGTTGCCGCCGTGGTAACGGGTGATGTGGTTCCACAGCACTTCCACGCCATTCTTCGGAATCGGGAACGCGTAGTAGCGGTTGCCGGTGAAGTTCTCCAGGCCGTTGCCGTCGTTGATCGCGTGCACATTCAGGGCGCTGCGCTTGATCGACTCATAGATGTCCGGCGGCAGGTTGACCGTGCGGTGCGTCGGGTACACCGGGATCTTGTAGGTCTCGGGGTAGCGCTTGAACATCGCCACCTGGCCGTCGGAGAGTTTGGCCTTGTACTTGTCCACCGTGGCGGCGGTAATCACGAACAGCGGTTTTTCATTGGCAAATGGGTCGGCGAGAAAGCCCTTGCTGTCCACTGCGCCGGCGTTTTTCGGGATGCCGCCCGTCCAGGCCGGGATTGAGCCGTCGGCGTTGCCGGCTTTTTCGGCGCCGACCGGCGTCAGGCTGGTGCCGAGCTTGGCGGCCTCTTCGGGCGACACGGCGGCCAAGACTTGGGCAGCCAGCATACTCAGGGCCATCACTGCAAATAGCTTACGCATAGGTTCTTGTCCTTCCTTAAACCAAGTCAGAAGTTCACGCCGAAGCTGAGGGCGATAAAGTCACGATCGGTGAGGGTGTTGTAGTCGCCGCCAAAAAAGTCGGTGTAGCTGAGGCTGGCGGTGTAGGTGTTGCGGTAGTCCGCATCCACGCCGACGCTGATCGCCTTGGCGCCTTCATTGAACAGGCCGTTGGGGCCATAGCCGCTGACGTCCTGGGACCAGGACAGGTTGGGCTTGAGGTTCACCCCGGCAAACACGTTGTTGTAGTCAAGGATTGCCCGGGCGCGATAACCCCAGGAGTTGGCCGTGACGAAACCATCGGTGTCGCCGCCGAAACCGTAGGCGCCGTACACCGAATCACGGCCGTAGCGCAGTTTGGTTTTGGATTCCAGTCCACCGACGTGCACGAAGGCCGCCTCGCCCACCAGGGTCAGGCGTTCGGCGCCCAGTACCTGGTCGAAGAACTGGGTCATGGTGCTCTGGATCTGAGTGATTTCCTTGCGCCGGTAGCCTGAGTTATCCGAGCCGAACGAACTGCGGATCGGCGAGGCGGTTTGGCCGGCAATCGGGTTGACCAGCGCCAGGGTCAGGTCGGTGGTGTTGAGTTGCACCGGCGCATTCGGGCGATAGCTGATTTCGCCGGTCCAGGCCGTGCCGGTAGGCAAGGTGGTGGAGAAACTCGCGCCGTACAGGCGAATGTCTTCCGGGTAATCGAGGTAATACTGGCCACGGCCGAGCATGGTGCTCTGGGCCAGGCCCGAGCCGCTGCCGGGTGCGATGGCGTTGGCGGTCGCCGCGATACGCCCGATGGTGGCCAGGTTGGTGTTGGCGGTGATCGTGCCCACGGTGGGTGTGCGGCTGTGGTAATTCATGAAGTACAGGCCGTACTCGGTGTCATCGCCGAGCCAGCGCAACGCCGCGCCGAACTGGCCGCCATCGCGGGCTTCACGGTCCGATGCACGTTGCACGACCACACCTTCGCGCGTCACCTGGAAGCCCTGGCCGAACGCTGCGGCCACCGGTTGCAATGGCGCAATCGCCGGGCTACCGACGGTGTAGTTGCCGTTGCAGCCATGGGCCACCACGTCGTTACCGAAGAATGTGCCGCAGTTATCCACCACGGTGTTTTCCCAGTTCAGTTGGTAGAAACCTTCCACCGACAGCTGATTGGTGAGGCTCTGGGAGGCGAACAGCATGTTCACCGGAATCAGGCCTTCCTTGATCTCGGCACCCGGGCGGCGGAAAGCCGACACGTCGATCGGGTTGATGCTGTTGATCGAGTTACCGATAAACGTACTCTCGCCCCAGCTCACCACCTGCTTGCCGACACGCACGTTGCCCGGCAAGTCGCCGATGGAATAGTTGTGATAGACGAACGCATCGAGCAGCTCGTAACCGGAGGAGCGCGCGCCCTCGTCGCGATGGTTATTGCTGATTTGCTTGAATTCGCGATTTTCGTCCTGCAGTTCGAAGTCGTACCAGTATTTGCCGCGCACAAACACGCCGCTGTCGCCGTACTTGAGCTCCAGGTCGTGAATGCCCTTGAAGATCTTGGAGAAAGTTTCGCCCTTCTTGAAGTTCAGCCGCCCGTCATCCCCGGTGGACGCCTGCCCCGTTCCGCCATTGGGAATCCCCACCAGTTTTTTGTCGGCATCGCGCATGCCCCAACTGGCGCCGACCGACAGCGAGGAATCGAATTGCCCTTCGATTTCGCCAATGTTGAACGACACAGCCTGCGCCTGGGCGCAGCAGCCCAGCGCAACCGCAGTGGCCAGCGCCTGTGGCGTGAAGATGGCGCGCATTGTTGTTTTTGTCATGCGTCTTCCCCGGTGAGTGACAGAAGGCCCCACCCTACTGCCGCTCGTCAGGAGCGATAAGCGCACCAAAGGGGTATTCGCACTGTCGCTCGAAAGGATTAGCAGGGGCTCTGGCCGGGGTTTGGGCGGGGCTATGGATCAGGTGGATGGCGGGTTATCAGGGGAATGGATCGCTCACTTCAAGACTATTGCAAATTAAGTAACAGTCCTTGTCATGAACCGCTATTACTCATTTTGTTACAACCGACTATTCTTACCGGGCTTTCAGGGCAAACCGCCCGCTCCCGACTTCGGGAGAAAAGTCGAATTTCAATAGATTGGTCAATGTATTCAATCTGTTACCTGTGTTCACTGACGTTGATTTATCGCTCCTTGATCCAACGTCTTACTTCGGCCGCTGCCTTTGCAGCGGCCTTTTTTATGTGCCAAAAAAACGGGGCGCCCTTAGCGCCCCGTAAGATTAAACAGTGTTCAAGCAACGATCAGAGGCTGAACTTCTGCAAGTTGGCCATCATCTGCGCCAACGCTTCGATCGTGTCCTTGGGGTGCACCGCGCCCTCGAAGTCACAAATCTGCGCCCAGTGCGCCGCCACATCGTCCGGCGAAAACCCGGCCTCCGGGTCGAACCCCACACCCAGGCTGCGTTCCCAACGGGTCTTGCCGATCCAGCCGCCGCCGACTTCGAACAGCCCGGAGGTTTCCTGGCACGCCTCGCTGCCCAAGTACACCACCAACGGGCTGACCAGTTCCGGCTTGAGGCGTTCGAACACTTGCGGCGGGATCAGGCCTTCGGTCATGCGCGTGCCGCCGGTGGGGGCAATGGCGTTGACCAATATGTTGTTCTTGCGCCCTTCCAGCGCCAGGGTGCGGGTCAAGCCATACAGGCCAAGCTTGGCCATGCCGTAGTTGGACTGGCCGAAGTTGCCATAGATGCCCGAGGTGGACGCGGTGAAGATCACACGGCCATAACCTTGCTCGCGCATATGCGGCCAGGCAGCGCGGGTGACTTTGTAGGCACCTTCGACATGCACCCGGTAAACCAGGTCCCAGTCACTGTCGTCCATTTTTTGGAAGGTCTTGTCACGCAGGATGCCAGCGTTGTTCACCACGACGTCAACACGACCGAAGACGTCGAGCGCGTTCTGCACGATTTTGTCGCCGTCGGTAACGGAGTCATGGTTGGCCTCGGCAATGCCGCCAGCCTCGCGGATTTCATTCACCACCCGGTCGGCGGCCGAGGCACTGGCGCCTTCGCCCTGGGTTGAACCGCCGAGGTCGTTGACCAGCACTTTGGCCCCGTGCCTGGCAAACAGCAGCGCATGGGCCCGGCCCAACCCGCCGCCGGCACCGGTGACGATCACGACCTTATCCTGGAACTGCACTGACTCACTCATACCGAACTCCGCTGGCGACAATGGGAATGGGGTGAGTGTCAGGCACGCAGCCTCTGGTCACAATAAAGTCAGCCGAGGCTGAATGGTGCTCGATAAGGCAGCGGGATGATTACCCCACAACAGCAGGCCGCTCAGGAATAGGCAACACACGGCGCCGGCTGGCCCATTCGCTCGCGAAACTCGAGGTAATGCTTGAGCACCAGCACGGGCGCCTCGATCTGCGGATAGTGGCCGATATTGGCCAGCAACACCGTGTCGGCGTTGGGCACCAACTGATGATAACGCTCCACCATATGGGCACCGGAGATCGGATCGACTTCGCCGTCGATCACCCGCATTGGCACGCCGTCGCGCTGCATTGCCGTCACCCAGCGCTCACGCAGGCGGCGGCGCTGGGGAATATAAGCGATCAGTTTATGCAGGATGCGCGGGCCGTCATTGCAGCTGATCAGGCTCCAGAAGTCATCCAGAGCACTTTCACTGGGCCGCGTATTCGGGCCGAAAATCTGACTGAAGCTATCCGACAAGGCATTCCGCCCGAAGGCGCGGCCGATCATCCAGCCGATGGGGCTGAGCAACAGTTTCTGCACCAGGGCCGGGCGGTGGGTTTCCGGAAACAGCCCGCCGTTGAGGAACACACAGCTGGCCATCGCGAAGCGAGCTTCGTAATGGCGAGCCAGTAATTCCTGAGCGACGCTGTCGCCGTAGTCATGGGCCAACACATGCACCGGCTGCTCCACGCGCAGGTAGTCGAGCAGCGCCTGTTGCAGGTCGGCCTGCGCCAACAGGCAATACGCGTGATCCAGCGGTTTAGCCGAATCGCCAAACCCCAGCATGTCGCACGCAATCACCAGGTTACGCTGGGCCAGGGGCTGCCACAGGTAATGCCAGTCCCAACTGGCGGTGGGAAAACCATGAATCAACAGCAACGGCTCGCCCTGCCCGGCCACCCAGTAACGGACCGTGTGGCCACGAAACACGAACGTCTGGGCACGTTTGCGCCAGGCTCTGAGCGGGATTTCGGCGAGAGGCATCAGCTTTTATACCCGGGATCTTGCACGTCCAATTTACGCAACAGCGCCGGCCACGCCAGTGCACCGCCCATACCTTGGGCGCTCTTTGTGACAGCTGCCACCATCGCCTTGGCGCCCGCCAAAATCTGCGGCTCGATCGCAATCAATTCGGCGCCACCGTTTTGCGCCAATACCTGGATATCGCAGGCGCGCTGAAACGTGAACATCATCAGGAACGTGTCGGCGATGGTGCCACCGCACGTCAGCAGGCCGTGGTTGTGCAGCATCAGGAAGTTGCTGTCACCCAGGTCCGCCTGCAGGCGCGCCTTTTCTTCGTGGTTCAGCGCCACACCTTCATAGGCGTGGTACGCCAGGCTGGACAACACAAAGGTGGCTTGCTGGCTGATCGGCAACACGCCCTGCTTCTGCGCCGACACCGCAACGCCGGCCGCCGTATGGGTGTGCAGGACACAGACCACGTCATGGCGGACTTCATGGATGGCGCTGTGGATGGTGTAGCCCGCAGGGTTGATCTCGTAGGGGCTGTCCATCAGCTTTTTGCCCGCCTGGTCGACCTTGACCAGACTCGACGCGGTAATCTCGTGAAACATCAGCCCATAGGGGTTGATCAGGAAATCATCGGTGCCGGGCACTTTGGCGGAAATATGCGTAAAAATCAGATCGTCCCAGCCATGCATCGCCACCAGCCGATAGCAGGCCGCCAGGTCGACGCGGGTTTGCCACTCGGCAGCGCTGACCTGGTCTTTGACATTCTGTGACGATGGAACGGGGGCTAGGCTCACGGTAACAACCTCCTTGGTTCACGTTCTTATTGTTTTTTTGAATGAAGGGCCAGTCTAGTCAGACGCCGTGGCGCAAGTAGTTGCCTTCGCAGCCAGCTTGATGACTGAGCGAGTCAGTCATGAGAATAGTCCAACTCGCGTCAGAGAAGCGCCGCCAATAAAGGCACGGCGAACAGGTTGAGCAAACCCGTCAAGACCATCACCAGCCCCGCGACCGAACCTTCTTCGCCGCCCACTTCCTGCGCCCGGCTGACGCCCGCGCCGTGGGCGCCCACGCCAAACAACGCACCCCGCGCCAAGGGTGTGCGCAGCGGCAACCATTTGAGCAGCACACCACCGAGCATGGCGCCGAACACGCCGGTGAACATCACAAATACGGCAGTGAGTTCCGGTACGCCACCGAGGTCGGAGGATACCGGCATGGCAAACGGCGTAGTGATCGAGCGCGGCAACAAGGACAGGGTCACAGAGCTGTTTAACGCCAATGCCTTGGCCAGCCCGAACGAGGTGCCGATGGAGGCCGCGCTGCCCGCCACCATCCCCAGCAGCAACGCCGACCAGTGGCGCGCCAACAAGCGGCGCTGTTGCCAGATCGGCACGGCAAACGCCACGGTGACCGGCCCCAGCACCAGCATCAACCAGTGCGTATCGGTGGCGTATTCGGCGTAGGCGGTTTTCATCGGCACGGCCACCGCCAGCAGCAGCGCCGGCACCAGGATCAACGGTGATAGCAAGTAGCGCCCGGTGCGGCGGTAGAGCCAGCGGCTGAAAATATAGGCGCCCAGGGTCAGGGCGAGCCAGAACACCGGCATCAGCTCAAGCTTCACGGCGCATGCTCCAGCGGCAGACCATTTCCACGGTGAACGCAGTCACCAACATCACCGACAAGGTACTGAAGCCAATCACCAGCAGGATGCGCCAGCCGTCATTACGCACCAGGCCACCGTAGTCGAGCAGGCTCATCAGGGCCGGGATAAAGAACAACAGCATTTCTGCCATCAACACCCCGGCACCCAATTGCAGAGCGGCCGGCTTGACCAGCCCACTGGCGAATGTCGCCAGCAACAGCCCCAGGCCCACGACGCCACCCGGGATTGGCCACGCGAACCAGACCGACAGTTGAGTGCCCAGCAGATAGATAGCCAGCAGTACGACCAGCTCCGTCAGCAGGCGGCCAAGATGTTTGAAGGTAAAACGTTTCATGAGCTTTGGGTCCTCGCAGGTCGCCATTTTAAAGAGGCCGCCCTCATCCCCACAGCGAATTGTTAGACTGCATGCTATTCCAAACTGGAATCCTGATAATGGAATTCAAACAGCTGCGCAGCTTCGTCGAAGTGATCCACCGAGGGGGGTTTACCCAAGCCGGGAAAACCCTGCATATCAGCCAATCCGCCGTCAGCAAGCAGGTCGCACAGTTGGAACAGAGCCTCGGTACGGCGCTGCTGGAACGCACCGGCTCACACATCCGCCTGACGGCTGCCGGCACGGTGGTATTGCAGCGCGCAGAGGCCATGCTGCGCCTGCAAACCGAATTGCTCAGTGAACTGGATGATATGCAGCAACTGACCCGTGGCGAGTTACGCCTGGGCCTGCCGCTATTGGCCGGCGATTCGTTGTTTGCGGGGCTGTTCGCCGAATACCGCAGGCGTTATCCGAAGGTCTCCATCCAATTGCTGGAGGGTGGCAGTCGCACCATCGAGCAAGCGATTTTGAACGGCGAGCTGGATGTGGGCGGCAGCCTGATGCCCAGCGACCCGGCGTTTGCCTGGCAGGCCTTCTGCGATGAACCGCTGGATGCCTTGTTGCCGATGGATCATCCCCTGGCCGACAACGCCCATGTGCGCCTGGAAGAATTGGCAGACACGCCGTTCCTGATGTACCAGCGCAGTTTTGTACTCAATGACCGGCTGATGCAGGCATGTCAGCAATTGGGCTTCACGCCCAAAGAAATCGGTCGCAGCGGCCAGGCGGACTTTCTGGCGGCCCTGGTCGCGGCCGGCCAGGGCGTGGTGTTGCTGCCCAGTGTGGTCGCCCGCGGGTTGGTGCGGCCAGGCGTGGTGCGCCTGACACTCAAGGCGCCCGACTACCTGCGCTGGGACATTGCCTTTATCTGGCGTGAGGGCGCTTATCTGTCCAAAGCCGCCCAAGCCTGGCTGGCGTTGCTGCGCGAATTCCCGGTCAACCGCGCAGTGCAGTGACCAACTCGGCCAGCCAAGGCTCGGCGTCGGCTTCCGGGGTGACACTTTCGCTGGCGTCCAGACGCAGCATCGGCAGCACTTCGCGCACGCCCAGCTCGCCAAACAGCTCACGCATTTGCTCGCCGCCACCGCAGAACGTGTCGCCGTAACTGGCGTCGCCCAGGCCGATGACTGCACCGGGCAGGCCACGCCAGGCGGCCGGCAGTTGGTCGCGAATCATCGAATACAGCGGTTGCAGGTTATCGGGCAACTCACCCATGCCAGTGGTCGAGGTCACCGCCAGAAAGGCTTCAGGGGCAAAGGCCTGCACGTCGGCCAAGCTGGCGCGAGGGTTGTGCCAGGCGTCAAAACCGGCCTCTTTGAGGATGGCTTCAGCGTGGCGGGCAACTTCTTCAGCCGTGCCGTAGACCGAGCCGGAAAGGATGGCGACTTTCATCAATCTGATCCTGTAGTTGAGCGAAAGGGTGGGATATTAGCAGCTGACGCAAATATTTCAGTGCGCACGGTGCAACATTCAAAACTTGCCATAAACTCCAAGCTCTGAAAAACCAGCCATGGACTGCTCAATGATTAACGCCAAGCTGATGCAAATGGTGATTGCTGCTTCCAACGACGGCATCGTCGTCGCCGAACGAGAAGGCAAAGACAAACCACTGATCTACGTTAACCCGGCGTTCGAGCGCCTGACGGGATATGCCCTGGACGAAATTCTTTATCAGGATTGCCGCTTCCTGCAGGCGGGTGATCGCGATCAGCCGGCGCTGATGGCCATCCGCGAAGCTCTCGACAGCGGTGGATCCTGCCGGGAAATCCTGCGCAACTACCGCAAGGACGGCACGCATTTCTGGAATGAGCTGTCGCTGTCGACGGTTTATAACGAGGCGGACAAGCAGACGTATTTCGTCGGCGTGCAAAAAGACGTCACGGCGCAGGTGAAAGCGCAACAACGCGTCGCGCAGCTGGAGGCGCAAGTGGCTCAGCTTAAAGCGCAGTTGGCAGCACTTGAAACGACGAGCGGAAATAACAAGTTGTAGTAAACGAGGCCTTTAGAGGGATAATGGCTTTTTAGTACCTCATCCTTGAGCTACATCCATGCACCGCGACGCTCTCTTGACGCAGGACGAACTGGATTTTATCCAGGACATGCAGCACAACCCGCAGCTCAATCTGCGGGACGCATGGTCGAGCCTGACCGTCAACGGCGGTGCACAGATTCGCGACTTGCTCACGCGGTTGGCCGCTCACGACCACGTCACCATCCAGGCGCAGTTCGACAACCAGCAACTCACCTTCCCTTTGCACCTGGTGGAGGATGAGTTTCATGCGGTTCACTTGCGCTTGGGGGTACCGAGCATTTTTGAAGACGGCCCGATGATCCGCCCGTGGCGCCTGGCGCTGGAAACACCGGTGGTGATGGAGACCGCCAAGGGCAACCCCGGCGCGCTGTGGGTGCATGAGGTGTCATTCAAAGGCGTGCTGGTGGAGATTCGCGGCCGGGTCAAACCGCCGAAAACCTTTTCCCTGTGGTTCAGCCCGTCCGGTTACGAGCGTATTGCGCTGCGTGGCACGCTGGAGCGGGAGACCGCCCGAGGTTTGTTCGCCTACCGCCTGAGCCAAAGCGATGCGGAGGAGATCGAACGCCTGCGCCAGTTCATCCTGCACCAGCACCGACTGGTCCACCCGCATGTACACGCCTGATATCAGGTATCCAGCCCGCCGCTGAGAAACTGCTGCAAGCGGCGCCGCATCAAGCTGCCTTCATTGCCCAGGCAGCCTACGGAGGAACCCGCAAAATCCTTCTCGGACAAGTCCGAAGCGACACCGGCGAGAAACAGCGGGCAATCCAGGGTCAACGCCAGGCGACTCAAGCGCCCAGCCAGATCCTGATTGTGTGAATGGTTGGAGAAAATAATCAGCGCCTGGGGATGCATTCTTTCACACACCAGCGTCAATTCTTCAAAGGGCTGGCCCATGCCAAGCACCTTCACCGCCAGGTCATCGCGACTCATCAGCAACGCCGCCACCAGCAACTCCAATTTACGGCACTCGCCAGGCATGGCTGTCAGCAATACTCGGGGCGCAGGTGAGACACACGCGACCTGCAGGCGCAGAAAGGTCTGTATGCGCAGGAAGGAATCGTAAAAAAGCCACTCGCTGGCTTGGCCGAATCGGCCCTGATGGCGCAGCAGGTCATTCCACAGAGGCATGAGGATATCCTGGAACGCCACGCCAAGCGGGTAGGTCGCAAGAATCTGCCCGTACAGGCTCTCCAACTGACGATCGTCAAAGGCACTGACTGCCTGCACCAACCGCGCCCGCCACTGCGGCCATTCGCTCTCTTCGACGGCATCGCGCTCTGCGCGAACGGCGCTGGCCTGCTGATCATCGCGCGCAAGAATCTTGCCGACCTTGCTCACGGCCACGCCTCGCTCAATCCAATCGAGAATGCGATTGACGGTCTCAATATCAGCGTTGGAGTAGAGGCGATGCCCACTTTCGGTGCGCGTAGGCTGGATGAGGCCATAACGACGCTCCCATGCACGTAATGTGACGGGGTTCACACCTGTCAATCTTGAGACTTCACGAATCGGAAACAACGCTGCGGAATCAGCGCGATTTTCAGAGGCAATTTCGTGAGTAGGCGCAGTAATTTCGGGCATCAGAGGTCGAAAACGTCCGCGTGAATTTGGAGCCCATTTAACGCCTTAATACTTGTCCTTTTCAAGGGCCTGGATCTTCAGACCAATGTCACTGGCGTAATTTTTCAAAACAGGAATAATCCTTGCCTGTTTTTCAGGTGGTGGCCTAACCCGGCCGCCATCTTTGCGCGTTACCTACCCGGTTCAGCGCACCTGATATTTGGAGATACACAATGTCTACCTCACCCGTCACCTTGATGGTTGCGCGCCGCGTGGCCAAAGGGCGCTATGAAGAACTGATGGCCTGGCTGCGCGAAGGCGAGCAATTGGCCACCGACTTCCCCGGTTACCTGGGTTCCGGCGTCCTTGCACCGCCGCCCAACGATGATGAGTTTCAGATTATCTTCCGCTTCGCCGACGAAAAAACCCTGCACGCCTGGGAGTTCTCCGCGTCGCGCGACGCCTGGCTAAGCCGTGGCAGCGAGCTGTTTGCCGACCCGTCCGAGCATCGCGTCAGTGGTATTGATGGCTGGTTCGGCGCCGTGGGTGCGCGACCACCGCGCTGGAAACAGGCCGTGGCGATCTGGCTGGCATTTTTCCCGGTGTCGCTGCTGTTCAACTTCGGCCTGGAGCCGCTGCTCAGCGAGCTTGACCTGTTCAGCCGCGTTTTGGTCAGCACACTCGCGCTCACGCCCCTGATGGTTTACTTCTTTATTCCGCTGTCGACGCACCTGCTGGCGAGCTGGTTGCACCCCGCGCCGCCGCGTAAGGTCACCGAAGCTGCTGCGTGAGTACAGGGCTGGCCGGTCGCTGGTATAGTTTCAATCTGCCAGCGACTTGAGCCTCCCATGACTGCAACGAACGCCCCGATCCTGATTACCGGTGCCGGCCAGCGTGTCGGCCTGCATTGCGCCGAACGCCTGCTGGACGAGGGCCATTCGGTGATTTTCAGCTACCGCAGCGAACGCCCAGGCGTTGCGGCCTTGCGTGAGCGTGGTGCGCTCGGCGTGTTTGCCGATTTCTCCAGTGAAGCCGGGATCCTGGCCTTCATCGCCGCACTCAAAACCCATACCGACAGCCTGCGCGCGATCATCCACAACGCTTCGGCGTGGGTCGCAGAAACGCCCGGCGACGAAAGCCGCGCGTTTACCGACATGTTCAGCGTGCACATGCTTGCGCCGTACTTGATCAACCTGCATTGTTCACCTTTGCTGCAACGCTCTTCACCCGCCGATATCGTGCATATCAGCGATGACGTGGTGCGCAAGGGCAGCCGCCAACACATCGCCTATTGCGCCACCAAGGCAGGCCTGGACAGCCTCACGTTGTCATTTGCCGCGCAGTTCGCGCCAACGATCAAGGTCAACGGCATCGCCCCGGCGATGGTGATGTTCAACGAAGGCGATGACGCGACCTATCGCGCCAAGGTCCTGGCCAAATCGGCACTCGGCCTCGAGCCTGGGCCGGAGGTGATCTACCAGAGCGTGCGTTACCTGCTGGACAACCCCTATGTCACCGGTACCACCCTGACCGTCAACGGCGGGCGGCATATCAAGTAAGCCGTTTGTGAGGATGTTGTATGAACTTGTCCCTGCCCCAACACTACCGTGAAATCCTCGAAGGCCTGGGCGAAGACCCGGAACGCGAAGGCTTGCTCGACACCCCCAAGCGCGCTGCCAAGGCCATGCAGTACTTGTGTCATGGCTACGAGCAGAACCTGGACGAAATCGTCAACGGCGCGCTGTTCGCGTCCGACAATGACGAGATGGTGATCCTCAAGGATATCGAGCTGTATTCACTCTGCGAGCACCATCTGCTGCCCTTTATCGGCAAGGCCCATGTAGCCTATATTCCGACCGGCAAGGTGCTCGGCCTGTCGAAACTGGCGCGCATTGTCGACATGTACGCGCGGCGCCTGCAGATCCAGGAAAACCTCACGCGGCAAATCGCCGACGCCATCCAGCAGGTCACCCAGGCCGCCGGCGTGGCCGTGGTGATCGAAGCCAAGCACATGTGCATGATGATGCGCGGCGTGGAAAAACAGAATTCAACCATGAACACCTCGGTGATGCTCGGCGCTTTCCGCGAGTCGAACACCACGCGCATGGAGTTCCTGCAACTGATCGGACGGAGCAAGTAGCAATGCCACAACTTCAACCAGGCATGGCGCGCATCCGGGTCAAAGACCTGTGCCTGCGCACCTTTATCGGTATCAACGAGGATGAGATCCTCAACAAGCAGGACGTGCTGATCAACCTGACCATCCTGTATGCCGCTCAGGAAGCCGTGCGCGACAACGATATCGACCACGCGCTGAATTATCGCACCATCACCAAGGCCATTATCGCCCACGTGGAAGGCAACCGCTTCGCCCTGCTGGAGCGCCTGACCCAGGAGTTGCTGGACCTGGTGATGAGCAACGAATCGGTGCTGTACGCCGAAGTCGAAGTGGACAAGCCCCACGCGCTGCGTTTTGCCGAGTCGGTTTCAATAACCCTGGCTGCAAGCCGCTAGCCGCAAGCTTTAAGCTAGAAGCCATACGCATTCCAACTTGCAGCTTGAAGCTTGTGCGCTGAAAGCTGTCTCGAAGAGACCTCTATGAACGACCAACAACGCCTCGAACTCGAAGCCGCCGCCTTCCGCCGGTTGGTGGCGCACCTGGACAGCCGCAAGGATGTGCAGAACATCGACCTGATGAACCTCTCGGGCTTCTGCCGCAACTGCTTGTCCAAGTGGTACAAGGCCGAGGCCGATGAGCGCCACATCGAGCTGAGCCTCGATGACGCCCGTGAAGTGGTGTACGGCATGCCGTACGCCGAGTGGAAAGCCCAATACCAGAAAGAAGCCAACGCCGACCAACAGGCGGCGTTTGCCAAAGGAAAACCCCATGACTGACCTGAACACCCTGCGCGCCAGCCTCGACAGCGGCGAACACCTGTTTGCCGACACACTGGCCTTTATCGCCACCGGTTACGACTACCAGCCGCAAGCTTTCACCAACGGCAGCGTGGAAAACGCCGCCGGTCAAAACGAAGGCTCGTGCAAGACCCTGGGGCTGGCGCTGCTGGAAGGCTTGAGCGATCAGCAAGCGTTGCTGGCATTTGGTGAGCATTACCGTTCAGTGGTGGCGACGCCTGAGGGCAGTGATCACAGCAATATTCGCGCGTTGATTGCGCATGGTTTGGCCGGTGTGAAATTTGCCGGTCAGCCACTGACCCGCCGCTGATCCAATCTGGAAACGCGGTCCCTGTGGGAGCCGGGCTTGCCCGCGATGGCGATGGTGACTGACACACCGCTATCGCAGGCAAGCCAGCTCCCACAGGGGTTTACGCCGCCAGCTAAATCCTGCGCATAAAAAAACCGGCCTCTCAGCCGGTTTTTTTATTTCAACGGATTTAGAACGCAGCGTCCTTCAAACCGTCGAGGTAACGCTCGGCATCCAGGGCCGCCATGCAACCGGCGCCGGCCGAGGTGATGGCCTGGCGGTAGACGTGGTCGGCCACGTCACCGGCGGCAAAGATACCTTCGATGTTGGTGGCGGTGGCGTTGCCTTCACGGCCGCCCTGCACCACCAGGTAACCGTCTTTGGCTTCCAGCACGCCTTCGAACAGCGAAGTGTTCGGGGTGTGGCCGATGGCGATGAACACGCCGTCGACTTTCAACTCGTCGAAGCCGCCGTCGTTGTTTTTCAGGCGAGCACCGGTCACGCCCATATTGTCGCCCAGGACTTCATCCAGGGTGGCGTTGAGCTTGAGGATGATCTTGCCTTCAGCGACACGGGCGTGCAGCTTGTCGATCAGGATCTTCTCGGCGCGGAAGGTTTCACGGCGGTGAACCAGGGTCACGGTGCTGGCGATGTTGGCCAGGTACAGCGCCTCTTCCACGGCGGTATTACCGCCACCGACCACGGCGACCGGCTTGTTGCGATAGAAGAAACCGTCGCAGGTCGCGCAGGCCGAAACGCCCTTGCCCATGAACGCCTCTTCGGAAGGCAGGCCCAGGTAACGGGCGCTGGCGCCGGTGGCGATGATCAACGCGTCACAGGTGTAGACGCCGCTGTCGCCGGTCAGGCTGTAAGGTTTCTTGGAGAAATCGACTTTATTGATGTGGTCAAAAACGATCTCGGTTTCGAAGCGCTCGGCGTGTTCTTTCATACGCTCCATCAGCACCGGGCCGGTCAGACCGTGGACGTCGCCCGGCCAGTTGTCGACTTCAGTGGTGGTGGTCAACTGACCGCCCGCCTGCATGCCGGTGATCAGCAGCGGCTTGAGGTTGGCCCGGGCAGCGTAGACGGCAGCGCTGTAACCGGCAGGGCCGGAACCGAGAATAATCACTCGCGAATGACGGGTATCAGACATGACTCACTCCTATCGACCACCCGGACAACAAGGCGGCTGGAATAAAAAAGGACCGCGAAGCACTTGGGGAAGGCTTGAACTCGCAGGTCCTGAAAAATAATGGGTGCAGCGTATCGAGGGGGGCAAGATTAAGGAAATACGGAATAACAATCCAGCTCATAGGCGGTCTCTATGCAGTCGGCTCGGTTAATCGACACCTTTGTTACCTTTGATGTCGTCACACCGACCGCGCTTTCGCGTTGAATGCAAAGCCGGTAAGGTCGGCCCGTTCGTCATCCTGCTCGGAGTTCTCCATGCCTGCCCCTGCTCTTTCCGGCCCGCAATACCTGCGTGAAGGCCTCAAACTGGTGTTGAGCCCTGGCCTGCGTCTATTTGTGCTGCTGCCATTGGCGATCAACCTGGTGCTGTTCGTCGGTTTGATCTATTTCGCCGGCCATCAGTTCAGCCTGTGGGTCGACACCTTGATGCCGACACTGCCTGGCTGGCTGAGCTTCCTCAGCTACATCTTGTGGCCGCTGTTTGTCGTGCTCGTGGTGTTGATGGTGTTTTTTACCTTCACCATGCTCGCCAATGTCATTGCCGCACCGTTCAACGGTTTTCTTGCGGAGAAGGTTGAGGTCGTAGTACGCGGCACCGATGACTTCCCGCCCTTCAGTTGGGGTGAGCTGATTGCCATGGTCCCGCGCACCCTCGCGCGGGAAATGCGCAAGCTGGGTTACTTCCTGCCCAGGGCCATCGGCCTGTTTATCCTGTCGTTCATTCCGGTGTTCAACCTGATCGCCGCACCGCTGTGGCTGCTGTTTGGCGTGTGGATGATGGCGATCCAGTACATCGACTACCCGGCGGACAACCACAAGCTGGGCTGGAACGAAATGCTCGCCTGGCTGCGCCAGAAACGCTGGCAGAGCATGAGCTTCGGCGGCATCGTCTATCTAGTGCTGCTGGTGCCGGTGGTGAACCTGCTGATGATGCCGGCGGCGGTGGCCGGGGCCACGCTGTTCTGGGTGCGCGAGCAAGGTGCTGAGGCCATGGCACGGCAAAATGTGGCCACGTCATAAATCCATCATCCCAGTGACACAATGACGACATGGCCCACAGTGACACTGTGGGTCATGACGACAGCTTCGCTTCACATCACCCTGATTACCGAAACCTTCCCGCCGGAAATCAACGGGGTGGCCAATACCCTTGGCCGCCTGTGTGAGGGTTTGCGCGCGCGCGGCCATCAGGTGGAGTTGGTGCGCCCGCGCCAGGGTGCCGACCAGAGCCGCCCCAGCGACGACGAATTGCTGCTGTGCCGCGGCTGGCCGCTGCCAGGCTACCCCGGCCTGCAATGGGGCCAGTCGTCGATGCACAAATTGCTGCGACGCTGGACTCGCCAACGCCCGGACGTGCTGTACATCGCCACGGAAGGGCCACTGGGTTTATCCGCGTTGCGCGCAGCGCGTCGTCTGGGGATCAGCGTGGTCAGCGGTTTTCACACCAATTTCCAGCAGTACTCCAACCAATACGGTTTGAGCATATTGAGCCGTATGGTGACCCACTACCTGCGTTGGTTTCACAACCGCTCGAGCCTGACCCTGGTTCCCAGCGCCAGCCAACGCCTGGAGTTGGAGCGTCGAAATTTCGAGCGTTTGGGGATGCTCTCTCGCGGGGTCGATAGCCAATTGTTCCACCCCGCCAAGCGCGATAACGCGCTGCGTGAAAGCTGGGTACTGAACAGTGATCAAATCGCCGTGCTGCATGTGGGCCGACTGGCGCAGGAAAAGAACCTGGGGTTGCTCAAACGCTGCTTCGAAACCTTGCAAGACACTTACCCACTGCGCCAGATGAAACTGATCATCGTGGGTGATGGCCCGCAACGGGCAATGATGGAAAAGGAACTGCCCGAGGCGATTTTCTGCGGCGCCCTGCGCGGCGAAGAACTGGCTCGGCATTACGCGTCCGGTGATGTGTTCCTGTTCCCCAGCCTGACCGAAACCTTCGGCAACGTGGTGCTGGAAGCCATGGCCTCGGGATTGGGGGTGGTGGCCTACGACCAGGCCGCCGCGACCCAGCATATTCGCCATGGCTACAACGGCGTGCTGGCGATGCCAGGGGATGAGGATGCGTTTTGCGATGCGGCCAACTGGCTGCTGGAGGATGCCGAGAGCTTGCGCCGCATGCGCTTGAATGCTCGCCAACATGCCAGCCGCCAGGGCTGGCCGGCGATTATCGAGCAGTTCGAGCGCCACCTGCGCGGGGTGTGCGGCGAGCAACCGGTGATTGCCGCGCAGTCGCGTTTGATCTGACAGGGTGTTGGCTGTCAGATCACGCTCGCGGGCGCCACTTACACCAACGTCGTCAACGCCTCACGACTGAACGGCAGAATGTCGCCTTCACGACCTTCACGCACCTTCACGGCCCAGTCCGGGTCCACCAGCAAGGCACGGCCTACAGCCACCAGGTCGAATTCGTCGTTGTTAAGGCGCTCCAGCAGTTTCTCCAGGCTGGCCGGCTGCGCAACCTTGTCGGTGTTGACCATGAACTGCAGGAACTCACCATCCAGACCGACACTGCCGACAGTGATGGTCGGTTTCCCGGTGAGCTGACGGGTCCAGCCCGCCAGGTTGAGGTCGGAACCTTCGAACTCCGGCTCCCAGAAACGACGGGTGGAACAGTGGAAAATATCGACACCGGCGTCAGACAGCGGCTTGAGGAATTCACCCAGGGCTTCAGGGGTTTGCACCAGGCGTGCGGTGTAATCCTGCTGCTTCCACTGAGAGAAACGCAGGATGATCGGGAAATCCGGGCCCACGGCAGCGCGGGTGGCCTGGATCAACTCGATGGCAAAGCGCGAACGATTGGCCAGGCTACCGCCATATTCGTCGGTGCGCTGGTTGCTGCCTTCCCAGAAGAACTGGTCGACCAGGTAACCGTGGGCGCCGTGAATCTCCACGCCGTCCATGCCGATGCTCTGAGCATCCTTGGCGGCTTGGGCAAAGGCGTTGATCACGTCCTTGATGTCCTGGGTGGTCATGCCGTGGACCACCACGTTGCCATCCTTGAGCTTTTCCATCGGACCGTAGGCCGGCACGCTGGCATCAGGCTCGGTACCGATACGGCGCACGCTGCCCACGTGCCACAACTGCGGGACAATCTTGCCGCCTTCTGCGTGCACGGCATCGACCACTTTCTTCCAGCCGGCCAACGCGGCTTCACCGTAAAAATGCGGGACGTTCGGGTAGCCGTTGGAGGCTTGATGGCCGACCACAGTACCTTCGGTGATGATCAGCCCTACGCCGGCGGCGGCGCGGCGGCGATAGTATTCGATAACCTTGGAATTCGGCACGCCACCTGGCGAGAACGAACGGGTCATCGGCGCCATCACCACACGGCTCGAAAGCTGCAGTGCACCGAGCTGGAACGGTTTGAACAAGGCTTGGACAGGCATGGGAGCACTCCACAGAAGAGGTGTTTATGATGTGGATAATATGGAGAGCGCGCAGTGCTGGGTAGCACTATTGATCTGGGTGATTAAGGGGTAAAAGCGAGGGAAGTCAGGTGCCGCTAACCTGCGGCGAGGGCGTTTGCTCCCTCACCTTCGGCAGGAACGATTTAGCTCAGGGCTTTTTCGATGGCCTGGACGACCGTTGGATCATCCGGCGCCGTGCGGGGCGAGAATCGCGCGAGCACTCGCCCGTCTTTGCCCAGCAGGAATTTTTCGAAGTTCCAGGTGATATCCCCTGGAAACTCGGCGCCCTCGCCCGCCAGCAAGCGATAGAGCTGATGACGGTCGTGGCCATTGACGTCAAGCTTGCTGCCCAACGGGAACGTCACGCCATAATTCAAGCTGCAGAACGCCTGGATCTCCTCCTCACTGCCCGGCTCCTGGCCTGCAAACTGGTTGCAGGGCAGGCCAAGCACGGTAAAACCCTGGCCTTTGTACTGCTGGTAGAGGTTTTCCAGCGCCGCGTATTGCGGGGTCAAGCCACATTTGGAGGCGACGTTGACTACCAGCACAACCTGCCCTTTGTAGGGCGCCAGCGGCAGGTCTTGTCCGTCTAAAGCTTTGAGTTTCAGATCGTGGAAAGCACTCATGACGAACTCCAGATATCCCATGTTCTTCGCATTGCGGCAGTTCGAGATTACAGACCGCAAGCCTGCAATCATAGACGCCGATTGAAAAACTCGCCCGCCGGTTACTGCGCCGTTGGCCATGGCAAAATTGGAATAGCGGTGACCGCATTCTGCGGGCTGCCTTCGATCAGACGGTCGCTATAGACCAGATACACCAAGGTATTGCGCTTCTTGTCGAGGAAGCGCACCACCTGCATGGTCTTGAACACCAGCGAGGTGCGCTCCTTGAACACTTCGTCGCCATCCTTGAGCTCGCCCTTGAAATGAATCGGGCCAACCTGGCGGCAGGCAATCGAGGCCTCGGCGCGGTCTTCGGCCAGGCCCAGCCCGCCTTTCACGCCGCCGGTCTTGGCGCGCGACAGGTAGCAGGTCACGCCGTCGACCTTGGGGTCATCGAACGCCTCGACCACGATCCGGTCGTTGGGGCCGACGAATTTGAATACCGTTGACACCTGGCCGATTTCTTCAGCGCTGGCCAGCAGCGGCATGACCAGCAGCAGGCCGAGCAAACCCTTCATGACTCGCATCGTATATTTCCTTTGTTTAGACCAGGATCAGGTTATCGCGGTGCACCAGTTCCGGTTCCGCCATGTAACCCAGGAGTCCGACAATCGCTTCAGACGATTGTCCAATTATTTTCTGCGCTTCCAGGGCACTGTAGTTGGCCAGGCCACGGGCGATCTCACGACCGTCCGGCGCCACGCACACCACCATCTCACCACGGCGGAAGCTGCCCTGCACCAATTTGACGCCCACCGGCAGCAGGCTCTTGTTGCCTTGGGACAACGCCGACACGGCGCCTTCGTCCAGCACCAGCGTGCCACGGGTTTGCAGATGACCGGCCAACCACTGCTTGCGCGCCGCCAACATGCCACGTTCCGGCGACAGCAGCGTACCGATGCGCTCTCCGGCCTTGAGGCGGTCCAGCACCCGCTCCAGGCGCCCACCGACGATGATGGTGTGGGCGCCGGAACGCGCAGCCAGGCGCGCTGCACGCAGCTTGGTCTGCATACCGCCACGGCCCAGGGCGCCGCCGACACTGCCGGCCACGGCGTCCAGCGCCGGGTCATCGGCGCGGGCTTCGTAGATCAACTGGGCGTCGGGGTTGTTGCGCGGGTCGGCGTCGAACATGCCGTCACGGTCGGTGAGGATCACCAGCAGGTCAGCCTCCACCAGGTTGGCCACCAGTGCGGCCAGGGTGTCGTTGTCACCAAAACGGATCTCGTCGGTGACCACCGTGTCGTTCTCGTTGATCACCGGGATCACCTTGAGCTCCACGAGCGCGCGCAAGGTGCTGCGAGCGTTGAGGTAGCGCTTGCGGTCGGACAGGTCGTCGTGGGTCAGCAGGATCTGCGCCGTGTGGCGGCCGTGCTCGGCGAAGCTGGATTCCCAGGCTTGCACCAGGCCCATTTGGCCGATGGCGGCGGCGGCTTGCAGTTCGTGCATCGCGCTGGGTCGCGCGGTCCAGCCGAGGCGGCTCATCCCGGCGGCAACGGCCCCGGACGACACCAGCACCAACTCGACACCGGCCTCATGCAAGGCCACCATCTGCTCGACCCAGACGCTCATGGCTGCGCGATCCAGACCTTTGCCATCTGCCGTCAACAGCGCACTTCCGATCTTTACGACCCAGCGCTGCGCACCTGTCACTTTGCTCCGCATCATCTTCAACCTTAGAGTGAGGGCCGCGCGACCCAGCGCCGCCCATAACGTTATTCGTGACTACATTCCTGACTGCATAAAACCCAGATACCAAAACGCCGCTCGAGTGAGCGGCGCTTAAGTTTACTGCAACGAATCAGTCGCGCACGTAAATGATTTCCGGACCGTCTTCATCATCCACGTCTTCTTCGTCCCAATCATCGTCGCCGATGTCATGGACCGACTTCACGCCGCTGCGGCGCAGGGCACGCTGGTCGTCCAGAGCCTGCAACTGAGCGCGGGCTTCGTCTTCGATCTGCTGATCGAGTTCGGCCAGTTCGGCCTTGAATACCGGGTCAGCCGCCAAGCGGTCGGCGCGGTCTTCCAGGTAGCGCATGATGTCGCGGCACAGACGCTCGGTACCTTCTTTGGCGATGGCCGAGATCACGTAGACCGGACCTTCCCACTCCAGGCGATCGACGATTTCCTTGACGCGCTCTTCGTGCTCTTCTTCCAGGATCTGGTCGCACTTGTTCAGTACCAGCCAGCGATCACGCTCGGCCAGGGCCGGGCTGAACTTGGTCAGTTCGCTGACGATCACTTCGGCGGCGTCCGGTGCGCTGGTGTCATCCAGCGGCGCCATGTCGACGAGATGCAGCAGCAAACGGGTACGCGACAAGTGCTTGAGGAAGCGAATCCCCAGGCCTGCGCCGTCGGAAGCACCTTCGATCAAGCCAGGAATGTCGGCGACCACGAAGCTTTTCCAGCGATCGACGCTGACCACACCCAGGTTCGGCACCAGGGTGGTGAACGGGTAGTCGGCGACTTTCGGCTTGGCGGCCGAGACCGAGCGGATGAAGGTACTTTTGCCGGCGTTCGGCAAACCCAACAGGCCTACGTCGGCCAATACTTTCATTTCGAGTTTCAGGTCACGCTGCTCGCCCGGCTTGCCCGGCGTGGTCTGGCGTGGTGCACGGTTGGTACTGGACTTGAATCGGGTGTTACCCAGACCGTGCCAGCCGCCCTGCACAACCATCAGCTTTTGGCCGGCCTTGGTCAGGTCGCCAATCACTTCCTGGGTAGCGGAGTCGATGATCGTGGTGCCGACCGGTACGCGCAGTACCAGGTCTTCGCCCTTTTTACCGGTGCAGTCGGTGCTGCCGCCGTTGGAGCCACGCTCGGCATCGAAGTGCCGGGTGTAACGGTAGTCGACCAGGGTGTTGAGGTTTTCGTCGGCCATCATGTAGATGGAACCGCCGTCACCGCCGTCACCGCCGTTGGGGCCACCGTTTTCGATGAATTTTTCGCGACGGAAACTCATGCAACCGTTACCGCCGTCGCCTGCTTTTACTCGGATGGAAACTTCATCAACGAACTTCATAACAAAACGCCTCTCGTCGCATGGACGAGCTTAAGAAACCAAGACATAAGACTCTTGCAAAAATGAGCGCAGCGACCTCAATAACGACCGCAAATCCAGCGCCTGAGCCCATTACAAACAGCTTTGCAAGAGACTCACTCCACAAACGAAAAAGCCCCGTCGCGAGACAGGGCTTTTCCAGCGATCGCGCAATTAAGCGGCGACAACGCTCACGTAACGGCGGTTGAACGCGCCTTTTACTTCAAACTTGATCACGCCTTCGATTTTCGCGAAGAGGGTGTGATCTTTACCCATGCCAACACCGTAACCGGCGTGGAATTGGGTGCCGCGCTGACGCACGATGATGTTGCCCGGAATGATTTTCTGGCCGCCATACATCTTAACGCCAAGGCGTTTGGCTTCTGAGTCGCGACCGTTACGGGTACTACCACCAGCTTTTTTGTGTGCCATGAGTCAATTCTCCTAGTGAGGAATTAGGCTGAAATTAAGCCTGAATACCGGTGATTTTGATCTCGGTGTACCACTGGCGGTGGCCCATACGCTTCATGTGGTGCTTACGACGACGGAACTTGATGATGCGGACTTTATCGTGACGACCTTGGGAGATCACTTCAGCCACAACGGTAGCGCCAGCAACCACTGGAGCGCCGATGTTCACGTCATCGCCATTGGCGACCAACAGAACGCGATCAAAAGTAACGGATTCGCCAGTAGCGATTTCCAGTTTTTCGATCTTCAGGTATTCACCTGGGGCGACCTTGTATTGCTTGCCACCAGTAACAATTACTGCGTACGACATGGTATTTCTCCGATAATCCTGCTCACCCAGCGCTTTATAAGAAGAGGTATTGGCTGGCATGGCTGCATGGGATGGACGTCCCGAATGCAATTGCGTAAGGCAGGTGCTGCCCAGGAAGTTCAGGGTGCGCGATTGTACGCAAGGTAAATGGGTGATGCAAGTAGCCGCCAATCGCCGTGAAAGCGTAGCGAGCGAAGGGAAGACAAGGAAAAAACAGGCGAGGAAGCGGAGTTTACTGGCTGTAAATGAGCATTCCGAGCCTGTTTTTGACGCAGGATTACCGAGCGCAGTAGCTTTCACAGTGATTGGGCGCGCCTTGACACCCGGGGGTGAGGGTCCTAGCATGCCGCGCAACCCTTCTGGAGCGACTGTCGCTGATGCAACCCCAAGCTTTCTACCGCGCGGTCGCGGACGATTTTAGCGCCGTCGACGGCATCATCAAGCAGCAGCTGACGTCTAAAGTGCCGCTGGTCTCCAAAATTGGCGACTACATTACGTCGGCGGGCGGCAAACGCCTGCGTCCTTTATTAGTGTTGCTGTGCGGCAAGGCCCTGGGCCGCGAAGGCGATGACTTGCGCCTGCTGGCAGCTACTATCGAATTCCTGCACACCGCCACCCTGCTGCATGACGACGTGGTCGACATGTCGGGCATGCGCCGTGGCCGGGAGACCGCCAATGCCATGTGGGGCAATGCCCCTAGCGTATTGGTAGGCGACTTTCTGTATTCACGCTCGTTCGAAATGATGGTCGAGCTGGGCTCGATGCCGGTGATGAAGATTCTTTCACAAGCCACGCGCATCATCGCCGAAGGCGAAGTGTTGCAGCTGTCGAAGGTCCGCGATGCCAGCACCACCGAAGAAACCTACATGGAAGTGATTCGCGGCAAAACCGCGATGCTTTTCGAAGCCTCCACCCACAGTGCCGCCGCCCTGTGTGGCGCCACTGCCGAACAGGCCGAAGCCCTGCGCACCTTTGGCGATCACCTGGGCGTGGCGTTCCAACTGGTGGACGACCTGCTCGACTACCGTGGCGACGCCGAAACCCTGGGCAAGAACGTCGGTGACGACCTGGCCGAGGGCAAGCCGACCTTGCCGCTGATCTACACCATGCGCGAAGGCACGCCGGAACAGGCTGCACTGGTGCGCAAAGCGATCCAGAAAGGCGGGATTGAAGACCTGGAAAGCATTCGCGCTGCCGTGGAAGCCTCGGGCTCCCTGGATTACACCGCACAGTTGGCGCGTGACTACGTCGCCCGTGCCATCCAGTGCCTGGAAGCACTCCCCGCCAGTGAATACCGGGATGCCCTGGTTGAGCTGAGTGAGTTTGCGGTCGCGCGTACTCACTGATTCTGCTCCGCTTCATGTGGGAGCTGGTTTGCCTGCGATAGCGTCAACTCGGAACAACAGACACACCGAGTGGATAGCATGGCAGGTAAGCCAGCTCCCCCATTAGATCCAAGCCCCCGCCACACTCTAAATCCCTATATAATGTGCGACTTTTAGCCATCCTGACTTTCAAGGAGCTTTAGTGAGCACGTTGCCACCCTGCCCGAAATGCAATTCCGAATACACCTACGAAGACGGCGCCCAGCTGATCTGCCCGGAATGCGCCCATGAGTGGTCCGCCAATGGCGAGGCCGAAGCGGCCGGTGATGAAACCGTGAAGAAAGACTCTGTAGGCAACGTCCTGCAAGACGGCGACACCATCACTGTCATCAAGGACCTCAAGGTCAAAGGCACTTCCCTGGTGGTCAAAGTGGGCACCAAGGTCAAGAACATCCGCCTGTGCGACGGCGACCACGATATCGATTGCAAGATCGACGGTATCGGCCCGATGAAACTCAAGTCAGAGTTCGTCCGCAAAGTCTGAATCTGCTACATCCATCCCGCGCCCGCCGCGGGATGGCGTTTCGCCCTCCCCGTTGATCGAACGCACTATCCCCACAGAAAAATCAGCAAATCGCCAATAGGCACTTGCTATTCCGCTAATAAGAATTATTCTCATTGAATCCCTCAAGGAGAATGACCATGACTTATTTGATAGATGCCTGGCTGGACCGACCACACCCTTACCTGCGGATCCTGCATCGGGAAACCGGTGAAGTCTGTGCCGTGCTGGAAGAAGAAGCGCTCAATGAGCTGCAGGACCAGGGCGACCTGGACGTGAGCGGCCTGAGTTCCAGTGAACCTGGAGTGCTTAAGGAGGTGGTGCGCAATCTGTTTCTGTTCTGCTATGCCCGAGCGTTGCGCCCGGCCACGGAGCTCAATGGCAAGTTCCATCCATGAGACACCACGCAAAAACTGATTGCCCCGGCTTTATGGGGGAGCCGGGCTTGCCCACGATACCAATGACTCGGTCATACCGGCTACCGAGTTGATGCCATCGCAGGCTAGCCAGCTCCCACACAAAGCCGGGGCCGACATTACCGAGTATTACAGAACGTCGAGCAGCTCAACGTCGAACACCAGAACGCTGTGCGGCGGGATGCTGCCAACGCCTTGAGCGCCGTAAGCCAGTTCGCTCGGCACGTACAGACGCCATTTGCTGCCGGCATTCATCAGTTGCAGGGCTTCGGTCCAACCGGCGATCACGCCGCCAACCGGGAATTCTGCAGGCTGGCCACGCTCGTAGGAGCTATCGAACACAGTGCCGTCGATCAGAGTGCCGTGGTAGTGAGTACGCACTTGGTCTTCACGGGTCGGCTTGGCGCCATCACCGGCGGTCAGCACTTCAAATTGCAGACCGGAAGCCAGGGTAGTGATGCCATCACGCTTGGCGTTTTCAGCCAGGAACGCCAGGCCAGCGCCAGCAGCCGCTTCAGCCTTGGCAGCCGCTTCGGCTTGCATGATTTCGCGGATAACTTTGAAGCTGGCAGCCATTTGCTCTTGATCAACGCGGCTTGGCTTGCCTGCGAAAGCGTCGGTCAGGCCAGCCAGGATGGCGTCGATGCTAACGCCCGGTGGCGGGTTGTCGCGCAGCTGGTCGCCCAACTGACGGCCGATACCGTAGCTGACGCGGGTTTCGTCGGTGGACAGATTAACTTCGGACATGAAGAGGCTCCGCTGTAGGACAGCACGATTTCCCGTGCCATCCAAAACTAAAAGGGCCCGCAGACTAGCACACAAGACCGGCCCGTGATGAGCCCCCTGCCCCGCGCCGCAAACCCGACAGGTCAGCATTGCCATACGGTGATTGCCACCCTTCGTCGAACCGGTAAGAAAAGTATTTCAGATTCATCCCCCGCCGCCGATACAGTCCTACACACTTTGGCTGGCTCAAACAACAACACCGCCCAGCAGACAAACATCATTCTTGCGGAGCATTCGATGAATAGCTGGTTCGGCAACATCAGCGTCAACCTTAAACTCGGCCTGGGCTTCGGCCTGGTGCTGGTCCTCACCTCGATCCTGGCACTGACCGGCTGGACCAGCCTGGGCAGCCTGATCGACCGTAGCAACTGGATGAGCGACATCACCCAGCTCAACGCCTCCCTGACCAAGCTGCGTATCGTGCGCCTGCAATACATGCTGGCAAACGGCGATGAAGCCGTGGCACAGAACGTACAGACTAGCCTGGACGCCTTTGCAGCCCAGCAACAGAAGCTGCTGGACAGTTTCAAAAGCCCGGAAAACCTCAAGCTGCTCACTCAGCAAAAAGCCGTCATCACCGCCTACCAGCAGTCGCTGAACAAAATGCGTGAGGCCTACCGTAACGGCAACGCCGCACGCCAAGTCATGGGCGACAAGGCTGATATTGCCAACACCCAGATCGACGCACTGGACACCAGCGTGCAGCAGATGCCCGACAGCCCGGAGCGCTACACCCAATACCAGGCCATCACCCACGCCAAGGAAGAATTCCAGCTGGCGCGCTATGAAGTGCGCGGTTACACCAACACGGTCAACGCAGAAACCGAAGCCCGCGCCGCTGCGCAAATCGAGAAAGCCATCGGTGGCTTGAAAGGCCTCAACGCCGCGTTCGGCACCAGCCAACAAAGCGCATTGACCTCGCTGGAAACCGCGCTGGGTGCCTATCGCAGCGCTGTGCAGAGCTACAAGGCAGCCAACGCCAACATCGTCAGCGCCCGTGCCGAAATGACCACACAAGGCGCCGATATCGTCACCATCAGCGACAAGCTGTATGACATTCAGCTTGATCGCCGCGACGCCGAAAGCGCCCAGGCCCGCAGTCTGCAGTTGATCAGCACGTTGCTCGCCCTGCTGGTCGGCATCATTGCTGCACTGGTGATTACCCGCCAGATCACGCGCCCGATCCAGGAAACCCTGGCCGTGGTGGAACGCATCGCCTCCGGTGACCTGAGCCACAACATCCAGGTGACCCGTCGCGATGAACTGGGTGTGTTGCAACAAGGCATCCAGCGCATGGGCACCACCCTGCGTGAATTGATCAGCGGTATTCGCGACGGCGTGACTCAGATCGCCAGCGCCGCCGAAGAACTGTCAGCCGTTACCGAGCAGACCAGTGCCGGCGTCAACAGCCAGAAGATCGAGACGGATCAAGTCGCCACAGCGATGCATGAAATGACTGCTACCGTGCAAGAAGTTGCGCGCAACGCCGAGCAGGCGTCCCTGGCCGCTGCCGACGCTGACGGTCAAGCCCGCGCAGGTGACAAAGTGGTGGCCGAGGCCATCGCCCAGATCGAGCGCCTGGCCGCCGAAGTGGCGCGCTCTACCGACGCCATGACGCACCTGCAACAAGAGAGCAACAAGATCGGCAGCGTGATGGACGTGATCAAGGCCGTAGCCGAGCAGACCAACCTGCTGGCGCTCAACGCAGCGATTGAAGCGGCGCGTGCCGGTGAAGCCGGTCGTGGGTTTGCCGTGGTTGCCGACGAAGTACGCGGCCTGGCCCAGCGTACCCAAAAATCCACCGAAGAAATCGAAGGCCTGGTCGCCGGCTTGCAGAACGGCACCCAGCAAGTGGCCACTGTGATGAACAACAGCCGCAGCCTCACCGACAGCAGCGTCGAGCTGACCCGTAAGGCCGGCGTATCGCTGGAAAACATCACCCGTACGGTGTCGAACATCCAGTCGATGAACCAGCAGATTGCAGCGGCGGCGGAACAGCAAAGTGCCGTAGCCGAAGAAATCAGCCGCAGCATCGTCAACGTGCGGGATGTGTCGGAGCAGACCGCCACCGCGAGTGACGAGACGGCCAAGTCGAGCGTGGAACTGGCGCGTTTGGGCAGCCAGTTGCAGCAGATGGTCAGCCACTTCCGGGTTTAAAAAACCAAAAAAGCCGCCTCGACTTAAGCCGAGGCGGCTCCACTTCTCAGACCTTACAGGTCATCAAAGCTGTCCCGCAGGAATGTCCACACGTGATAGACACGCAAGGCATTCACTACGAGGTTCCACGTACGTCGTGCAAACTTAGACATACTCGGCCCTCCCTGAGTTGGGCCTTACCTCCAGCGCACTTACCGGAACACGTGAGCCTTCAGACGCAGGTCGATTGCGCCTTTTGAGGCGGCCGGGCTAATGGTCCTCCCGCATCAATCCGGCACGGATTACTAGCCCGTGGCGGTCGGTCCAGAATTCGCGCGCATACCCGGCTCACCTAAAAAGCGACAAACGCAGAACGGGAAAGATCCTAACCAACATTCCCGTCTAAGGTGTGTCAAACAGTGGTCAAATATCCAGTATCGCCCGATAGATTCATTGCAAGCTTTTGCAGTCAAATCAGGTAAGACAAAGATGCCTAAAGTATCCATGCTGGCCATCTTTTCGTCTTGCGTGATGACATGGCCAACGGTAGTATCTGGCTGCGGGTCGATTGCGTCTTTTGAGATAGCAACCCAGTCGCAAACTGGTTTGCAAAAAAAAACCGCCCTACTAAGGCGGTTTTTTATTGCCTGCGATTTGCCAATCAGCCGTCGCCTTCCTCAACAAACACCAGCCGATTGCCAAACGGATCGCTGACACTCATCTCCCGCGAGCCCCAAGGCGCTTCCTCAACCCCAGGCTTGGCATACCGGTAATCCTTGGCCAACAACTGCTGCTGATACGCGTCCACCCCGTGCGCCTGAATCCGCACCGCCGCCCCCGGCGAAGCATCGCCATGATGCTCGGACAAATGCAGCACGCATTCCCCCAGCGACACCTGCAGATACAACGGAAAATTCGCCTCAAAACGATGCTGCCAGTCGACCTTGAACCCGAGGAACTCGACGTAGAATTCCAACGCCTTGGCCTCGTCGAAAATACGCAAGATGGGGGTGACCTTTCCTAAGTGCATGGCAACAACTCCGTGTAAGAGAGCGCCCCACTATAGAGACGAAAAACCACCGCGCAAATCCCCATTACGCGCCAGAAACCGCCCCGGTCGCTGACCGTTGGCCTGGCCATCGATGTAGCTCAACACTCCGTTGATCCACACACCATCAATGCCCTCAGCCGCGCGTTGCGGCGCTTTGAAATCCGCTACATCACGCACCCGCAACGGGTCGAACAACACCAGGTCAGCCCAGTAGCCTTGACGAATTTCGCCCCGCTCAGCCAAACCAAATCGGGCTGCCGACAACCCCGTCATCTTGTGCACCGCCGTGTGCAACGGGAACAGCCCAACGTCGCGGCTGAAATGCCCCAGCACCCGGGGAAACGCGCCCCACAAACGCGGGTGAGGAAACGGGTCTTCAGGCAGCCCGTCAGACCCCACCATCGACAGCGGATGCGCCAGGATACGTCGCACATCCGCTTCATCCATCCCGTAGTACACCGCCCCCGCCGGTTGCAGACGGCGTGCTGCGTCCATCAGCGAAACGTCCCATTCGGCGGCGATAGCCTGCAAGTCGCGCCCACCCACTTCAGGGTGCGGCGTGGACCAGGTGATGGTGATACGAAAGGCATCGGTGACCTGCTTGAGATCCAGCGTCGAAGAGCTGGCCGCATAGGGATAACAATCACACCCCACCGGGTGGGTTTTCGCTGCGGCTTCCAGCGACGCCAACAACTGCGGACTACGCCCCCAGTTACCCGCCCCCGCACATTTGAGGTGGGAAATAATCACCGGCACCTTGGCATGTCGGCCGATGAGAAACGCCTCGTCCATCGCCTCCAGCACCGGTTCGAATTCGCTGCGCAAATGGGTGGTGTACACCGCACCGAAGGCCGTCAGTTCTTCACTGAGTTGCAGCACTTCATCGGTCTCGGCATTGAATGCGCTGGCGTAGGCCAGGCCTGTGGATAAACCAAGGGCACCCGCCTCCAGGCTTTCCTGCAATTGCGTGCGCATGGCGGCGATTTCGTCGGGCGTGGCGGTGCGGTGCAGGTCGTCCATATGGTTGCTGCGCAGGGCCGTATGGCCGATCAGCGCGGCAACGTTCACCGCCGGATGCGCACTTTCCACGGCAGCACGGTAATCGGCAAAGCGCGGATAAACGAACGCTTCACGCGACCCCAAGAGGTTCATCGGGTCCGGCGGGTCGCTGCGTAAATTGACCGGCGACGCGCTGATGCCACAGTTGCCGACAATCACCGTGGTCACACCCTGGCTGAGCTTGGGCAACATCTGCGGGTGACGGATCACCACCGTGTCATCGTGGGTGTGCACGTCGATAAAGCCCGGCGCCAACACACGGCCATTCGCATCGATTTCGTGCTCAGCCTGCGCGGTCGACAGGTCGCCAATCGTTTCGATCCGCCCTGCCCGCACACCTACATCAGCGACATAGCCCGGGGAGTTGCTGCCATCTATGATCAGCGCCTGGCGAATCAGCGTGTCGTACTTCATATCAATCTCCAAGCGGCAGGCTATCGGGGCCGCCGCGATAATCGTCCAGGGCCAGCTTGATCCGGCGCAGGCGTTCCTGGTTGTCGTCCGGCATGGCCAGCGCCAGCTCGGTGGCGAGCAAGTCGATGGCCAACAGCATGCCGTAGCGCGCTGCGGTCGGCTTGTAGATAAAACTGGTTTCGGCCGGCTGCAATGGCAACAACACGTCTGCCAACTGGGCCAGCGGTGAGTCGGCCAGCGTGATGGCAACGATGGGCGTGTCGTAGTTGCGCGCCAGCCTCACCACGTCCAACAATTCGGGAGTGAGCCCGGAGAGCGAGCAAACGATCAAGGCATGTTCAGGGCCCAACGTCGCGGCCGTGACACGCATCATCACCGGGTCGCGGCAAGCGGCAATCGGGTAACCCAGACGCACCAGTCGCACCTGCAGTTCCTCACTGCACAGGCTCGACGGGCCGCCCATGCCGAAGGCGTGAATCATCCGCGCCTTGCCCAACAGGCTGACTGCATCGACAAAACTCGCCTGGTTAAAGCCTGACAAATGCTGGCGCAACGTCGCTTCGACATCGCCGAGAATCTGCCGATGAAACGCCGACTGTTCCGGCAACCCTGCCGGGTCCAGAAACCGGCTACCCACCCCGCTGGCCTGCGCCAGTTGCAGGCGCAAATCCCGCAGATCGCGGCAACCCACACTGCGCGCAAACCTCGACAAGGTCGCCGTGCTGACCTCGGCCCGTTGCGACAACTCTTCCAGGCTGGCCGACGCGGCAAAGCCCACGTCATCGAGCATCAGCCTGGCGATACGTCCCTCACCGGCGCTGAAGGAATCCTGGCGAGCACGAATCTGGTAGAGGATGTCCATGAGGTCTCCGAATTACAGGATGCAGGACAGACCGTAAGTCAGACCGAAGGCGACCACCGAAATCAGGGTCTCCAGCACGGTCCAGGTCTTGAAGGTCTGGATCACTGTCATATTGAAGTATTCCTTGATCAGCCAGAAGCCGCCGTCGTTGACGTGGGAAAAGATCACCGAACCCGCCCCAGTGGCCAGCACCAGCAATTCGGGGTGTGGATAACCCAGGCCCATGGCAACGGGCGCGACCACACCGGACGCCGTCGTCATGGCCACGGTGGCCGAGCCCGTGGCGATCCGCATCAGCGCGGCGAACAACCAACCCATCACCAGTGGCGACAAATGGAAAGCATGGGCCAAGCCGAGGATCTCATTGGTCACGCCCGCGTCCACCAGAATGCGGTTCAACCCGCCGCCCGCGCCGACCAGCAAGGTAATACTGGCCGTCGGCGCCAGGCATTCATTGGTGAACTTGAGGATCGCTTCACGGTTAAAGCCCTGGGCCAGCCCCAAGGTCCAGAAGCTCACCAAGGTCGCCACCAGCAGCGCGATCACCGAGTTGCCGATAAACAGCAGGAACTGATTAAAACCGTTCCCCGGTGTAGAAATCACGTTGGCCCAGCCGCCGATCATCATCAGCACCACCGGCAACAGGATGGTGCCCATGGTCAGCGTAAAGCTCGGCAAACGGGTACGCGGCTCACGCTCGATGAACTGACGCTCCAGCGGGTTCTCCGCCGGCAGGTGAATGCGCGGCACGATGAACTTGGCGTACAGCGGACCGGCGATGATCGCCGTAGGGATACCAATCAAGATCGCATACAGCACGGTCTGCCCCACTGACGCGTTATACGCCAGCACCGCCATCATCGCCGCCGGGTGCGGTGGCACCAGGGCATGCACCACCGACAAACCGGCGACCATCGGCAAGCCGACCATCAGGATCGACACGCCCACACGCCGCGCCACGGTAAAGGCGATCGGCACCAGCAACACAAAACCGACCTCGAAAAACAGCGGCAGCCCCACCAGGAAAGCGATACACACCATCGCCCAATGCGCATTGCGCTCGCCGAAACGGTTGATCAAGGTGCGCGCTACCTGCTCGGCGCCACCGGATTCGGCCATCATTTTGCCGAGCATGGTGCCCAACGCTACCACCAGGGCGATATGCCCCAGCGTCTTGCCGACACCCGCCTCATACGACCCCATGATGGTATCGGCGGGCATCCCGGCCATCAGCGCCAGGCCGATAGACACCAGGGTGATGACGATAAACGGGTTGAGTCGGTAACGTGCAATCAGCACGATCAATGCAATGATGGCGATGGCAGCGTATGCCAGCAGCCCCAAGCCCAGTGGTGCGGCCATGCGGTACTCCTCGGAAAGGGTCACGTCGAATTGGTTGTGAAACTCATAAATCATTACCGAGGAGTATTTTCAATTTTTATGAAAGTAATTTTCGCCCACAGATAAGCGCTGTCGCTTGGGGATATGCCCTACGCCGGCGCATGAAAATTCGTAGGGCGTTCTTACATGAAGTTTTGTGCGGCGCGGAAACTCAATGGCCAGGGCCGAGTCTCAGATGGCGGCCTCAACTACGATCAGGAATCCCCCCAATGAATCGCCAGACCCTGCTTGTTCCCTTCGCCGCCAGCGCGCTGCTGCTGGCCCTGTGCGGCAACGCCTCGGCCGCCGACAACGCTGCCTTGAAGAAATGCATGGACAGCGCCAACACCACTGCCGACATGGTCAATTGCAACGCCAAGGAAGCCAAAGTGCAGGACGAGCGCCTGAACAAAGCCTACAAAACTGCCCTCGCCGCCCAGGAAGGTGCGCGCAAGCAGCAATTGCAGGATGTTCAGCGCCTGTGGATCAAATACCGCGACGCCAATTGCGGCTTCGCAGGCAGTGCCACCGGCGGCACCATCGACCAGGTCAATGGCTCCGGCTGCCTGCTGGACATGACGCAGACCCGCGCCCAGGAACTCGAAGACCTGGTCGGGCCGTGATCCCGGTGGGAGCGGGCTTGCTCGCGATATTCTTTAACGATGACACGGACTCGCTGGGACTCAGCCCGATCAGTCGTGATGAACCTTCGCGCGCTTGAGCAGCTTCTTGCAGCGCTCCGACAAATGCAGCACACGCAGATGTTTGCCGGCCTTGCTGTAACGCTCACGCAGGGTCATCAGCGCGGCAATCGCCGAGTAGTCGACAAAGCTTAGGTGACGGCAATCCAGCGTCACCTCGGCCGGGTCATTGGCCGGGTCGAACCGGTTCAAGAACGGTGTAGTTGACGCAAAAAACAGCGTGCCGTGCAGGCGATAGAGTTTGCTGCCGTCGGCTTCCAGGTGTTCATCGGCATACAGCTCACGCGCCTGTTGCCAGGCAAAGTTCAGCGCCGCAATCACAATGCCGCACAGTACGGCCGTGGCCAGGTCGGTAAACACGGTAATCACCGTCACCGCGAGAATCACCAGCACGTCGTTGAACGGCACCTTGTTGATCACCCGCAGCGACGCCCAGGCGAAGGTCTGCTGTGACACCACAAACATCACCCCCACCAGCGCCGCCAGCGGGATTCGCTCGATCAGCGGCGACAGAAACAGAATGAACAACAGGATCATCACCCCGGCAAATACCCCGGAGAAGCGCCCGCGCCCGCCGGAGCTGAGGTTGATCACGGTTTGCCCGATCATCGCGCAACCGCCCATGCCGCCGAACAGGCCAGAGACCATATTCGCCGCGCCCAGGGCCACACTTTCGCGGTCGGGGTAGCCACGAGTCTCGGTGATCTCGTCGGTGAGGTTCAAGGTGAGCAGGGTTTCCAGCAGGCCCACCATGGCCATCAGGAACGCGTAGGGCGCGATGATCGTGAGGGTTTCCAGGGTCCAGGGAATCTGCGGCAACGCAAAGGTCGGCAGGCCACCGGCAATGTGAGCCATGTCGCCGAGGGTACGGGTCGGCAGGCCAAGCAGGTACACCGCCAGGCCGACCCCGAGGATCGCCACCAGCGCGGGTGGCACGGCGCGGGTCAGGCGTGGCAACAGGTAGACAATCGCCATGGTCAGCACAACCAGGCCCGTCATCACATACAACGGCGTGCCGCTGAGCCAGCGTTCACCGCTCTTGAAATGCTCCAGTTGCGCCAGCGCGATAATGATCGCCAGGCCGTTGACGAAACCGAGCATCACCGAGTGCGGCACCATGCGCACCAGCTTGCCCAGGCGCAACAGGCCGAACGCAACCATGATCAGCCCGCCCAACAGCACCGTCGCCAGCAAATACTCCACACCGTGCTGCACCACCAGCGCGACGATCACCACTGCCATCGAACCTGCCGCGCCCGAGACCATGCCAGGACGGCCGCCGAATAACGCAGTGAGGGTGCAAATGATGAAGGCGCCGTAGAGCCCCATCAACGGGTTGAGGTGAGCGACCAACGCAAAGGCGATGCATTCGGGCAGCAGCGCAAAAGACGTGGTGAGGCCGGCCAGGGCATCGGCGCGCAGACGGGTGAGGTTCATGAGGTACCAGGGCGTTGCGGGGAATTAGGCGGGGAATGGTACGGAATTGCGGCGGGTGGGGCCAGTGAAGTGTCAGGTCAGGTAGACCGAGTTGCCCCTATCGCAGGCAAGCCAGCTCCCACGTTGACCGCGTGTTGCTTGAACGACTCGGTCGATGTGGGAGCCGGGCTTGCCCGCGATGGCCGCACTCCGGTGTTAAGCGAACATCACACCATTTCGTTGCGAATCCACTCCACCACCGACGTACGCTTCGGCGCCCAGCCCAGCAGCTCACGGGCATGCTTGCCCCGTACCCGGCTGTTGGAACCCAGGCCGTAGTTAGCCATTTCATAGCCCCATTCGGCTTCCGCGTCAGCCAACGGCCAATCCTGCGGCGCGCCCAGGTGCAGCGCTTGAGCAATGGCGGTGGTCATGTCTATAAACGACGCCTCGCCGCTTTCCACAAAGTAGAACGTGCCCGGAATGTTTTTCGTCAGCGCCAGAAGGTAGAGCGCAACCACGTCTTCAATGTGCACGTTGGACCAGATGTTCTGCCCGGTACCCACATGGCGCACCACGCCGCTCTTGCGCGCCTGCTTGAGCAGTCGCGGCAATTGCACGCTGTCACGTTTCACACCCAGGCTGTGGCCATAGATCAGGGTGTTGCAAATCACCGCCGAATTCACGCCGTCCTTGGCGGCCGCCAGGATCAGGTTGTCGATGGCCACGCGCGCGGCCTTGTCGACGGTCGGCTCCGGCAGGTTGTCTTCAACGTAGATGACATCGCTGGCTTTGCCGCCCGACGCATCACCGACGATGCTCGAACCGCTGGTGTGCAGGAACGGCTTGTTCGAGCCTTTCAAGGCGGCCAGTAAGGTTTCCACGGCAGCACGATGATCGCTGCTCGCGGCGTTGATCACCGCATCGGCTTTCTGCGCTTGCTCGGTCAACACCGCGGCGTCGTCAAGGGTGCCGATCACTGGGGTAATACCCAGGCCGGTCATTTCAGCGGCTTGTTCGGCGCTGCGCACCAGGCCGGTGACGTGGTGCCCGGCGTTGACCAGGCCGGTGGCGATGGAGCCACCGATAAAACCTGCGGCGCCGGTAATGAATACGTTCATGGAGAGTGCTCCTGACTGGGTAAGTGATGGTCCCAGTATCAAGGGTTCATCCGTGTCGAATAAGACCCTGTTGCCCAATTCAATCTTGCGCGCAGGTCACGAATCAGTAGGCATACCGCGCCAGCTTGGCCTGAATGAAGTCCAGGAAGCACTGAATGCGCAACGCCAACTGCGAGTTGCGGTAGAACACCGCGTGAATCGGCTGGCGATAGCCACTGTTGAACGCCTCCAGCACCGGCACCAGGCGCCCGGCGTTGATATCTTCAATCGTCATGAAGTTCGACAGGCAGCAAATGCCCTGCCCTTCCAACGCCAACTGGCGCAAGGTCTCGCCGCTGGACGCAGCAATGCCGGGCTGGATCAGCCACCGATCGCCTTCCACGTGCCGCAATGGCCAATGGTTGAGCGTTTCTGTCTGCGTGAAGCCCATCAACGTGTGATCCGCCAACTCGGCGACCGTGCTGGGCGTGCCGTATTGCTTGAGGTATTCGGGGCTGGCCAGGATATGCAGCGGTGTGCAGCCAAGGGAACGGGCATGCAAGGTCGAATCGGCGAGGACACCGATGCGAATGGCAATGTCGGTGCTCTGCTCCAGCAGGTCGATGATCAGGTCATCGCTGTTCAGCTCCAGCTGGATATCCGGGTACAAACGGCGAAACTCAGCGATGTACGGCACGATTCCATGCAGCATGAACGGCACGGCGGCATTGATGCGCAAGCGCCCCGCCGGTTTTTTCTGGCGTGACGACAGGCGTTCTTCCAGGTCATCCATCTGCGCCAGAATCACCTTGGCCTGCTCGAAGAAGTACTTGCCCTCCTCGGTCAGGTCCATGCGCCGCGTGGTGCGGTTGATCAGCGTGGTGTCGAGCTTGGCTTCCAGGCGCGACAAGGTGCGGCTGACCGCCGACGGCGTCTGCCCGACCTGCTCCGCCGCAGCGGAAATCGAGCCGCACTCAATCACGCTGACGAAGATCTGTAGCTCATCGGATCGGGCTTTCACAGGCTGTCCTCTTTATCGGTTAACCGCAGCTTACACCGACAGGTCGAACATCTGCGCCAGGTGCTGCTCGTAGCGCGCCACGTCGACCTCAATGGCCGGGCGTTTCATCACGTCCACACAAAGGAAGGTCGGCAGGCCAGTCATGCCGAGAAACTCATTGGCCTTGTGGAACGGGAAGTAGACGGCGTCTACGCCCTTGGCTTCGAAGAAGTCAGTCGGGTCGTCGAAGGCTTGCTGCGGCGCGTTCCAGGTCAGCGACAGCATGTACTGTTTGCCCTGGATCAGGCCGCCGCTGCCGTATTTCTGCGAGGCATCGGAACGAGTCCGGCCGTCGCTGGCGTACAAGCTGCCGTGGCCTTCGGTGAAGACTTCGTCGAGGTACTTCTTGACGATCCACGGCGCGCCCATCCACCAGCCGGGCATCTGGTAGATGATCACGTCGGCCCAAAGGAATTTGGCGACCTCTTCGGCCACGTCGTAGCCTTCGTCGATATGCGTGACTTTGACGTCGAGGCCACCACGGTCGAGAACGGCGACGGCGGCTTCATGCAAAGTGGCGTTATAACGGCCTTCGGAGTGGGCGAATTTCTTGCCGCCGTTCAGCAGGAGGACTTTTTTCATGGGAGGGAATCCAGAGGGTTAAAAATGTCTGCCGGCAGGCTATCGACATTGAACCCTCGGAATAAGCAGCGGCGCCGCAAAATACATTTGACCAAAACGCACGAATTGCACCAGTACTTTTGACTTACCCGCTTATCAATAGATGACCGCCCAATAGGGCCATGCCGATAAAAAATACGCGTTTGAACAGCACCGCGCTGATGCGCCGGCGCAGCGCCTGGCCCAGCCACATACCCAATAGTGCGGGCACCAGCGCCAGTAGCGAGGCGTTTATTTCGCCGCCGCCCAAGGTGCCGCGCCAGGCTAACCCTGCGGCCAGCGCCAGTGTAGAAACGGTGAACGACAGCCCCAGGGCCTGTACCAACTGATCGCGGTTCAAGCCCAAGGCTTGCAGGTACGGCACGGCTGGAATCACGAACACACCCGTGGCCGAAGTGATGATGCCGGTGATCAGCCCGCACACCGGGCCCAGCCAGCGCTCGGCTTCAAGCTTCACCTTGAGCGTGGGCAACAACAGCCCGCTCAGTGCGTACACCAGCAAGGCGCCGCCCAACGCGCGCACCACCCAATGCCCGCCGTCCATGCCCAGCCACAAGGTGCCGAGCCCGGTGCCAAGGAAAATCAGCAACAGCATCGGCCACAGGCGTTTGAGCAATGCGCTCAGGTGTCCACCGAATGCCAGTTGCCAGAGGTTTGTCACCGTTGAAGGAATGATCAGCAACGCGGCAGCCTGCGCCGGGAGCATAGCCAGGCCGAGCATGCCCATGGCGACCGTGGGCAGGCCCAGGCCGATGATGCCTTTGACCGTGCCGGCCAGCAGGAAGGTGCCAATCACCAGCAGTGTCAAGGCCGGGCCGAGGTTTTGGTAGAACGCGAGGAAAGTAGACATGGGCCGATTGTGGGGCTTTTCAATGGGCTCTGAAATTCGCCATATACTGAGGCAGCCTCTTGTTTTGCGTGAGGCTTAGATAGCCATCGCCGGCAAGCCAGCTCCCACATTTACTGTATTCACACATCAAAATGTGGGCTTGCCCGCGATGGGGCCAGCCCAGTCACAGGAAATTTCCAGCCATGCACTTTGACCTGATCGACCTGCGCCTCTACCTGCACACCCTCGACACCGGCAACATCACCGCAGGCGCCAGCCGCAGCCATTTATCCCTGGCCGCCGCCAGCGCACGCATTCGCGCGATGGAGGCGTCATTGGGCATTGAGTTGCTCGAACGCGGCCGCCGTGGCGTTACACCCACCGCCGCCGGCAACGCGCTGGCCCGGCACGCGCGCTTGCTGCTGCAACAAGCCGAGCACCTGCAACAGGAACTGGCGGAATACGCCAATGGCGTCAAAGGCCAGGTGCGCCTGCTGTGCAACACAACAGCCCTCAGCGAATACCTGCCGGAACTGCTCGCGGATTTTTTGTGCGAGCACCCCAACCTTGAGATCGACCTGCAGGAACTGCCGAGCCTGCGCATCACCCATGCCTTGCGCCAAGGCACGGCGGACTTGGGGATTATTTCCGACGCCGTGGACACCCACGGATTGCAGACCGCACCCTTTCGCGACGACCCGCTGGTGCTGATCATGCCCCTGGAGCATCCGCTGGCGACGGGCTCGGTGAGTTTTATCGACAGCCTGCAACACGACTATGTAGGCCTGGCCGCCAACAGTGCGCTGGCGGTGTACCTGGAAGAACAGGCGCTGCACAGCGGCTTTCGCCTGCAAACACGCATTCGCGCCGATGGCTTTGATGGGGTCATTCGCATGGTCGCCCGGGGCGCGGGCCTGGGGATTGTGCCCCAAGCGGCATTGGAGCGTTGGCCACGGGAGCGCCCGATCAAGGTCCAGCCTCTGCAAGAAGAGTGGGCCCGGCGCAAGCTGCTGTTATGCGCGCGTTCGTTCGAACAATTGCCCGGTTATGCCAAGGCCTTGTTCGACGCCTTGGCCCTGCCCTTGCGGAAAAACCCGTAATACACCGCCGACAGAATCAGCAGGAACGGCACGCCGAACACCAGGGTCATTTTGAACGCCTCGGTTAAATACGTGGTGATCATCACCGCGCCCATCAGCACCAGGCCCAGCGATGTGCTGTAGGGAAACAGACGCAGTTGAAACGACAGCTTTGCCCCGCCGTGACGCTTGCGATAGCGACGGAAAAACAGGTGTGTGAGGAAGATCATGAACCAGGTGAAGATCGCGCCAAACATCGAGATCGCCATCATCAAGGTGAACGAACTTTCCGGGTACACCACGTTAAGTAAGGTCGCCAGGGCAATGCCTGAACTGGAGAGCAGCAACGCATTCAGCGGAATCCCGCTCTTGCTCAAGGCGCCCATGGACGCAGGCGCAAACCCGGCGCGGGACAGGCTGAACATCATCCGCGTTGTGATATAGAGCTGACTATTCATCGCCGACAGCGCCGCAATCAGAATCACGAAATTCATCACCCCGGTGGCACCGGGAATACCGATGGTCTGCATCACCGTAACGAACGGGCTCTGGGTCTGCCCGGACTGGTTCCACGGCACGATGGCCAACATCAGCGCCAGGGCCAGCAGGTAGAACACCACGAGGCGCACGATGGTCGCGCGAAAGGCTTTCTTCACCGCCTGCTCCGGGTCGGCGGCTTCACCGGCGGCCACGGCGATCATCTCCACGCTCAGGTAGCTGAAGATCGACACGATCACGGCGATCCACATGCCGCTCAAGCCATGCGGGAAAAAGCCGCCGTGGGCCGTGTAGTTCTGCACCCCGTATTGCGGGTTGCCGGAGCCGAACACCACGTAAACCGCCAGGATGATAAAGCCGACAATGGCACTGATCTTGATGGTCGAGAACCAGTATTCAAAATTACCGAAGGTCTTCACGCTGATCGCATTGAGCAGGACCAGCACGCTGGAAAACGACACGATCCAGACCCACTCCGGCACGTTGGCGAACCAGTACTTCATGTACATCGCCACCGCCGTGACCTCGGCGCCCACCGCCAGCACAATCGCCGCCCAGTAGGCATAACGCACCAGGAAACCGGCCAGCGGGCTGATATAGAACTCGGCATAGGCGCCAAAGGAGCCTGAGGTGGAATGCGCCACGGTCATCTCCGCCAGGCAGCCCATCAGCAGCAAAGTGATCAACGCGCCGATGGCGTAGCTCACCAGCACGCTGGGCCCGGCATAGCCGATGGCATAGGCGCTGCCCATGAACAGCCCGGTGCCGATAGCGCCACCGATGGCGATCATGCTCATCTGGCCGGAAGTGAGCTGGCGCCTCAGGCCCAGTTCGCGATGGGTGATCTCTGCAAAGCCGTTGTCTGGCGTGGTCACGTGGTGTGCCCCTTTATTATTGTGATTGCACGGTTTGGATATAGACACAGATCCACTGTGGGAGCGGGCTTGCTCGCGAAGGCGGTGGGTCAGTTACAGAATATGTTTCTGATACACCGCTTTCGCGAGCAAGCCCGCTCCCACATTGGTCTTGCAGTGTTCTTAGGTGACGCTGTTGCGCACTTTGAATTGAGGCTGGTCCCAGGTGTGGTTGTCGAGGATGTCGCCGAGGATTTCCACCGCATCCCACACCTCGGTAAAGCTTGTGTACAGCGGGGTGAAACCAAAGCGCATGATGCGCGGCTCGCGGTAATCGCCGATCACGCCACGGGCGATCAGGGCTTGAATGACTGCGTAACCTTCAGGGTGTTCGAAGCTCACATGGCTACCGCGTTTGGCGTGCTCACGCGGGGTGATCAGCACCAGGCCGTGGGCGGCGCAACGGGCTTCCACCCATGCAATAAACAGGTCAGTCAGTGCCAGGGATTTGGTGCGCAGGCTGGCCATGTCGGTCTGGGCAAAAATCTCCAGGCCGCATTCGACCATGGCCAGCGAGGTGATCGGCTGCGTGCCGCACAGGTAACGCGCGATGCCGCTGCTCGGGGCATATTGAGCTTCCATGGCGAACTGCCGGGTATGCCCAAACCAGCCCGACAACGGCTGGCGCACCACGTCCACCAACGCCGGGTTGACCCACACAAATGCCTGGGAGCCCGGCCCGCCATTGAGGTATTTGTAGGTGCAGCCAATCGCGTAATCGGTACCGGCCTTATGCAGGTCGACGGGCACCGCCCCGGCCGAATGGGCCAGGTCCCAGATGCTCAGCGCGCCGCACTCGTGGCTCAACGCAGTGAGCGCCTGCATGTCGTACATGTAGCCGGTCTTGTAGTTGACGTGGGTGAGCATCACCACCGCGACGTCCTGGTCGATAGCCTGCGGCAGCTCGTCCGGGCTGTTGACCAATCGCAGGGAATAACCCTGTTGCAACAGCTCGGCCAGGCCTTCGGCGATGTACAGGTCGGTGGGGAAATTGCTCGCCTCGCTGACAATCACCTTGCGCGCAGGCGCACGTTGGCGCTGCACGCTCAATGCGGCGCTGAGCACCTTGAACAGGTTGATGGAGGTGGTATCCGTAATCACCACTTCGCCGTCGCGTGCACCGATCAGAGGCGCCAGGCGGTCACCCAGGCGCTGGGACAACGCCGCCCAGCCGGCGCTGTTCCAACTGCGAATCAGGCCATTGCCCCATTCCTCTGCAATCACCGACTGCGCCCGCGCCAACGCCGCCACCGGACGCGCACCGAGGGAGTTGCCGTCGAGGTAGATGACGCCCTCGGGCAAGGCGAACTGGCGACGCAGTGGCGCCAACGGGTCCTGGGCGTCGAGGGCTTGGCAGTGGCTTCGAGTGGTCATGGTCTGTCCTGATTCTTATAAGTGACGATGGACAAAATAATGAACGAAACTTTAGAGAATTTTCGTGCAAAGTGACGGGCAACAGGCTAATTAAGCTGTAGGAAATTCGAATTTAACTCCAAAACACGCGGATTTATTCTAAGCATGATTCTTGACGCCACCGACCTGCGCCTCCTGCATTTTTTGCAACAGGATGGCCGTATCAGCAACCAGGAACTGGCGGAAAAAGTCGCCCTGTCGCCCTCCGCCTGCCTGCGTCGTTTGCGCCTGCTGGAGAGCGAGGGAATCATCAGCGGCTACCGCGCGGTGTTGAATGCCGAACAGTTGGGAATCGAGCTGGAGGCCATCGTCCACCTGTCATTACGCCAGGATGTAGAGGATTGGCATGAGACGTTTATCAAGAAGGTGCAAGGCTGGCCGGAGGTGGCCAGTGCGTATGTAATTACCGGGGCCAGCAACTATGTGTTGCGGGTGCAGGCACGCAACCTCAAGCACTTTTCGGACTTTATCGTGAACCACCTGAACCGCACGGCCGGGGTGATGGATATTCGCTCGGAGATTGTGTTGCAGAAGATCAAGGATCGGGATGAGGTGCTGGACTTGGTCGTACGCAAATAACCAGAACACCACAGAACGTTGTAGGAACTGGCTTGCCGGACCGCCGGACCGCTGCGATGCAGACACCTCGGTGCATCAGGTACACCGAGTTAATGCTATCGCAGGCAAGCCAGCTCCCACATAAGCCCGCTCCCACATTTTTTAACCGCGTTAAAATCAGTCTTCCAGGGCGCGCACGCGCTGCATGCGTTTCTGCTCCTGCGGCGCACCCGACGATTGCAGCTCAAAATCAAAATCAATCTGCGCAAACCGCCCTTCCACGCCAAACTCCCGCGCCAGTTGCTGATCGTCACTGAAGCGAATCTCGGCAATCAACTCATCGCGCGTCGCATAGGCAAAATCATCATGCAGGTACGGGTCATCCGACAGGTTGATCTGCGTGGTCAAGTGCCGATATCCCGGCGCCGAAATGAAGAAGTGAATGTGCGCCGGCCGCTGCCCATGACGCCCCAGTTGATCGAGCAACTGCTGGGTCGGCCCGGTCGGCGGGCAGCCATACCCTGACGGCACGATACTGCGAAAACGGTAGTTGCCCTGGGCATCGGTCTCGATACGCCGGCGCAGGTTGAACGCCGATTGCGTCGGGTCAAACCACGAATACGTGCCGCCGGTATTGGCCTGCCACACATCGACAATCGCCCCCGCCAACGGCTTGCCGTCGGTGTCGCGTACTTGCCCGCGCATAAACAGCGGCACCGCGTCGTCCTTGCCATCATCCAGCCGCGCCTCGTACTGCGACAGCGGTGCCCCGGCCACATACAACGGGCCTTCAATGGTGCGCGGTGTGCCACCGGATTTGCCGGCCTCTTCGTCGGCGGCATCCATCAGCAGGTCCAGGTAATGTTCCAGGCCCAACCCGGCAGCGAGCAAACCGGCTTCCTGGTTCTTGCCCAATTCGTTGAGGTAATTGACCGCCTTCCAGAACTCTTCCGGGGTCACCTCCAGGTCTTCGATGATGTTCACCGTGTCCCGCAGGATCCGGTAAATCAACGCCTTGGTGCGCGGGTTGCCGCCGTCGTTGAGGTTGCCGCTGGCTTCTTCGAGAAACTGTTGGGCGTGGGCAGTCTGGGAAAGTCGGATGGACATGGTGCAATCCTCATCTTGTAATTATTGGGTGCAAAACAGGCTCAGCGGTCGTCCTCACGGATCGACGAAGGGTGCCGGCACAGGGCGTTTATTTCGATGGCCATATAGGGGAAAAGCGGCAGTTGCATCAGCAGGTCGTGCAGTGCCTGCACGCTGTCGACATCGAACACGCTGTAGTTGGCGTAGTGCCCGGCGATGCGCCACAGGTGGCGCCATTTGCCTTCCTGTTGCAGGCGCTGCGCCAGCGCTTTCTCTTCGGCTTTCAGGGCCGCCGCGCGTTCGGGGTTCATGTCGATGGGCAGGTTCACGGTCATTTTTACGTGGAACAACATGGCAGGCGCCTCTTAGTGTTTGTCACGACGGAAGAACGCCAAACGCTCTTCATCAATAGTCAGGCCCAGGCCTGGTAAGCGCGAGACATGCAGCTCAAAATCGCGGTAGACCAGCGGTTCGGTGAGGATGTCTTCGGTCAGCAGCAGTGGGCCGAACAGTTCGGTGTCCCACGCCAGTTTGTTCAAGGTGAGGAAGGCATGGGCCGAGGCCAGGGTGCCGATGCCGCCTTCAAGCATGGTGCCGCCATAGAGGCCAATGCCCGCGGCTTCGGCAATCGCGGCGGTGCGCAATACGGCGCGCGGGCCGCCATTTTTGGCAATCTTGAGGGCGAACACCGAGGCCGCGCCTTCGCGGGCGAGGTTGAAGGCGTCTTCCACACACTCGATGGATTCGTCCGCCATGATCGGCGCCGGGCTCGACAGGTTGAGCCGCGCCATGCCGCTGCGGTTGTTGCGTGAAATCGGTTGTTCAATCAAGTCGATGCCGTTCTCACCGAGCACTTTGCACGCACGCAGGGCCACGGCTTCGTCCCACGCCTGGTTGACGTCAACGCGCACGCTGGCGCGCTCGCCCAAGGCCTTTTTTATCGCAATCACATGGGCCAGGTCGCGGCCGACTTCACCGGCGCCAATCTTCAATTTGAAGATGCGGTGGCGGCGCAGGTCGAGCATCTTTTCGGCCTCGGCAATGTCCTGTTCGGTGTTGCCGCTGGCCAGCGTCCAGGCCACCGGCAAAGCGTCGCGCACGCGGCCGCCGAGCAGTTCGCTGACCGGCAGGTTAAGGCGTTTGCCGAGGGCGTCGAGCAAGGCGCTTTCGACGCCGGACTTGGCAAACGTATTGCCGCGAATGCTGCGCTCCAGACGCAACATGGCCGCGTTGATATTGCTCGCGTCCTGACCAATCAACAGCGGCGCGAAGTGCCGGTCGATGTTGATCTTGATGCTGTCGGGGCTTTCATTGCCGTAGCTCAGGCCGCCGATGGTGGTGGACTCACCGATACCTTCGATGCCGTCGGCGCAACGCACGCGAACAATCACCAGGGTCTGGTTTTGCATCGTGTGCATCGCCAGCTTATGCGGACGGATGGTGGGGAGGTCGACGATGATGGTCTCGATCGACTCGATGGCGCAAATCGGCATGGCTATACCCGTTGGGTTCTTTATAGGTTTGCGCCGATTCTGTGCCGTATTTTTCTTGGCATCCAATATAGAATGGGTCTCGCACAATACCCTCAAGGTATGAAAGGAGCCGTCATGGAGCTGCGTCATCTGCGCTATTTCCAGGTGCTGGGTGAAACCCTCAACTTCACCCGCGCCGCCGAACGCCTGCACATCGCCCAGCCGCCGTTGAGCCGGCAGATCCAGCAACTGGAGGAAGAATTGGGGGTGATTTTGCTGGAACGCGGCCGACCGCTGCGGCTGACCGAGGCCGGACGGTTTTTCTATGAGCACGCCAATGTGCTGCTGGAGCAACTGGGCAAGGTCTGCGACAACACGCGGCGAATCGGCCAGGGCGAGAAGACCTGGCTGGGCATCGGCTTCGCGCCATCGACCTTGTACGGCGTACTGCCGGAGTTGATTCGGCGGCTGCGCAACCATGAAGCGCTGGAGCTGGAATTGGGGCTCTCGGAGATGACCACCTTGCAGCAGGTCGAAGCGCTGAAGGCTGGGCGTATCGACGTGGGCTTCGGGCGTATTCGCATCGACGACCCGGCCATCGTCCAGCGCGTGCTGGTGGAGGACCGACTGGTGGCCGTGCTGCCCGCCGGCCACCCGCTGCTCGACGCCCCCGCCAGCCTCGCCCAGTTGGCCGCCGAACCCTTTGTGCTCTACCCCGGCAACCCACGCCCCAGCTATGCCGACCATGTGATCGCCCTGTTCGACGCCCACGGTTTGAGCCTCAAGGTGGCGCAGTGGACCAATGAATTGCAGACTGCCATCGGCTTGGTCGGCGCGGGCATGGGCGTGACCCTGGTACCGGCCTCGGTGCAAGTGCTGCACCGCGCGGATATCGGCTACACGCCGATTGTGGAAACCACCGCGACCTCGCCGATTATTCTGAGCCGCCGGGTGAATGATCAGTCGCCCGGGCTGAGTCATTGTCTGCAATTGGTGGAAGAGCTGATCTGATATCTCCCAAACACTGGATATCCAATGTGGGAGCTGGCTTGCCTGCGATAGCGGTGGATCAGTTGGCATCTTTGCTGATTGGCCCACCGCCATCGCAGGCAAGCCAGCTCCCACAGTTTGATCCTCATTGTCTTCAAAGGCTGCGCAGGCGCTTGCGTTGCAGGGTTTGGCTGGGGGATTCGTCGAATAGCTTTCGGTATTCCGCCGAAAACCGCCCCAAGTGCGTAAACCCCCACCCCAGAGCGATTTCGGAAATGGTACGTGTAGAGCCGTGTTCGAGGATTTCCTGGCGCACGGCGCCCAACCGGTGTTTCTTCAAGTAAGCCATGGGCGACAGCGCAAAGTATTTGCGAAATGCATCGAACAGCTTGAACCGCGACACACCGGCAGCGGTTTCCAGGTCTTCCAGGTGCACGGCCTCACGGGCATTGTCGTGGATGTACTGCCGCGCGCGAATCAAGTAATGCGGCAGCTTCACGCCGAGTACGTCGCGCAGTTCTTCGGAGTAGTTGTTCGGCTGGGCGAGGATCAAGCCCTTGATCAGCGAGCTTTCAAGATCCCGGGTAAACGCCGCCTGCTCATACAACTCGCTGCTGCGTTCAAGCTCGGCAATGAAATACCGCGCCATGCGCCACCACGACGCCGAAGCGCCGTCCACCGCATCCATCACCGACTCAAACCGCAGCGGCGCTTCAATCGGCCGTTGCAGCAAGCCCTCAAGGGATTCGCTCATCGCCGCCCGCGTAATGACAACCTGCAACTTGCGGCAATCACCGGAAATAGCCAGCACCTGATGCTCGTTGGGCGAAATGATCACCCCTTGATCGCAATTGGAGCTCAGGCTCACACCGTTCTTGCTCAACTCCTGCTCGCCCACCAGCGGCAGGCTCAGGCTGTAACTGCTGAAATGCTCGGCGTCTTCGATGTCGATGGTCACATCAGTGCCGTATTCGATCACGCCCAAGGTGGTGGCGCGGGACTTGAACACATTGGCACTGTGGTGAAAACGCAGGCGCTCGGGCGTCGCCGTCGCCAGGCGATGCGGCCCGCAGATGCCGGACATCCAGCTGCAGGCGCCCTCCAGGTCGAAGCGTTGAATATGGATATCGCGTGTATGGCTACTCATCAGGGTGCACCCACGGCGGTTAGGCTGTTGCGCGCTCTGGCGGCGCGTCGGTATGGATCGACAGCAAGTTCCAAGCCACGCCAGCCGTATTGCAACCCAGTGGATAGCAACCGTCGACTATGTGGATAACGGGCAGGCTTTTGCGCCTCTTGCCTTGTATGACAGTAGCGCATTGCGCGACCGCCCTGCACCGTTGTGAGTATTTGCTGCCCAACTTTCCGGCCCACCTTCCCCCATTAAGCGGATAGCCCGCACCCGGCCATGCTGCCTCTAATAAACCACCGATTAGCCCCTATCAAACAAGGTGCCTCCCATGAGTGGTGCAAGAAGCGTCGAGCAGTGGAAAGCGTTTATCGAAAGCTGCCTGGACTTTCGTCCGGCGGATGAAGTGTTCCGCATCGCCCGGGACATGTTCACCGAGCCCGAACTGTTCGACCTGGAGATGGAACTGATCTTCGAAAAGAACTGGATCTACGCCTGCCACGAAAGCGAACTGGCCAATAACCACGATTTCGTGACGATGCGCGCCGGGCGCCAGCCGATGATCATCACCCGCGACGGCGAGGGCAAACTCAACGCACTGATCAACGCCTGCCAGCATCGCGGCACGACCCTTACGCGTGTCGGCAAGGGCAACCAATCCACCTTCACCTGCCCTTTCCACGCATGGTGCTACAAAAGCGACGGCCGGCTGGTGAAGGTCAAGGCGCCGGGGGAATACCCAGAGGGCTTCGATAAAGCCACCCGCGGCCTGAAAAAGGCGCGTATCGACAGCTACAAGGGCTTCGTGTTTATCAGCCTGGACGTGAATGGCACAGACAGCCTGGAAGACTTCCTCGGCGACGCCAAGGTGTTCTTCGACATGATGGTCGCGCAGTCCGCCACCGGTGAACTGGAAGTGCTGCCAGGTAAATCCGCCTACACCTACGACGGCAACTGGAAGTTGCAGAACGAAAACGGCCTGGACGGTTATCACGTCAGCACCGTGCACTACAACTACGTCGCCACCGTGCAGCATCGCCAGCAGGTCAATACTGAAAACGGCACGGGCTCGGGCACCACGCTGGACTACAGCAAGCTCGGCGCCGGCGACGCGAATACCGATGACGGCTGGTTCGCTTTCAATAATGGCCACAGCCTGCTGTTCAGCGACATGCCCAACCCGACGGTGCGCTCCGGCTACGCCACGATCATGCCGCGCCTGGTGGAAGAACACGGCCAGCAAAAGGCCGAGTGGATGATGCACCGCCTGCGCAACCTGAATATTTACCCGAGCCTGTTCTTCCTCGACCAGATCAGCTCGCAGCTGCGCATCATCCGCCCGGTGGCGTGGAACAAGACCGAGATCATCAGCCAATGCCTGGGCGTGAAGAACGAGTCCGACGCCGACCGCGAAAACCGCATTCGCCAGTTCGAAGATTTCTTCAACGTGTCCGGCATGGGCACGCCGGATGACCTGGTGGAGTTCCGCGAAGCCCAGCGCGGTTTCCAGGGCCGCCTGGAACGCTGGAGCGATATCTCGCGCGGCAGCCATCGCTGGGCAACCGGGCCCACGCCGAACAGCGAAGCCATCGGCATTCAACCGGCCATGACCGGCACCGAATTTACCCATGAAGGCTTGTACGTCAACCAGCACCGCAACTGGCAGCAGTTCCTGCTCAAGGGCCTGGACCTGCAAGCACTGAAACTGCGGGAGGTGCAGTGATGAATGCGCAATTGCAGTACCAGATCGAGCAGTTTTTCTACCGTAAGTCCGAACTGTGTGACGCTCAGGACTGGGACGCCTATGTGCAGTTGTTCGACCCGCAGAGTGAATTCCACCTGCCGCAATGGGACTCCGAGCACGTCTACACCCGCGACCCCAAGCGCGAGATGTCACTGATCTATTACGCCAACCGTTCAGGCCTTGAAGACCGCGTGTTCCGCCTGCGCACCGGCAAGGCGGCGTCGGCCACGCCCATGCCACGCACCTTGCACCTGATCAATAACGTGCGCGTGGCCGAGCAGGCGGATGGCACGCTGGAGGTGCGGTTGAACTGGCACACGCTGTTTTATCGGCTGGCCACGTCGGAGCAGTTTTATGGGCCTGCCACGTATCACCTGAAACCTCATGGCGACAGTTGGCTGATCACGCGCAAACACGCCTTGCTGCTCAACGACACCATCAACTCGGTGCTGGATTTCTATCACCTCTAAAGCACCGGAGCACTGCAGATGAATCACAAAGTGGCCTTCAGTTTTGCCGACGGCAAGACTCTGTTTTTCCCGGTGGGCGCCCATGAAATCCTGTTGGACGCCGCGCTGCGCAACGGCATAAAAATCCCCCTGGATTGCCGCGAAGGCGTGTGCGGCACGTGCCAGGGCCGTTGCGAGTCTGGCGATTACAGCCAGGATTATGTCGACGAAGAGGCCCTCTCCAGCCTCGACCTGCAACAGCGCAAAATGCTCAGTTGCCAGACACGGGTCAAATCCGACGCGACGTTCTACTTCGATTTTGATTCAAGCCTGTGCAACGCACCGGGCCCGGTGCAGGTGCGTGGCACGGTGAGCGAGGTGCAGCAGGTTTCGGCCAGCACGGCAATTTTGCACGTTCAGTTGGAGGCCCCACTGGACTTCCTGCCGGGCCAATACGCCCGACTGTCGGTCCCTGGCACGGACAGCTGGCGCTCCTATTCCTTCGCCAATCGGCCGGGCAATCAATTGCAGTTCCTGGTGCGCCTGCTGCCGGACGGCGTGATGAGCAACTACCTGCGCGAGCGTTGCCAGGTCGGTGATGAAGTGCGGATGGAAGCGCCATTGGGGGCTTTCTACCTACGGCATGTCACCCAACCGCTGGTGCTGGTGGCGGGTGGCACCGGGTTGTCGGCCCTGCTGGGCATGCTCGATGAATTGGCGGCTAATGGCTGCGCACAGACCGTACACCTGTATTACGGCGTGCGCGGGGCCGAGGATTTATGCGAAGCGGCGCGCATCCACGGCTACGCCGCGAAAATCCCGAATTTTCGCTACACCGAAGTGCTCAGTGACCCGTCGCCCGAGTGGCCCGGCAAGCGCGGCTACCTCACCGAACATTTCGACCTGGCCGAATTGCGGGACAGATCGGCCGATATGTACGTGTGCGGCCCCCCGCCAATGGTCGAATCCATCCAGCAATGGCTGGCGGATCAGGCACTTGATGGCGTTCAGCTGTATTACGAAAAGTTTACGCAGAGTAATATCTGACCCCTCAGCAGTTCTGGGGGGCGGGTGCGGCGTGCAATCAACCCTGAGAAAAACAAGTAGAAGGGAATGTTAATGGCGGATGACATGGTTAACCCGGTAGGCCTCAAGCGTGGCCTGAAGAACCGGCATATTCAGCTGATCGCCTTGGGAGGGGCGATTGGCACGGGCTTGTTCCTCGGCTCGGCCGGGGTGCTCAAGTCGGCGGGGCCGTCGATGATCCTGGGTTACGCGATCGCCGGTTTCATCGCGTTCCTGATCATGCGCCAGCTCGGCGAGATGATCGTCGAAGAGCCGGTGGCCGGTTCCTTCAGCCACTTCGCCCACAAATACTGGGGCGGTTACGCAGGCTTTCTGGCGGGCTGGAACTACTGGGTACTTTACGTGCTGGTGGGCATGGCCGAACTGACGGCGGTGGGTAAGTACATCCAGTTCTGGTGGCCGGAGATTCCGACCTGGGTCAGCGCGCTGGTGTTCTTTGTCGCGGTGAACCTGATCAACACCCTGAACGTGAAATTCTTCGGTGAAGCCGAATTCTGGTTCGCAATCATCAAGGTGGTGGCGATTGTCGGCATGATCGTGCTCGGCTGCTACCTGCTGTTCAGCGGCACCGGCGGCCCGCAAGCCACGGTGAGCAACCTGTGGAGCCATGGCGGGTTCTTCCCGAATGGCGGCATGGGGCTGTTGATGTCCATGGCCTTCATCATGTTCTCGTTCGGCGGCCTGGAACTGGTGGGCATCACCGCCGCCGAAGCCAGCGAACCGCGCAAAGTGATCCCCAAAGCGATCAACCAGGTGGTGTACCGGATCCTGATTTTCTACGTCGGCGCGCTGACCGTGCTGCTGTCGTTGTACCCGTGGGACCAACTGCTGCAAACCCTCGGCGCGTCAGGCGACGCCTACAGCGGCAGCCCATTTGTGCAGATCTTCTCGTTGATCGGTAACGACACCGCCGCGCACATCCTCAACTTCGTGGTGCTGACCGCGGCGCTGTCGGTGTACAACAGCGGCGTGTACTGCAACAGCCGCATGCTGTTCGGCTTGGCCGAGCAAGGCGATGCACCGAAATCGCTGATGAAGCTGAACAAGCAAGGCGTGCCGATTCGGGCCCTGGCGATCTCGGCGTTGGTAACCATGCTGTGCGTGGTGGTCAACTACGTCGCACCGCACAGTGCGCTGGAGTTGCTGTTCGCGCTGGTGGTTGCCTCGCTGATGATCAACTGGGCGCTGATCAGCCTCACCCATATCAAGTTCCGCAAGGCCATGGGCGAGCAAGGCGTGGTGCCGTCGTTCAAGACCTTCTGGTTCCCGTTCAGTAACTACCTGTGCCTGGCGTTCATGGTGATGATCATCAGCGTGATGCTGGCCATCCCGGGCATTCGCGAGTCGGTGTATGCGATGCCGGTGTGGGTAGGGATTATCTACATTGCCTACCGGATGCGGATCAAAAAGGATAGCGCTGTAGTGAATGCACAGTGATCCCTGTGGGAGGGGGCTTGCTCCCGATAGCGGTATGTCAGAGACCGGATGTATTGGCTGACACACTGCCATCGGGAGCAAGCCCCCTCCCACCTTGTTGATGGCATTCCAAATGTAGAAAGCCCCGGTTATCCGGGGCTTTTTGTTTAGAGCGTGGAACGGACTCGCCACAGTTCGGGGAATAGCACCGTATCGAGCATCTTGCGCAGGTAACCCACGCCCTCGGTACCGCCGGTGCCCGGCTGGAAGCCGATAATCCGCTCCACCGTGGTGACATGTCGAAAACGCCACTGGCGGAACGAATCCTCCAGGTCGATAAACTTCTCGGCCAACTGATACAAATCCCAATACCGGCTCGGGTCGCGATACACCTCACGCCACGCCGCCTCCACCGATTCATCGTGAACCGTCGCTGCCGTCGGGTCGCGTTCGGCGCGCTTGGGATCAATCGCCAAGCCTGCCTTGGCCATCAGATTGATCGCCTCGTCGTACAGCGACGGTGTGGCGATCGCCACTTTCAATTCGTTCAACAACTCCGGCCGATGCGCGTGAGGACGCAACAGCGCCGCGCTTTTATTGCCGAGGATAAATTCGATCTCACGGTACTGGAACGACTGGAACCCCGACGACTGCCCCAGGAACGGGCGAATCGCCTTGTACTCCGACGGCGTCATCGTCGCCAGCACCGCCCAGGCGTGCACCAGTTGGTCAAAGATCCGTGACACCCGCGCCAGCATCTTGAACGCCGGCGGCAACTCGCCCATACGCACGTGTTCGCGGGCGGCCTTGAGCTCGTGCAACATCAGTTTCATCCACAGCTCCGAGGTCTGGTGCTGGATGATAAAGAGCATTTCGTTGTGGTCCGGCGACAGCGGGTGCTGGGCGCTGAGGACTTTGCCCAGGTCCAGGTAGTCGCCGTAGCTCATGGACTCGGAAAAATTCAGCTCGGCGTTATGCCATTCTTCCGGCGGTTGGTAGTCAGCAGAGAAGGGACATTGGCTCATCGCGTAAGCTCCTTGAGCGGGCGGAGAATGGCGCGGACCGGGCTCGCGTCCAGGTTGGCAAAGCGCAGCGGCAGCGCGATCAACTCATAATCGCCCTCCGGTACGTCATCGAGCACGATGCCTTCAAGAATCGCCATGCCGTGGCGGGCCACCGCGTTGTGGGAATCCATGGTCTTGGACTGTTGCGGGTCCAGGGACGGCGTGTCGATACCGATCAGGCGCACGCCCAGGCTGGCGAGCAGCTCGATGGTTTGCGGCGCGATGGCGGTAAAGTTTGAATCCCACTCGGTGAGCGGCGCTTGTGGATAAGTGCGCAGCAGCACCCGCTCGGGCAAGTTATCCACACGGCCTTCCAACTGATGCGGCTGCACCAGCGCGCCACTGCCCAGGCAATGCAACACCCGGCACGGGCCCATGTACACATCAAGCGACACTTCGCCAATCGGCGCACCGTCCGCGCTGTAGTGCAGCGGTGCATCCACATGGGCACCGGTGTGCGGCGAGAAGGTCACGCGGCCCACATTCACCGGGCACTCCGGGCCGAACTGCCACACGCGCTCTTCCTGGAACGGCGTATCACCCGGCCAGGTCGGGGTCGCCGCGCTCAAGGGCGGGCTGATATCCCACCACGTTTTTATTGGGTTCATTTCAAGGCTCTCGGTTGTCACTGAGGTGAATGATACGAGGGCCAGACGTGCATTTTCTTGCTAATTCCAGCGCCAGGCGGGAATTCTTTCGTACTTACTGCGAGGAAATGGCGGATTCATGCACAAATCTTTCGTTCAAACATCTTCTGTGGGAGCCGGGCTTGCCCGCGATGGCGGCGGCACAGCTTGCCTCTACATAGCCTGACACACCGCTATCGCGAGCAAACCCGCTCCCACATGGACTGCATGGGTGTCAGAGGAATCGCATCCGCCTGCGCTTCTGGGCATCCCGATGTCGAGTTCAGACCACTGACGCAACGCCCAAGGCCTTAGGGTTCACCTTTGCATTCACTGCCTCGGAGTCATCATGTCCAAGCCCATCACCGTACTGCGCGACACCCACCCTCTGCCGGTCCTGGATGCCTGCAAATGGGAAAAACTCGAAGGCGACCCGCACACTGTCAACCTCAACGCCTACACCAGCGAAGACGGCAGCAAGATCATGGGCACCTGGATCTGCACACCGGGCAAGTGGTACGTGGAGTACGTGAAGTGGGAATACTGCCATTTCCAGGAAGGCTACTGCGTGATCACGCCCGAAGGGATGGAGCCGATTCACTTGCGGGCTGGGGATATCTTTGTGGTGGAACCAGGGATGAAGGGCACGTGGGAAGTGGTCGAGACGGTGCGTAAGTATTTTGTGTTTGCGTGACCCGCAAAAACCCGGGAGCCCGCCAGCGGCAGGCCCCCGGAAAACGCCCTATTCGGGCTTGCGATAGCTGTTGATGATCGCCGAGAAGTCCTTGCCCCCTTCCCCGCGCTGGCTCATCGATTGATACAACTGCTGGGCCACAGCGCCCAGAATCACCGGTTGCTTCGCCTGGCGCGCGGCTTCGGTGGCCAGGCCCAAGTCCTTGAGCATCAGGTCGGCGCCAAAACCACCGGTGTAACCACGCGAGGATGGCGCGGTTTCGATCACGCCCGGCCATGGGTTGTAAGTGTCGGAACTCCAGCAACGCCCGGTCGAGCTGTTGATGATCCCGGCCAGCACCTGGGTGTCGATACCCAGCGCATCGCCCAACGCCATGGCTTCACTGACGCCGACCATGCTGATGCCCAGCAGCAGGTTGTTGCAGATCTTGGCGATCTGGCCGGTGCCGACGTCGCCGCAATGCACGATGTTGCGGCCCATCTGCGCCAACACCGGTTGCAGGGTGGCGAACAGTTCTGGCGTGGCGCCGACCATGAAAGTCAGGGTGCCCGCGCTGGCGCCGCCGGTGCCGCCGGAGACGGGGGCGTCGGCAACGGCTACACCTTGCTTCGCCGCCGCAGCCGCTACATCACGGATGGTTTGCGGGTCGATGGTGCTGCAATCCACTGCCGGTACGCCCTTGCCGATCCCGGCGAGCACGCCGTCTTCATTCAGCCACACACTGCGCACGTGGGCAGCGGCGGGCAGCATGGTAATCACCAATTCAGCGCCGTTAGCCGCATCACGCGGGGAATCGCTGACAGTGCCGCCGAGTTCGGCCAGCTCTTTGAGAACCGTCTGGTTCAGGTCGAACAGGTTCAGCGCGTGGCCGGCCTTGATCAGGTTGCGGGCCATGGGCGCGCCCATGTTGCCCAAGCCGATAAATGCAATCTTCATGGTCGTCTCCCGAAATCAGCGCAGGTTGATGGTGGTGTTGACGCCATCGTTGACCGTGTCGTCGTCGAACCAGCGGCTCGTGACAGTTTTGGTCTGGGTGTAGAACTGCACCACTTGCTTGCCGTACGGGCCGAGGTCGCCGAGCTTGGAGCCACGCGAACCGGTAAAGCTGAAGAATGGCACCGGCACCGGAATCGGGATGTTGATGCCGACCTGGCCTACATCGATTTCACTCTGGAACTTACGCGCCGCTGCACCGCTTTGGGTGAACAGGCCGGTGCCGTTGCCGAATGGGTTGGCGTTGACCAGCGCGATGGCTTCATCGAGGGTCGCAACTTCGAGCACTACCAGCACCGGGCCGAAGATTTCCTGGGTGTAGATCTGCATATCGGTGGTCACGCCCGAAAACAGGGTCGGGCCGACGAAGTTGCCTCGCTCGAAGCCCGGTACCTTGATGTCGCGGCCGTCCAGCTCCAGCTTGGCGCCTTCTTTCACGCCGCTTTCGATCAGCTCCAGGATGCGTGCCTTGGCGCGCTTGGAAATCACCGGGCCGACATCGGTGCCGGCTTCGCTGCCGGCATTCACTTTGAGCTTTTGCGCCAGCGCTTTCAGATCAGGCAGCCATTGCTTGGCCGCGCCGACCAGCACCACTACGGACGTAGCCATGCAACGCTGGCCCGCCGCGCCGAAACCGGCGCCGACCAGCGCATTCAAGGTGTGTTCGCGGTTGGCGTCCGGCAGCACCACGGCGTGGTTCTTGGCGCCCATCATCGATTGCACGCGCTTGCCGTGTTTACCGGCCAAGTCGTAGACGTGCGTGCCAACGGCAGTCGAGCCGACGAAGGACACGGCCTTGATGTCTTTATGGGTGCACAGCGCATCCACCACGTCCTTGCCGCCGTGCACCACATTGAGCACGCCAGCCGGTACGCCGGCTTCCAGCGCCAGCTCCACCAGCAACATAGTCGATAGCGGGTCTTGCTCGGATGGTTTGAGCACGAAGGTGTTACCGCAGGCAATCGCCATCGGGAACATCCACAGCGGAATCATCGCCGGGAAGTTGAACGGGGTAATGCCGGCGCACACGCCGATAGGCTGGCGCAGGGTGTAGGTGTCGACGCCACCGGCGACGTTTTCAGCGAATTCGCCCATCTGCAACGTGCCGATGGAACACGCGTGCTCAACCACTTCCAGGCCACGGAAAATATCGCCTTCGGCATCGGCAATGGTCTTACCCTGCTCGGCGCTGAGGACGACGGCAATGCGTTTGGAATGTTCACGGATCAGGGCTTGCAGCTTGAGCATGATGCGCATGCGCGCGCCAATAGGCGTCAGCTTCCAGGTCTGGAAGGCGCTGTGGGCGGCGTCGATGGCGGCGTTGACTTCATCGGCGGTGGCGAAAGGGACTTTGGCCAGCACTTGCTGGGTGGCCGGGTTAACGATGTCTTGCCAATGGGTGGTCTTGGACTCGACCCATTCACCATTGATCAGCAACTTGACCTGTTGCACGGAAATATCGGCAGAAGCGTTCATGTGGTCTCCAATCTTGTAGTTATGCAGAGACAAGGCGCGTGAATCGCCTTGGAAATGAGGCGTTCGGACTGTTTTTGGAGTATAGATGTGCAAATCTCTAATAAGAACGCACATAAAAGCCGGTCCAATATGCAAAAAAACATCACGTCATTGGGCTCCCTGAACTGGGATGACCTGAAGTTTTTCCTCGAAGTGGCCCGCACCCGCAAGGCCAGCGTGGCCGCCAAGCGCCTGGCGGTGGACTACACCACCGTGTCGCGGCGCATCAGTTCTTTGGAAGTGTCGCTCGGCACCTTGCTGTTCGAAAAATCCCGGACCAACGGCTTTGTCCTTACCGCCGAGGGCCAGCGTTTGCTGGGTTACGCGGAGTCCATCGAAAGCACCTTGCACATGGCTTGCGAGCAGGTGTCCGGCTCCGGCGTGGCACTGTCCGGCCATGTGCGCATGGGCTGCACCGAGGGTTTCGGCAGCTTTTTCGTTACCCCGCAGCTCAGCCACTTCGTCGACACGTACCCCGCGATCTCCGTCGACATCCTGCCCCTGCCCCACTTCATCAGCCTGTCCAAGCGCGAAGCCGACATCGTCATCGCCCTGGAGCGCCCGGAACACGGGCCGTATGTGTGCTGCAAACTGTGCGATTACAAACTGCAGCTCTACGCGACCCAGGACTACCTCAACCAACACCCGCCCATCCACCGCCCGGCAGACTTGGCCGAGCATCCATTTATCAGCTATGTGGATGATTTGGCGTTCAGTTCGGAGCTGCTGTACCTGGCGAACGTGGTGCCCGGCGCCAGCGCCAGCCTGCGCAGTACCAGCGTGATTGCACAGTACGTGGCGGCGCAGCAGGGGCGGTCGATGGCGATATTGCCGTGCTTTCTGGCGGCGCAGGACCCGCGGTTGTTGCCGGTGCTGGGGGAGGAGATTGCGATTACGCGGCAGTTTTGGATGTATTGCCGGGAGGATTTGCGGAAGTTGAAGCGGATTACGTTGTTGTGGGATTACATCAGGGAGGTGACGGAGCAGAATCAGGGGTTGTTGATGGGGGAGACGCGGGAGATCAAGTTTGCGGATTAAAGGGCCATCAACGACGATTCGCTTTAAATTGCAGGACGTTTCCTAGAGACTCTCCACCCTATTGCGCCTTACCGTTTGGGTCACTAGCCTCCCCGGGTCGCTGCACATCAGCGATCGGGTTTAGCGATCCGGGTTTCAGGCGTGTCACTGCCCCCAACAGTATTAGCTGGCTCTCGTCAGCTTTTAGCGTTTTATGGCGGCTGTGTGCGGGAGACTTTCGAGTCTACCCGGGATGCGCTCTGGCCCGGATCGCTAACCTGCACACAGCTGCCACCCTCTTCATGTTTAGCGATGTGATGTGGCGGCTCTACTTCAGCAGAGAGCAATCGTCATGAGCAAAATCGTCCCCGATCCACCGCTTTCCTCCATCACCACCCTCGGCGTCGTCACCTTCGGCGACTACGGCGAAAACCAAAAACCCCTGTTCCGGGTCAATTCCGGTATGCCGATTGAGCAAGCCCTGGAACACGCCTCCACCCTGCTTTTTTACTCCAAGAAACTCGCCATGGAAGCCGCCATGGATGTGCGCGGCGAGCAATACGCGTGGGCTGCGCATTACCTGTGTGAGATGGGCAAGGCCGTGGTGGATGACTTGACACAGGCGATGACGCCGGGCAGTTAAGCGAACACCGTTTAAATGTGGGAGGAGGCTTGCTCCTTCCCACATTTAAACCGCGCCAGCTCCGGCTATTTGCGGATGCCGAGCCCGAACGTCGCGCAGAAACTCACCCGCGCTGATCTTGAGCCAATCAATCAAGCGAGCAATGTCCGGCTCCGACTGTCGTCCGTTTCGGCAAATGACGTAGTAGGCTGCTGGCGACATCATCACGGGGCTATTCAACGCCACTAACGCTCCGTCTTCCAACTGGTCATACACCAATGCAGTCCTGCCCAGCGCTATGCCTCCGCCCTTCACCGCCAGACTGATCGCCAGACTCGAATCCGGAAATCGCGGCCCGTGGTGATAAGGCGGCGGCGCCAGCCCCTGGAACGCAAACCAACTTTCCCACCCAGGGCACACCTGATCGTCCACCCGATGAATCAGCGGGTACCGGGCGACATTCTCCAGCGCAATATCACCCTTCAACCGCAGAAACTCCGGCGAACACACGGGGAACACCGCGTCGCGCATCAGCAGTTCGACATGATGATCCGGGTAGTCACCGTAACCCATCACCACCGCAACATCGTATTGATGAGCCTCCAGGCTGGCGCTGCTCATGTCGGCGCTGGTCAACACCAGATCAATGTTAAACGAGGCCTCAGTGTGAGAGCCGTGCATCCTGGGGATTAGCCACGTCGAACAGAGGGAAGACGTGCATGAGAGGTACAACGGTTGGGATTTACCGGGATTGAGTGAATGCAGCACCCCGCCCAGCGCCTTGAAAAAACCATCGGTAACGGGCAACAAAGCCTGCCCCGCCGCCGTCAGCTTGACGCCACGCGAGTGCCGCTCAAACAACTGCACGCCCCACCACTCTTCCAGGCCAGCAATTTGATGACTGATGGCACTGGCAGTGAGGTTAAGCTCAGACGCTGCACGTGCAAAACTTCCGGTTTGCGCAGCGCTGACGAACGCTTGAAGCATCGGTGTGGGAGGCGGACGCTGGGCCATCAGGTGCTCACTTTGATCAAGATGATCCCGCAAACAATGACGCATGCCGAGAGCATCCGTCGCCAACCGAACCGTTCATGAAAGAACAGCGCGGCAATTATGGCGCCGATAATAACACTGGTTTCCCGCAGCGCTGAGACCTTGGCGACGGCGTCCAGCGACAACGCAAACAGCACCAATCCGTAAGACGCCAGGTAAAAAACGCCGCCTAATAGGCCGACTCGCCAATGTCCACGTATCGCACGAGCCAAGGCCGAGCGCTCTTTGGAAAACGCCAGCACCGGGATCGGAATACTCTGGAACACCGTCAGGTAGATGATGTATTGCAGCACCGTCTCACTGGCTCTTACACCTTTGGCATCCACCACCGTGTAAGACGCAATAAACGCCCCGGCGCACACCGCCATCAGGATCGGCTTGAACATCTGCGCCGTCATCCTGCGCACAAAGGTCAGGCTGATAATCCCCACACAAATCAGCAACACTCCCGCCAGCGCCTGGAGTGACAACTGTTCATGCAGCAGAAAGTAGGAAAACAGCGCGACCAATACGGGCGGCACCCCGCGCATTACAGGGTAAACCTGACCGAAGTCACCCGTTTCGTACGCTTTGATCAGAAATAGCCGATAGACCGTATTGAGCACCACGGAGATGAGAATGTAGCCCCATACCTCCAGGCTCGGCACGGTGACAAGCGGCAACGCCACCAGGCATATCACCAGCGCGGTGCCATCGACCATGGCCAAGGTAATAAAGCGACTGCTACCGGCACGGACTACGGCGTTCCAAGTGGCGTGCATAACAGCAGAGATCAAGACCAGCGTGATCGCGATATCGGAATTGTCCATGGGGCTCGGCTTATGGCGGATCTGGGAGGACGTACGTTATGAATATCGGGACATCATTGTTTGCGTAACCACATCCGTAGCATGTAGCGATTCAGATCGCTCAAAGGCTCACTGTCATTGATTTCGGAACGTGGAGTACTCTTATCAATGAAGTGCGTGCGGGTATGGAGAAACTTGTTATCGGCCGAAATAAGTACCTGCCCTGGCTCCAGCAGTACTCGATGCTGAACAGATGACTGATCGAGAACAGTATCCAGAAAGTCCAGTGCCTGAGATTGAGCCACAGTTAACGGCACTGCTGCCTTTAGGTGAGCTGATTCAATGTAGACTCGAAAGTATCTGATCAGTGGAATACCTTCATTGGAAAAGCTCAGGATCGGTGCTTTAAACAACTGTTCCTCATCTGACATGCCGCGATTCTCAAAAAAGAAGTCACATTTGAGTTCTTCCAAAACTTCTGGGTACGCCATCAGCTCCGCGTATACCGCACTTGCATCAATGAGAATGCTCTCACCTCCTAAAAGCGCTTTCTGTCCGCAAGCCAGGATCAGGTAATCAATAGGTAGCGGGTCGCTCACTCCATCGTTGTGTACGTAAGCACCCTGGCGGGTTTGATGGTATCTGGCTCCCTCCTCAATGCTCTTACCCCCTCGATCATAAACCTCAATCACTTTGTGACCGAGATGGTTCTGTACCATTGGTACACCGAGTAATGAACCAAATGTCCATACGAGCGATTTGAAACTGGCAAGTTTTTCGACTCTGAAGCCATCGAGGATCAAGACGTGGCTCTCGTGATCGATCATGTTTCGTATTCTATGTAGCTCTTCGCTCAGAGCGGGTAACAGTAGCGGATTGATGTAGGCTGGCTTCGCATCGAATCGATCATGCTGGATTTCAGATTCGATAATTTTCGTTGCACTCAACAGTTCATCGAAAGCAACTTTTGAAAGCCTGAGCTTAGAAACTTCTTGGCGGAAATTACTGACATTTATGTTCATCGCAATCCTTTACGGTGGTTAGTTAGAGCGCCTATTTAACTAAGTCCACCACTTGCGAAAAAGCGAATCCTCATCAGCCTAGCCATTAAGATTCGTCATGGAAGACGATTCCTACAGTCAAAACCTAATGGTTGTTGCTGGCACTTGGTAATGGTGCGTCAATTCCGGCACACCGGCTGGCGGTACCCTGGAACACGCCTCCACCCTGCTTTTTTACTCCAAGAAACTCGCCATGGAAGCCGCCATGGATGTGCGCGGCGAGCAATACGCGTGGGCTGCGCATTACCTGTGTGAGATGGGCAAGGCCGTGGTGGACGACTTGACACAGGCGATGACGCCGGGCAGTTAAGCGAACACTGTAGCGAGCACGCTGCAAAAATAAATGTGGGGCTTGCTCGCGAATGCGGTGGGTCAGCCAATAAATATGTGGCTGAACGACCGCCATCGCGGGCAAGCCCGGCTCCCACATTTGAACTGCGAAGGGCGCGGAATTCTGGTCAGACACAGATAAGTGTGGGAGCTGGCTTGCCTGCGATGGCGGTGGGTCAGTCAGCTTATCTGCTGCTGATACACCGCTTTCGCGAGCAAGCCCGCTCCCACATTTTTGAGCTGTGACGGGCGCAGAACTGTGGTCAGACACAGATAAGTGTGGGAGCTGGCTTGCCTGCGATGGTGGAGGGTCAGTCAGCTTATCTGCTGCTGATACACCGCCATCGCGGGCAAGCCCGGCTCCCACATTTGTACTGCGAACGGCGCGGAATTCTGGTCAGACACAGATAAGTGTGGGAGCTGGCTTGCCTGCGATGGTGGAGGGTCAGTCAGCTTATCTGCTGCTGATACACCGCCATCGCGGGCAAGCCCGGCTCCCACATTTGTACTGCGAACGGCGCGGAATTCTGGTCAGACACAGATAAGTGTGGGAGCTGGCTTGCCTGCGATGGCGGTGGGTCAGTCCGCTTATCTGCTGCTGATACACCGCTTTCGCAAGCAAGCCCGCTCCCACATTTTTGAGCTGTGGCAGGCGCAGAACTTTGGTCAGACACAGATAAGTGTGGGAGCTGGCTTGCCTGCGATGGCGGTGGGTCAGTCAGCTTATCTGCTGCTGATACACCGCTTTCGCGAGCAAGCCCGGCTCCCACATTTTTGAGCTGTGGCAGGCGCAGAATTCTGGTCAGACACAGATAAGTGTGGGAGCTGGCTTGCCTGCGATGGCGGTGGGTCAGTCAGCTTTATCTGCTGCTGATACACCGCCATCGCGGGCAAGCCCGGCTCCCACATTTGAACTGCGAAGGGCGCAGAACTTTGGTCATGCACAAATAAGTGTGGGAGCTGGCAAGCCAGCTCCCACATTTGACCGCATTGCAGCATTGGAACGGGTTAAGCGGTTAGTCCGCGATCACCACAATCGACACTCGACGATTCTCCGTGCGCCCCGCCACCGTGGTGTTAGACGCCACCGGTTCGCTGCTGCCCAAGCCGCGCAGCTTAATGTTTTCTTCCTTCATGCCCACACCCGTCAGCACTTTGCCCACGCTTTTGGCGCGGCGCAGGGACAGTTGCTGGTTGTAGCTCTCTTTGCCCGAGGCGTCGGTGTGGCCGTCGACGCGCACGCGTTCGATGCCCGCGCCCACCAGGGCCTTGCCGATACGTTCGACGATGTCGGTGCTGGCTTTGTTGAGGCTTTCAACGTCGCTGCCGAACAGCACTTTGCCCGAGAGCCCGAACGCCCAGCCTTCGTCGGTGAGTTCGAAACCTTGCTGTTTGAGCACTGCGACTTGCGCCGGTGTCAGGCCTTTGGGTGGGGCTGTCTGGCAGCCGCCGAGGGCAAGGAAGGCCACCAGTAAAGTGATAAACATAAAACGCGCGTTCGAGAACAAGGGATCAACTCCTGTGGTTAACATTTGCGGCGGTGGGCTCCGATTCCGCCGTTTGCTGGCCGCCCTGGGATAAGCGTTTGGCCTGGTACATCGCCGCATCAGCGGCATTGAGCAAGGTGCCGGGAGTGGCGCCATGATCGGGATAAACGGCAATGCCGATACTGAGGGAGGTCACAACCTGGGTGTTGCCGGGCAGTGGGATCGGCTTGTCCATGCTGGCAATGATCTTGTCGGCGATACGCTGGGCGTCCTCCACCTTGTGCAGGGGCGCGAGCAGGATCGCGAATTCATCGCCGCCCAGGCGCGCCACCAAGTCATCTTCACGCAATTGCGCGCGCACGCGCTCGGCAACGGCCACCAACACGGCATCACCGGCGGCGTGGCCGAAGTTGTCATTAATGTCTTTGAAACGGTCGCTGTCGAGGAACAGTACGGCGACTCGCTCATTGATCTTGGCGGCGCTGCGCAGGGCGCGGATCAGCCGGCCTTCGAAAAACGCGCGATTGGGCAGCCCCGTCAGGCTGTCGTGGCTGGCCTGGTGGGCGAGTGTTTCGTTTTCGCTTTGCAGGTGGCTTTGCCAGGCTTCCATCTCGCCGAGCAGGGCATTGAAGTCACTGCCCAGGCTGTCGAGCTCAGCGATCTGCGCCGGGGGTACGCGCCGGTCGAAATCGCGCTCGCTGCGGGCGGCGTGCGCCACGGCGGCAAGGCTTTGCAACGGTTTGGTGATGCCCAGCAACAGGCGCCGCGCCAAGTACAACGCCACCCAGGCGCTGAGGGCCGTGCAAATCACGATGCCGGCCAAGCCGCTGAGCAGGAAGCGCAACAGGCTGCCGCCATGGCCAACCACGTGAATGCTGCCGACCGTTTGCCCTTGACGCAAAATCGGCTGGCTGATGGGCTGTTCGAGCAAAGCATGCGCCAGCGCCAGTTCGACCTGGGACAACATGCCTGTTTCCGGCCGTGACCATTGGGCCAACAGCTTGCCGTTGGCATCGAACACTTCGGCCTGGGCCACTTCCTCGGTGGAGGCGATGAGGCTGAGGGCTTCGGTGGCGGCGGCACTGTCGTTGAACACCACCGCGGCTTCCACGGTGTAGTTGATGGAGCGCGCGATCAGGTGCAGGTTGTGATCGGCATACACGCGCAGCGCCAACACGCCGAGCAGGGTCAGGGACACGCTGGCCAGGGTCACGGCTACCAGCGCCAGAATCAGATGCCCTCGGCCGATGACTGAACGCAGGGTGGGGCGCGCTTTATGAGCCCTCATGGCACCGTCGCTCGACGGCGGGACAACTGCAACACGCTGGGGTGGATGCGCACGCCACTGCGGGCAACGGAATCCAGGTTGACCTCGAACGACACCTGCTGATCACCCACGCGCAGGCAGAACAGGCTGCCCACAGTGCATTGGTCGCCACCTTCGCTGATGCTGAGCACCGGGTGACCAATCAATGAGGTAAACAGCCGGGTGCGCTCATCGGCGCTGAGTTTGCCGATGTACACGGCGTCGCACGCACTGACAATATCGGGGTGATCGGCCAGCAGGCGCTGCACCACAACCGGACGGCCGGTCGCCTGGGTCGTGCCCTTGACCAGGTCGTCGGTGTATTGGGTCGGCCCGACAATGCACAGGCGCAATTGCGCAGGCTCTACGGGCCAGCGTGCATAACTGAGAATACCGAGCACCACCTGAGTCACCGCCTGGGCGCGTTGGTCCGCCGGGCTGGGTGCCTGGGCAAATGCTCGCGGCGCGAGCACGCACACAAGCGCCACCAGTAACATGCGTCTCCAGCTCAAACTGCGCTCTGTGGGCGAGACAGCCACGTTCATGCAGCAATTCTCTTCAGGTATTTTTTCAAGGTGATGCCGCAACGATAGCACAGCGGCGCAAAGCCCCGGGAAAGCGTGCTTTCGCGAGGCCTGCTATTTTTTCAGAAAAATCAGACGATCGAATCAGAAATATTTCATGACCGATCAGTCAGTTTTTTTATCCGCAGCGTCCAGCTCCAACATCAAACCACTCAGGCGCTTGACCTTGCGGCGCACGGCTTCCTCAAAGACTCCCCCCCGCGGCTCGATCAGGCTGAACCACCGTTTGGCACGGGTGATGCCGGTGTAGATCAGCTCTTTGGTCAGCACCGGGTTCAGCGCGTCCGGCAGGATCAACGCGGTGTGGGTGAACTCCGAACCCTGGGATTTGTGCACGGTCATGGCGTACACGGTTTCCACATCGTTCAGACGGCTGGGCAGTACAAAACGCACACCGCCTTGGCCATCGTTGCGTGGGAAGGCTACGCGCAAGACCTGTGGGCCATCGTCGCTTTCGGGCAGTTTAAGCGCGATGCCGATGTCGCCGTTCATCAGGCCCAGGCCGTAATCGTTGCGGGTCATGAGCACCGGGCGGCCTTCGTACCATTGGTCGTCACCCTCGATCAGCCGCACTTTGCGCAAGGCGGCGGTGATGCGCAGGTTCAGCCCTTCCACGCCCCAAGGGCCTTTGCGCACGGCGCAAAGCAGTTGGAAGGCGTCGAACGCTTGCAGCAGCTGTTGCGCCCAGTGCGTCCAGGCGGCGTCTTCGCGCGGGGTGTCGAGGGCCGGGCGCGCGCTTTGCAGCAGGTTGAGGTAATAGCGATAACCTTGGGCGTCGTCGCCCTGCCCGTCCAGCACCAGCCGCTCCAGGGCGTGGTCGTGTTCGCCCTTGAGGCTGAGGCAGAAGAGGTCGCTGTGGCTGCGAGCGGCCAGCAGTTTGCGCGCCTCTTCGGCGTTTTGCTGGTTGACCCAACGCGCCAGTTGGCCGATACCGCTGCCTTCGCCAAAACGTCGCGAGTAGCGCAGCATCACCACTTGCTGAGCCAGCGGATGGCTGCCGTCGAGGTCTTCGTGGAGGCCGCTGGCGCTGAGGTCTTCGCCGCTCACGGCTTGCAGCCATTGGCGTGTGTCGGGGCTGTACCAACCGGCTTCAGCGTCGCGGCACAAATCGCCGAGCACGGCGCCGGCCTCCACCGAGGCGAGTTGGTCCTTGTCGCCCAGCAACACCAAGCGGGCGTGGGGCGGTAAGGCGTCCAACAGGTTGGCCATCATTTCCAGGTCGATCATCGAGGCTTCGTCCACCACCAGCACATCCAAAGGCAAAGGGTTGCCAATGTGATGACGGAAGTGCCGCGTGCCCGGGCGACTGCCGAGCAGGCGGTGAACCGTGGTGACCTGGGTCGGGATTTTTTCCCGCACGCTGTCAGGCACGTTCAGCGACAGCACTTGCTGGCTGATGGATTCGGTGAGGCGTGCGGCGGCTTTACCGGTGGGCGCGGCGAGGCGGATGCGCAACGGGCTGCCGGCTTCCACAGCGGGGGCCTGCAACAGGGCGAGCAGGCGCACCACGGTGGTGGTTTTGCCAGTGCCGGGGCCGCCGGTGACGATGCTGAATGCGCCGCGAGTGGCCAGGGCGCAGGCGAGTTTTTGCCAGTCGATGACACCGTCGGGTGGCGGTTGGTCAAACAGACGGTTCAGGCGCTGGGGCAAATCGGCGGCGACGTTTTCCGGGGTCGCCAGGCGCAGGCGCAGCGCCGTGTCGATACGCCGCTCGTAAGTCCAGTAACGGCGCAGGTACAGACGTTTGCCAGACAGCACCAATGGCCGGCTGTGAGCGGCTTCGCTGCCATCAACCGCCAGGGCGACCAGGTGACTGGCGGCCAACGCTTGGCACCAATGCGCACCGTCGAGGCCGGTGAGCAGTTGCGACGGCAACAGCATGGCACCGGTTTGCACGTCGCCTTCGGGTGGCAGTGACAACGCAAAGTCCGGCGCCTTAAGGGTTTCGAACAGGTCGAGGCACACGTGGCCATGGCCCAATTGATGGCTGGTCAATGCCGCAGCCAGCAGCACCAACGGATCGGCTTGCGCGTCGAGTTCGTGGAGGAAGCCGACGAAGGCTTTGTCCAAGGCGCGCAGCCAGCCTCGGTCGACCCAACGTTCCAGCAGTTGCAGCAAGTCGGCAGCGCGGCTGAGCGGCAGCAGTTCCTCAAGCGGTAACGGCGACAGGCTCATAGCAGCACTCCTTGTTCCCAGGCAGGTTCGACTTTGGGCGGTATGGGTTTGCCCTGGAACAGCAGGTCCAAGCCTTCGATCAGTTCACGTGGTGGCCGAGTGAAATACGCGCCTTGGCTGGCCGCCTGAGTGCCGCGCAGGAACAGGTACAGCGCACCGCCGACGTGACGGTCGTAGTCGTAATCCGGCAGGCGTGCCTTGAGCTGGCGGTGCAGAGCCAGCAGGTAAAGTACATATTGCAGGTCGTACCGATGCTCGAGGATCGACTGTTCCATCGCGTCTTGGGTGTAGGCCGAATCGTCGGGGCCGAGCCAGTTGGATTTGTAGTCGGCCACGTAATAGCGGCCGTCGTGTTCGAAGGTCAGGTCGATAAAGCCCTTGAACATGCCGTTGAGCAACACCGGTTCGGCGGCGACCCGGGACACACCATTGTGGGTCTGCTGGCATACCAACTTGTCGAGGGCGAGCACGTCGACCTTGTGGCTGGCGAACCAGAACTCCATTTCAATCTGGTACTGCTGCAGGCTGCTCAGGGTGACGTGGTCGTTATCCACAGGCAGCGGGGTTTGCAGCAGATGGCCCAGCCAACCGCTGAGGGTGACGATCCAACCTTCCCAATTGCGCCGGTTGCAGCGCGCGCCCACGGCTTTTTCGATGGCCTCGGGTGTCACGTTGAAGCCCTCCTCACCCGCCCATTCCAACAGGCCGTGGAGGAAAGTCCCCGGATTAGGGCCACGTGGGAAACGGTGAATGTCACCGCCGGACGCCGCCACTTCGCGCGGAGCATCAGGGTCGAGGCGTTCGTCATCGAACAGCTTCTGGGCCTGTGGGTTTTCCGGCGCTTCGAGGGGGGCGGCGCTCATGCTGTCGCCAATGCGCAATGCACTGTAGGAGGCGATCCACCAGTTCTCGGCAGCCTTGCGCTTGGGCAGCAAGGGCGCGAGCAAGGTGGCTTCGTTGCGCGGCGGGTGGAACAGGATGTCTAGCGCGTCGGGCACGTGGGCGTAGTGGATGGCTGCGCAGCCTTCCTGCAAGTCCAGCAGCCAGCGCGCCAGGCCGGCGGATTCGCCGAGCGATGCGCCGGCGCCGAGCAGATAACCCAGCGCTGACAGGTGCAAGACGGAGCTGTTGGTATTGCCACGCTTAAGGTCGGCAATGCCGAGCCAGCAGGCATGTTTGGCGCGGGTCAGTGCAACGTAGAACAAGCGCAGGTCTTCGGCCAGGCGCTCATCGTCGGCCTGGGCGATCAACTCGGCGCTGGGCCGCAGGCTGACGTGGGATTTGCCGTGTTCGTCGTGGTAATGCAGCGGCAATCGGCTGCCATCCACCGGTTTGGCCGAGCAGATAAAGGGCAAAAACACCAGGTCGTATTCCAGGCCTTTGGACTTGTGAATGGTGACCACTTTGACCAGTTGCTCATCGCTTTCCAGGCGCAGGATCTGTTCTTCACCGGCCTGACCAGACAGCGCCAAGTGTTCGGCCAAATGGCGGATCAGCGCTTGTTCGCCGTCCAGTTCCGACGCGGCCTGTTGCAGCAGTTCGCTGAGGTGCAGCAGGTTGGTCAGCACACGTTCGCCATCGCTGCGGGCGATCAGGGTTTGCGGCAGTTTGAAATCGTGGAGCAGGCGCCGCAGCATCGGCAGCACGCCTTGGGTGCGCCAGATTGCACGGTAGCCACGGAACTGCATCACGCGGGTTTCCCACGCCAGTTCGTCCTGATTCAGACGTTCCAGTTCCGGCAATGAGAGGTTCAAGGTGACGCAGGCCAGGGCGGCGCGCAGCGGGCGCTCGACGTCCGGTTCGGCGCAGGCCTTGAGCCAGGCCAGCAGGTCATGGGCTTCCTGGGCGGCGAAGACGGAGTCTTTGTCGGACAGGTACACGCTGCGCACGCCACGGGCGGCCAACTCAGCGCGCACGGCTTGAGCTTCCTTGCCGTCGCGCACCAGGATGGCGATGTCTGACGGGAGTACGCCTTTGAAACTGCCATCCTCTTGTAGGAAACCGGCAGTGCGTTGCTGTCCGCCATTGAGTAACGCGACGATTTGCGTGGCGCAGGCGGCAGCCAGTTGCTGGCGATACACCGCGTTGGAAATCGGCTGGTCGGTGGGCAGGTGCCAGAGGTTCATCGCCGGCAGCGTTTGACCATCGACCTGCAGTTGCTCTTTACGGCCTTGGGATAACACCGAGTGGAACGGCACCGGGTTGTCGCCATTCGGCTCGCGGAACAGGAACGCACCACGGCCGGTTTCCGCGCGTTGGAACACGTGGTTCACCGCCTCGACCATCGCATGGCTGGAGCGGAAGTTGGTGCCCAGGGTGTGATGGCGGCCAGCGGTGGACTGGCGGGCGCGCAAGTAGGTGTAGATGTCGGCACCGCGGAAAGCGTAGATCGCCTGCTTGGGGTCACCAATCAGGAACAGGCCACTGTCGAGGTGGTTTTCTTCGATGCGGTAGATGCTGTCGAAGATGCTGTATTGCACCGGGTCGGTGTCCTGGAATTCATCGATCAGCGCCACGGGGAACTGCTCGCGGATCACACTGGCCAGACGCTCGCCGCCTTCGGCTTGCAGGGCGGCGTTGAGGCGAATCAGCATGTCGTCGAAGCCCATTTCGGCACGACGGCGTTTTTCTTCTTCGAAACGTTTACCCACCCAGCCGGCGGCGTGTTGCAACACCGCAGCGTCGGGCGTTGGCAAGGCATCGAGGCTGGCTTTGAGACTGGCCATGGCGTCAATGCCAGGGTGGCGCGGCGGTTCGCCCTTCCAGGCTTCGGCCATGCCGTCGGGCGTGAGGCGGGTGAAGCCGGTGCCGATGTCCAACTGCTCGAGGGTTTCGTCAGCGGCCCAGGCACTGATCTTTTCGAACCAGGGCTCGAAGTAACGCGCTTGCATCTTGCGGCCGTCGACGGCTTTGGCGGCCACGGCCTGCAGGCAGATATCACGCAGCTCGGCGGCCCATTGTTGCCAGGGTGCCTTGAGGGTGACCAGCGCTTCGCGGCGCTCTTGCAGGCAAGCGTTGATCAGCTCGGCTGGCTCGCGGGTTTCGTCAGTAGGCCGTTCGCTGCCGAACAGCGCACGCACGCGCGGCATCAGCGCGGCGGGGCCGCTCCAGTTTTTGCGTACCCAATTGAGTGCGTCGTCATGCATCGGGTAGCAGAACAGCCGCCAGTAGTCGCGCAGCACTTCGCCGAGCAGGTCGCTGTGGTCGGTTTCCAGGGTCTGGGTGAACAGGCTGCCGCTGTCGAACGCGTGTTCGCGCAGCATGCGCTGGCACCAACTGTGGATGGTCGAGACGGCCGCTTCGTCCATCCATTGGGCGGCGATGTCCAGACGGTTGGCGCAGGCAGGCCATTGCTCGGGGCGGTATTGATCGCGCAGGTCGGCGATCAGGGCGTCAGGCTGGTCGATTTCGTCGCGGAAAAAACGCGCCGCCTCGGCGAGGCGGATACGGATGCGTTCGCGCAGCTCTTTGGTGGCCGCGTCGGTGAAGGTCACCACAAGGATTTGCGGTGGCAGCAGTTCGCGACCGAAGCCGGACTCATCACCCCCATGGCCAAGCACCAGGCGCAAATACAGGGCGGAAATGGTAAAGGTCTTGCCGGTGCCGGCGCTGGCTTCAATCAGCTGGCTGCCTTTTAGCGGGAAGGCCAGGGCTAAAGGTTTGCCGATCATGCGCTGGCCTCCTCACGGGTGAGCGATCGCCAGGGGGCGTTGAGCAACGGGCGATACAGGGTTTCGCACCAACCTTCGAATTCTTCGCTGGCTACCAGGGTGGCGTAGTCGGGGAACTGGCGGGTGAGCGCCGGGGTTTCTCGTCGTTCGCCGTCGGTGGTCAGGCCGTCGCCTTCGTAGGCTTTGCTCGCGGCGGCCTGGGCCTTGACGGGGTCGGTTTGGCCGAGCCAGGCAAAGGCGGTTTTCACGGCCACGGGGAGCGGTTTTCGCATGCCGGTGTGCCAGGCCAGCAGTAGGTTGCCGAGGATTTCCTGAGCATTGGATGTATCCAGTGGGCCCAGTAACAAGGTGTCGTCACTCGCGACCAAGCCGGTGCTGAGTGGCAGGCCGCAGGCGCAGGCAACGACGTGATTGACCCATGGGCGAATCAGGCGATGCCACTTGCGGGTCTTGATTGAGCCGATGCTGTTGGGAATGGTGGTCACACTTAGCAACCCGCCATCACTGCGCCCATGCAGGCCACTGATCCAGCCTTCCAGCTGCAGACCTTGGTGCTCAAAACTGATCGGCTCGGCGGTTGTTTGTGGAGTAGGCCACAGCGCCAGTAAGTGTTGATAACGCTGCAGCAAATCGGGCAATGGCTCGATCAGTTCGTTACGCAGGCACTCGCCAAAACCGACCATTGGCAACAGGCCACTGCCTTGCAGGCGCAGCGCCTGGGCGTGTAGGGCCTGATCCACGTGATCGGGCTGGGTCAGCGCGGCGTTCAGCAGGCTGTCGCTGAGGCTGTAGCGTTGCAGCGCATCGAGGACGAAGGGCTCTTCATCGGCCAGAGGCACTTCAGCGGCTTCGAAGAACACTTTCAGACGCTGGCTGAAGAAATGTTTGACTGGGTTGCGTAGGAAATCCTGCAACTGGCCAAGGCTCAAGGGTTCTTCTTGTTGGTGTGGCGCCAGTTCGTGTTCTTGTGTGGGGACATCGGACGCTTCGTGGAGCAACTGCCACTCACGTGCGTAGCTGAACAGTGGGTCGCCGGCATGGAAGTAGCGTGCGCTGAACGGTTGGAGTGGGTGCTCCTGGGTCATCGCTTCCAGCAGCGGTTCTTCTGCTTGTGCGTTGTGCCATCCGCTGGCGAGATGATCGCGCAGTTGGCCAATCAGTACGGAGGCCGGGCGGTCGCTGTTGTCACGGATGCTGCGGCCGACCCAACTGATATACAGCTGGTCGCGGGCTGACAGCAGGGCTTCGAGCAGCAGGTAGCGGTCGTCTTCACGGCGTGAACGGTCGCCGGGGCGGTAGTCGCTGCCCATCAGGTCGAAGTCCAACGGCGGTTGGGCGCGCGGGTAGTCGCCGTCGTTCATACCCAACAGGCAGACAAGCTTGAACGGAATGGCGCGCATAGGCATCAGTGTGCAGAAATTGACAGCGCCTGCGAGGAAGCGCTGGGACAGGCGGCCTTGGTCCAGGCCGGCCAGCCAGGCTTCGCGGACTACGGTGAGAGGTAACTCGTCTTGTAGGCCGACGGACTCGCAGGTCTCTAGCCAAGTCTCTCTGAGTTGTTCGAGTTGGCCGAGGAGGTAGTCGTCATGTTCACTGCTGGGCAGGAAGAATAACTGCATCAGGCGCTGCAGGCGCGCGCCCCACTCTGTTGGAGGCGCTGGTTGGGACAAGGCTTGATGCGCGTCATTCAATGCATCCAGCAAGGCGACCAGCGGGCCAATCAATGCGGCATCGAGACCACCGATTTCATCATAGGGCTCGATACCATCGCAGGCCGCGCCGGTGCCGACGGCATAGCCCAACAACATGCGGCGCAAGCCGAATCGCCAACTGTTTTGCTCCAGCTCGTTTGGCAAGCCCAGGCCGGCACGTTGCTCGGCGTTAAGGCCCCAACGGATGCCGGCGCCTTCGATCCAGCGGTGCAGTGTGGGCAGGTCGCGCTCCTTGATCGCGAAACGTTCGCGCAACGCAGGAACGTCGAGCAGGTCGAGAATTTCGCTCACCGGGAAGCGGCTGTCCGGGAGTTTCAACAAGTGTTCGACGGCGATCAGCAGAGGGTCGCGGCCGCGCTGGCCCTGGTCGGTAAGGGTGAAGGGGATAAAGCGTGGGTCAGTTCTTTCCAGTTGGCCGAACACGGCGCGAATATGCGGTGCGTAGCTGTCAACGTCGGGGACCATGACGATGATGTCGCGCGGGCGCAGCGTAGGGTCGGCACTGAAGCGTTGGAGCAGTTGGTCGTGGAGAATTTCCACTTCGCGTTGGGCGCTGTGGGCAATGTGGAAGCGGATGGAGCTGTCGTTATTGAGGTCGACGCCGGGCCACAGCTCACGCGTTTCGTTGAGTGGGCGCAGTTCGAGAATGTCATCCTGCAACTGGTTGAGCAGCGTGGTCGGTTCGCTTTCGCTGAACAGGTCGATGCGCCCGTCACGGAAGGCGGCGCGGTAGCTGTTGGGGTCGTCGTAACTGTCCAGCAGGCTGATGTAGTCCCGGCCCTGTTTGCCCCAAGCGGCGAGCAGCGGGTGCGCGTGCTGGTGCAGGGTTTGCGGGTCGATGGTGACCGGCATTCCGACTTTGCGCGCTTGGCGTTTGTACTCGTTACGCAGCAGGTCTTTGTCCGCGACGATGTCAGACCAATGGTGGCGGCAAGGGTTGTGTACGCACAACAAGACTTGGCTGAATCTCGCCAGGCCAGCGAGCGCTTCCAGCGCCTGTGCGGGCAAAGAGGAAATGCCGAAAACAATCACTCGGGACGGCAGGCCTTGGGGGGCTTTTTCGAGGGTGTTGATCCGTTCAATGAAACGCTGATGAACACCGGCGCGGCTTTCAGCCATGCCCTCTTCACCTACATCCAGTAGCAGTGCACGCCATAACTCTGCTTGCCAGCAGTTCGCTGGGTTTAGTGGCTTGGACTCGCCTCGACCGTTGCGCAGTTGGTGACGGCCGGCGGCCCAGTCTTCCAGCCAGTCGGCGCGGTAGACCTGATACTGGTCGAACAAGTCGGCCAACCGCTCTGCGAGTTGATAGCGTTTGCGCAGGTCAGTGTCGTGGGTGAGGAAACGCTGCAGCGGCTCGAAATGCGCTTGATCGATGAGCTCTGGTAGAAGGCGCATCAGGCGCCAGGTCAGTGGGGCTTTATCAAGCAGAGACTTGGGCGGGATTTCATCCTTACCCAGGACCATGCGATAGAGCTGCCACATAAAGCTGCCGGGAAGTTGCACGTCGATAGCGGCGGCGATGCCGCAGCCGCCCATATCATCTTCTTCGGGGTCTTCGGCCAAAGCCAACTTGAGCCATTGGGCAATGCCGTTGCTTTGGACCAGCGCGATTTCGTTTTCCAGGGGGGCCAGCGGATAACGACGCATCCAGCTGACGACCAGGCTGCGCAGTTCGTCCAGACGGTTGCCGTGAACCACCATAAATCCAGCGCTGAGAGACGTCGCATCCGGCATAACGGCTTCCTTGGGAAAAGCAAAATCGAGGCATGGACTTTAGCACTGTAGGCGGCCGCAATAAGCCCCTTTGCACTTTTCGACCGCCCAAAACAAAACCCCTGTCTGCGTTAGCAAACAGGGGTTTTGGAATTTAATCTTGACGATGACCTACTCTCACATGGGGAAACCCCACACTACCATCGGCGATGCATCGTTTCACTGCTGAGTTCGGGATGGGATCAGGTGGTTCCAATGCTCTATGGTCGTCAAGAAATTCGGGTACTGAGTCGTGGCCAGCTGGCCTCGCTTCAGCAAATTGGGTATGTGACAGCTTTCGGTGTTTTGTGAGATTCGAACTTTCGGTTCTATCGTCTTCACACACCGCAATCTGGTCTCTTTCGCTTTTCAGCTCGGAGCATGCAAATTGCTTGGGTGTTATATGGTCAAGCCTCACGGGCAATTAGTATTGGTTAGCTCAACGCCTCACAGCGCTTACACACCCAACCTATCAACGTCGTAGTCTTCGACGGCCCTTCAGGGGACTCAAGGTCCCAGTGAGATCTCATCTTGAGGCTAGTTTCCCGCTTAGATGCTTTCAGCGGTTATCTATTCCGAACATAGCTACCCGGCAATGCCACTGGCGTGACAACCGGAACACCAGAGGTTCGTCCACTCCGGTCCTCTCGTACTAGGAGCAGCCCCTCTCAAATCTCAAACGTCCACGGCAGATAGGGACCGAACTGTCTCACGACGTTCTAAACCCAGCTCGCGTACCACTTTAAATGGCGAACAGCCATACCCTTGGGACCGGCTTCAGCCCCAGGATGTGATGAGCCGACATCGAGGTGCCAAACACCGCCGTCGATATGAACTCTTGGGCGGTATCAGCCTGTTATCCCCGGAGTACCTTTTATCCGTTGAGCGATGGCCCTTCCATACAGAACCACCGGATCACTAAGACCTACTTTCGTACCTGCTCGACGTGTCTGTCTCGCAGTCAAGCGCGCTTTTGCCTTTATACTCTACGACCGATTTCCGACCGGTCTGAGCGCACCTTCGTACTCCTCCGTTACTCTTTAGGAGGAGACCGCCCCAGTCAAACTACCCACCATACACTGTCCTCGATCCGGATAACGGACCTGAGTTAGAACCTCAAAGTTGCCAGGGTGGTATTTCAAGGTTGGCTCCACGCGAACTGGCGTCCACGCTTCAAAGCCTCCCACCTATCCTACACAAGCAAATTCAAAGTCCAGTGCAAAGCTATAGTAAAGGTTCACGGGGTCTTTCCGTCTAGCCGCGGATACACTGCATCTTCACAGCGATTTCAATTTCACTGAGTCTCGGGTGGAGACAGCGCCGCCATCGTTACGCCATTCGTGCAGGTCGGAACTTACCCGACAAGGAATTTCGCTACCTTAGGACCGTTATAGTTACGGCCGCCGTTTACCGGGGCTTCGATCAAGAGCTTCGCGTTAGCTAACCCCATCAATTAACCTTCCGGCACCGGGCAGGCGTCACACCCTATACGTCCACTTTCGTGTTTGCAGAGTGCTGTGTTTTTAATAAACAGTCGCAGCGGCCTGGTATCTTCGACCGGCATGAGCTTACGGAGCAAGTCCTTCACCCTCACCGGCGCACCTTCTCCCGAAGTTACGGTGCCATTTTGCCTAGTTCCTTCACCCGAGTTCTCTCAAGCGCCTTGGTATTCTCTACCCAACCACCTGTGTCGGTTTGGGGTACGGTTCCTGGTTACCTGAAGCTTAGAAGCTTTTCTTGGAAGCATGGCATCAACCACTTCGTCATCTAAAAGATGACTCGTCATCAGCTCTCGGCCTTAGAATCCCGGATTTACCTAAGATTCCAGCCTACCACCTTAAACTTGGACAACCAACGCCAAGCTGGCCTAGCCTTCTCCGTCCCTCCATCGCAATAACCAGAAGTACAGGAATATTAACCTGTTTTCCATCGACTACGCTTTTCAGCCTCGCCTTAGGGACCGACTAACCCTGCGTCGATTAACGTTGCGCAGGAAACCTTGGTCTTTCGGCGTGGGTGTTTTTCACACCCATTGTCGTTACTCATGTCAGCATTCGCACTTCTGATACCTCCAGCAAGCTTCTCAACTCACCTTCACAGGCTTACAGAACGCTCCTCTACCGCATCACTTACGTGATACCCGTAGCTTCGGTGTATGGTTTGAGCCCCGTTACATCTTCCGCGCATGCCGACTCGACTAGTGAGCTATTACGCTTTCTTTAAAGGGTGGCTGCTTCTAAGCCAACCTCCTAGCTGTCTAAGCCTTCCCACATCGTTTCCCACTTAACCATAACTTTGGGACCTTAGCTGACGGTCTGGGTTGTTTCCCTTTTCACGACGGACGTTAGCACCCGCCGTGTGTCTCCCATGCTCGGCACTTGTAGGTATTCGGAGTTTGCATCGGTTTGGTAAGTCGGGATGACCCCCTAGCCGAAACAGTGCTCTACCCCCTACAGTGATACATGAGGCGCTACCTAAATAGCTTTCGAGGAGAACCAGCTATCTCCGAGCTTGATTAGCCTTTCACTCCGATCCACAGGTCATCCGCTAACTTTTCAACGGTAGTCGGTTCGGTCCTCCAGTTAGTGTTACCCAACCTTCAACCTGCCCATGGATAGATCGCCCGGTTTCGGGTCTATTCCCAGCGACTAGACGCCCTATTAAGACTCGCTTTCGCTACGCCTCCCCTATTCGGTTAAGCTCGCCACTGAAAATAAGTCGCTGACCCATTATACAAAAGGTACGCAGTCACCCAACAAAGTGGGCTCCCACTGCTTGTACGCATACGGTTTCAGGATCTATTTCACTCCCCTCTCCGGGGTTCTTTTCGCCTTTCCCTCACGGTACTAGTTCACTATCGGTCAGTCAGTAGTATTTAGCCTTGGAGGATGGTCCCCCCATATTCAGACAAAGTTTCTCGTGCTCCGTCCTACTCGATTTCATGACTAAGAGATTTTCGCGTACAGGGCTATCACCCACTATGGCCGCACTTTCCAGAGCGTTCCGCTAATCTCAAAGCCACTTAAGGGCTAGTCCCCGTTCGCTCGCCACTACTAAGGGAATCTCGGTTGATTTCTTTTCCTCAGGGTACTTAGATGTTTCAGTTCCCCTGGTTCGCTCCATACACCTATGTATTCAGTGTAAGGTAACCATCTTATGATGGCTGGGTTCCCCCATTCAGACATCTCCGGATCAAAGTCTGTTTGCCGACTCCCCGAAGCTTTTCGCAGGCTACCACGTCTTTCATCGCCTCTGACTGCCAAGGCATCCACCGTATGCGCTTCTTCACTTGACCATATAACCCCAAGCAATCTGGTTATACTGTGAAGACAACATTCGCCGAAAATTCGATAATACTCAATTACGAGTAACTCACAAATTTTACCTTAGCCTGATCCGTTACCAGTGAAAGTAACGTTCAGTCTATCTTTCTATCACATACCCAAATTTTTAAAGAACGATCTAATCAAAGACTAGAAATCAACATTCACCACCTTAACGATGGAATGCTCATTTCTAAGCTTTCAAAACTTCAGAAGCAGTAGTGGTGGAGCCAAACGGGATCGAACCGTTGACCTCCTGCGTGCAAGGCAGGCGCTCTCCCAGCTGAGCTATGGCCCCGTATTTCTACAGGCGTTTCCCACACAAAATTGGTGGGTCTGGGCAGATTCGAACTGCCGACCTCACCCTTATCAGGGGTGCGCTCTAACCAACTGAGCTACAGACCCAATTTCGGGCTGCTTCTTATCGTCTTCTTCAATGAATCAAGCAATTCGTGTGGGAACTTATGGAGCAGCTGATGTCGTCGATTAAGGAGGTGATCCAGCCGCAGGTTCCCCTACGGCTACCTTGTTACGACTTCACCCCAGTCATGAATCACACCGTGGTAACCGTCCTCCCGAAGGTTAGACTAGCTACTTCTGGTGCAACCCACTCCCATGGTGTGACGGGCGGTGTGTACAAGGCCCGGGAACGTATTCACCGCGACATTCTGATTCGCGATTACTAGCGATTCCGACTTCACGCAGTCGAGTTGCAGACTGCGATCCGGACTACGATCGGTTTTGTGGGATTAGCTCCACCTCGCGGCTTGGCAACCCTCTGTACCGACCATTGTAGCACGTGTGTAGCCCAGGCCGTAAGGGCCATGATGACTTGACGTCATCCCCACCTTCCTCCGGTTTGTCACCGGCAGTCTCCTTAGAGTGCCCACCATTACGTGCTGGTAACTAAGGACAAGGGTTGCGCTCGTTACGGGACTTAACCCAACATCTCACGACACGAGCTGACGACAGCCATGCAGCACCTGTCTCAATGTTCCCGAAGGCACCAATCTATCTCTAGAAAGTTCATTGGATGTCAAGGCCTGGTAAGGTTCTTCGCGTTGCTTCGAATTAAACCACATGCTCCACCGCTTGTGCGGGCCCCCGTCAATTCATTTGAGTTTTAACCTTGCGGCCGTACTCCCCAGGCGGTCAACTTAATGCGTTAGCTGCGCCACTAAGAGCTCAAGGCTCCCAACGGCTAGTTGACATCGTTTACGGCGTGGACTACCAGGGTATCTAATCCTGTTTGCTCCCCACGCTTTCGCACCTCAGTGTCAGTATTAGTCCAGGTGGTCGCCTTCGCCACTGGTGTTCCTTCCTATATCTACGCATTTCACCGCTACACAGGAAATTCCACCACCCTCTACCATACTCTAGTCAGTCAGTTTTGAATGCAGTTCCCAGGTTGAGCCCGGGGATTTCACATCCAACTTAACAAACCACCTACGCGCGCTTTACGCCCAGTAATTCCGATTAACGCTTGCACCCTCTGTATTACCGCGGCTGCTGGCACAGAGTTAGCCGGTGCTTATTCTGTCGGTAACGTCAAAACACTAACGTATTAGGTTAATGCCCTTCCTCCCAACTTAAAGTGCTTTACAATCCGAAGACCTTCTTCACACACGCGGCATGGCTGGATCAGGCTTTCGCCCATTGTCCAATATTCCCCACTGCTGCCTCCCGTAGGAGTCTGGACCGTGTCTCAGTTCCAGTGTGACTGATCATCCTCTCAGACCAGTTACGGATCGTCGCCTTGGTGAGCCATTACCTCACCAACTAGCTAATCCGACCTAGGCTCATCTGATAGCGCAAGGCCCGAAGGTCCCCTGCTTTCTCCCGTAGGACGTATGCGGTATTAGCGTCCGTTTCCGAACGTTATCCCCCACTACCAGGCAGATTCCTAGGCATTACTCACCCGTCCGCCGCTCTCAAGAGAAGCAAGCTTCTCTCTACCGCTCGACTTGCATGTGTTAGGCCTGCCGCCAGCGTTCAATCTGAGCCATGATCAAACTCTTCAGTTCAAACATCTTTGGGTTTTTAAGAAACCCTAAACTTGGCTCAGCAATCGTTGGTTACATCTTTGATTTCTCGCGGAGTAACTTGTGATGCTGATAATCTTGTTGACTATCAGTCTGACTCCACAAGCACCCACACGAATTGCTTGATTCAGTTGTTAAAGAGCGGTTGGTTAAGATCTTTCGTCTCAACCGAGGCGCGCATTCTACAGCAGCCTCATTTGCTGTCAAGTGATTATTTTCAGAAGTTTTCGAAGAATTCTTCAACAACTTCAACCACTTGCGCTTCCGATCTCTCGTTAGCGGGAGGCGAATTCTACAGCGTTACACGCTGCTGTCAACACCTCTTTTTCTCCGCTTTCGACCGAGAGGATCGAAACGTTAATAGAGCCAAACAACACTGCCCTACCAACTCCTTCTGGGCTTCGATGAACTGAAGCAACTCGCTGTCGAACTCTGCATAACTCTTTGTTTACCAAGGAGTTTTCCGTTTCGACTGCGCCGGAAGTGGGGCGAATTATAGACTTCCAGAATTTGCCGTCAAGCGCTAATTACGCTTTTGTCGTAGAAAGTGGTTTTTTCGCAATAAGGCGGGGAATTCGACGCATCACTGGTGGAATCCGCAAGAGCAAAAGCAACGCGCCTATAGATGCATAGATAGCCCACTCCTTCAGGTCGGCCCGCACGATCCAAAGCATATGCAGCAAACCAAGCCCAAGAATCACATACACCAGACGATGCAGCTTCTTCCAACGGCTGCCGAGCCGACGCTGGCTATAACGATTTGACGTCACCGCCAGCACCAATAAACAGAGAAAACCCAGCGCGCCCACAATAATGTAAGGCCGCTTGCGCAGCTCTACACCAAATTGCGACCAATCAAGTCCAAGGATGAACACACAATAAGCCGCCAGGTGCAGAGCCACATACGCAAAACACCAGAGCCCCAACTGTCGGCGGACGGCTATCCACCCCGCCCACCCGCTGAGTTTCTGCAGTGGCGTCATGCACAGCGTGATCAGCAACAGAATCAACGTTCCAAGCCCCAGTCGATCCATCAACACTTTCCCGGGATCCGGCCCGAGCACAGAGCTCCACGCCTCATACAGCCAGAAAAATGGCCATATCGCCGCGGCTATAAAGACGCCAACGCGCCAGATCGGATAACGCATCAGTAGTTCTTCCGCAAATCGAGGCCTGTATAAAGAGAGGCGACCTCA